>CALBSG010000161.1 GCA_937927675.1 uncultured Paracoccaceae bacterium | reverse complement strand
CGCCTGAAGGCGGCCTATGCCAGCGTGAAGGTGGGCAACCCCTTGGAACAGGGTGTGCTGGTTGGCCCCTTGATCGACCAAGGCGCGCTGGATGCGATGCAAAAAGCGCTGGCCGAGGCCCGCGCTGCGGGTGGCACCGTGCATGGCGGTGATGTGGTTGTGGCCGCAGGTGGCGCCTATGCCCGCCCGGCGTTGGTGGAAATGCCCGGTCAAATCGGCCCCGTGGCGCACGAAACCTTTGCGCCCATCCTTTATGTGATGAAATACAAGAGCTTCGACGACGTTCTTGAAGCACATAACGATGTGCCGCAGGGCCTGTCCTCGTCGATCTTCACCAATGACATGCGCGAAGCGGAAACCTTCCTGTCGGCCCGTGGCAGCGATTGCGGCATTGCCAACGTCAATATCGGCCCTTCGGGTGCGGAAATCGGCGGCGCCTTTGGCGGGGAAAAGGAAACCGGCGGCGGGCGCGAAAGCGGATCGGATGCGTGGAAAGCCTATATGCGCCGTGCCACCAATACGCTGAACTACGGCCGCACCCTGCCCTTGGCCCAAGGCGTGACCTTCGACATTGGCTAAGACCTCTGCGCGCGCGCGCCGGCACAACCGCCGGGGGGCGCGCGTTCTCCTTGGTTTGCTTGACGCAAGAGCCGTTTTCCAGTATCGCCCCCTTGATGGGGCACGAGGCCCCACGACGCCGGGACGCCCGGAACAATGCGTCCCCTCTTTCCCTTGCGGGCCGATCCCGCAGTTTCAGGACGCTGATGACCAAATTCTCTGACCTTGCGCTGGATCCGCGCGTGCTTCAGGCTGTTGCCGAAGCAGGATACGAAACCCCCACCCCCATTCAGGCCCAAGCCATTCCGCATGCCTTGCAAGGCAAGGACGTTCTGGGCATCGCCCAGACCGGCACCGGCAAAACCGCCAGCTTTACGCTGCCGATGATCACGCTTCTTGGTCAGGGCCGTGCCCGCGCCCGGATGCCGCGGTCTTTGGTGCTGGCGCCGACGCGGGAACTCGCGGCACAGGTGGCGGAAAACTTTGATGTTTACGCCAAATACACCAAGCTGACCAAGGCGCTGCTGATCGGCGGCGTTTCTTTCGGCGAACAGGACAAACTGATCGACCGCGGCGTTGACGTGCTGATCGCCACCCCCGGCCGTTTGTTGGACCATTTCGAACGTGGCAAGCTTCTGTTGACCGGCGTGCAGATCATGGTCGTCGACGAGGCCGACCGCATGCTCGACATGGGCTTTATTCCCGACATCGAGCGCATCTTCTCGCTGACCCCGTTTACCCGCCAGACCTTCTTCTTCTCGGCCACCATGGCGCCCGAGATTGAGCGGATCACCAACACCTTCCTGTCCGGCGCGGTCAAGATCGAGGTGGCGCGGCAAGCGACGACCTCGACCACCATCGAACAAAAGCTGATCCAGTTCACGCCGTCGCGCAAGGACAAGTCCTTTACCGAAAAGCGGGCCATTCTGCGGTCGCTGATCCGGTCCGAAGGTGAGACTTGCACCAACGCCATCGTGTTCTGCAACCGCAAGATGGATGTGGATGTGGTCGCAAAGTCGCTCAAGGCGCATGGCTTTAACGCCGCACCGCTGCATGGCGATCTGGACCAAAGCCAGCGCATGAAAACGCTGGATTCGTTCCGCGACGGCTCGCTTCAACTGCTGATCGCCTCTGATGTGGCCGCACGGGGGCTTGATATCCCTTCGGTCAGCCATGTCTTCAACTTTGATCTGCCCTCGCATCCCGAAGATTACGTTCACCGCATCGGCCGCACCGGCCGCGCCGGACGTCAGGGCAAGGCGTTTTCCATCGCGACCCCTGCGGATGCCAAATACCTTGGACAGATTGAGGCGTTGGTAAAATTGGAAATCCCGCGTGGCGAAGTGCCGGAAGGCGCTTTGGCCGAAGTGGCCGACCGCCCCGAGCGGCACGACCGCCCGCGCAGCACCGAGGGCCGTGGCCCGCGCACCCGTGGCCCGCGTGGTAGCGATAAGCGCGACCGCCCGGTGAAACCGCATGACGAAATGGCCTCGATGGAGCCCATTGCCGCCGAACCGGTGGTCGTGGCCGCCGTTGAGGAACCCGCAGCCCCGGCCCGTCGCGAAGAGCGTCGCGAGGATCGTCGTGAAGGCGGTCGCCGCGAGGACCGGCGTGACGCCCCCCGCCGGGATGAGCGTCGGGATGAGCGCAGCGAAGCCCCCCGTCGCGAAGAGCGTCGCGATGACCGTCGCGAGCGCGGCTACCGCGATCATGACCGCGGCGATCGGGTTGTCGGCATGGGCGATCACGTTCCCGACTTCATCTTGCGCAGCTTTGCGCTGAAACCTAGTGCCGAGACGCCCGACGAGGCCCCGACCGAAGTGCCGCAGGCACCAGACCTCGCCCCGGCCGAAGATAACGCCGCCGAATAACAAAAAAGCCCCGCAAAAGCGGGGCTTTTTTTCTGTGTGTTCTTTGGCTTATTCGGCAGACAAACGGCTGATAACCACGCGAACTTCGGGCTTCTTGCCGATTTCTTCCATTGCAACCTGCCGAACGATGCGCTTCATCGCATCATCCAGCTTGTCGTCATCCGACAGGATCTTGCCCGAGGCGCGTTCCATGAACTCGGTCAACTCGGCTTCCATGGTTTCATTCAACGGCCTGTCCCCAAGCCCGGTGCTGGGCAGACCCATCACCTCAACCCAAGCGTCACCCAAGGGCTCATTCTGCTCGTCCAGAATGACCGTCACCATGACCAGCCCGTTCAACGCCATGCGAATCCGGTCGCGCACCACGCCGTCCATCGCGCCAACCAGCACCGTACCGTCCAGATAGACGCGGCCCGTCTCGACATGTTCGACCACTTTCGGCAGCTCACCCGTCAGGTCGATCATGCTGCCATTGGTGGCGATAATGCCGGGGATGCCCGCCTCATGCGCGATACGGACATGCTCGCGCAGATGGCGATGTTCGCCATGCATCGGCACCAGCATATCAGGCAGGAAAATGCGATGCGCATGTTCCAGATCGGGGCGGTTGGCGTGGCCAGAGACGTGATATTTACCGCCCTGATCGTCGACAATATCGACCCCGGTTTCCGACAGCGCGTTCATGATGCGCAAGACACCGCGCTCATTGCCCGGAATGGTCTTCGACGAAAACAGGAAGGTATCCCCCGCCTTCATCTCAAAGCCCAGATATTTGCCGCGCGACAGGGCCGCACTGGCCGCCCGGCGTTCGCCTTGGCTGCCGGTCACGATCAACATCAGGTTGCGACGCGGGATTTCCAGCGCCTCTTCTGGCGAAATCACGCGCGGGAAGCCTGTCAGAACGCGGGTTTCCTCGGCAACCGAAACCATACGCTTCATCGCCCGGCCCAGAATGCAGATCGAGCGATCCGCCGCCCGTGCGGCCTCGGCGAGCGTTTTCAACCGTGCAACGTTAGAGGCAAAGGTGGTTGCCACCACCATGCCACCGGCACCCTTGATAAGCTCGGTCAGGGGTTCGGCCAAGCTGGCCTCGGACCGGCCGGGCAGAGGCGAAAAGACGTTGGTGCTGTCGCACATCATCGCTTTGACCGGAACCTCGGCCGCGACCGCCTCCATCACCGCATCATCCCACGGCTCGCCCACGATCGGGGTCGGGTCGCGTTTGAAATCGCCGGTATGTACGATCCGGCCTGCAGGCGTGTCGATCACAAGACCAGCACTTTCCGGGATCGAATGGGCCAGCGGCAGGAATTGCACCTTGAAGGGACCAATCTCAACCACATTGGGCCGCGGCTCGACCGTGATGATCGCGTCCAGCGGCAGCCCCGCCTCTTCAAACTTCAACCGCCCGATAGAGGCGGTGAATTTGCGGGCATAGACCGGCTTGCGCAACAGCGGCCAAAGATGGCCCAACGCGCCGATATGGTCTTCGTGCGCGTGGGTGATGATGATGCCATCCAGTCGATCGAGATTGTCGATCAGCCAGCTCAGATCCGGGACGATCAGATCGACACCGGGCGAGGTGTCCATATCGGGGAAGGCCACGCCCAGATCGACCAGCATCAGCCGTTCCTTGCCCGGCAAGCCATAGCCGTAAACATAGGCATTCATGCCGATTTCACCGGCGCCCCCCAGGGGCAGATAGATCAGACGCTCGCCACTCATGCGGTTTCCTTATTGTAATCGTTGATGAGGACAAGGCCATGCATGGTCAGATCATCCTCGATCGCGTGAAATAGCTCGGTCCCTTGGGCAAAGAGGCTGGCCAGCCCGCCGGTCGCAATCACCTTCATGGGTTCGGCCCGCTCGCGGCGCACCTCGCGGGTGATTCCTTCGACCAAGCCGATATAGCCCCAATACACGCCGGACTGCATGCAAGCCACCGTATTCGTGCCGATGGCCCGGACGGGTTTGGACACATCCACGTGCGGAAGTGCGGCGGCGGCCATATGCAGCGCCTCAAGCGACAGGTTCACCCCCGGCGCAATGACGCCCCCCACATAGGCCCCGTCATGGTCCACCACATCAAATGTGGTCGCCGTGCCGAAATCGACAACGATCAGATTGCCACCATGGCGGTTGTGCCCCGCCACCGTGTTCACCAACCGGTCCGGGCCGACCGTCGTGCCTTGGTCGACTCTGGGGGTGACGGGCAACCGGCAATCCGGCCTGCCCACCACCAGTGGGCGGCAGCCGAAATAGCGGTCACACAAAACCCGCAGATTGAACACAACGCGCGGCACGGTCGAGGAAATGATGGCCTCGGTGATCTGCGCCTCGGTCTTGGTCAGTGCCAGCAGGCTGGACAGCCAGACGAAATATTCGTCCGCGGTGCGCTTGTGGTCGGTCGCGATGCGCCAAGTGGCGATGAATTTCGCGCCGTTCCAGATCGAAAACACCGTGTTGGTGTTGCCGCAGTCAATGGCCAGAAGCATCCCTCACCCCTTTCAGAAAAACACCTCGGCAGCCGGAATGGCCATCTGGCCGGTGGCCGTCGCAAGGATAAGGTTACCCTGTGAATCAACGGTTTCAAACACACCGTAGAAGGTGTCTTTTCCCGTCCGCGCCCGGATGTGTTCCCCGATCTTTGCCGCTTGGGACAACCACGCCTCCCGCAGGGGCGCAAAGCCCTGGGCGGTAAAGACCGCCTCCCATTTGGCATAGGCGGGGGCAAGGGCATCCAGAAACGCCTCTGGCGTCACCCGAATCCCGGTTTCCGACAGAAGTGACACCGCCGGCAAGGCGCCTTCCTCCATCACGCTTTGATCGGGATGGGCGATCAGGTTGACACCGATCCCGATGGCCAGCGCCTGCACCCCGGCCCCGGCAGAGGTCGCCTCGAGCAGAATGCCCGCCACCTTGGCGCCGTTCAGAAGCACATCATTCGGCCATTTCAGCGAAAAGGCCTGCGGCACCCCAGTCAGGGCCACAAAGGCATCGCGCAAGGCCAAGGCCGCCGCAAAACTGCGCAAGGCCACCTGATCGGGGCGTTCGGTCGGAAACAACAGCAAAGAGCCGTGGAAATTGCCGCGCGGGCTGGACCACGCCCTTGCCCGCCGTCCGCGCCCGGCGGTCTGCTCCAACCCCAGAAACCACGCAGGCCCCGACATTGCCGGGGCCTCACGCAAGGCATGGGCGTTGGTGCTGTCGGTCACGGGCAGCACATGCCGCCCGGTCCCTTCAGGCCAAGCCTTATCCAATCAACGCCTCGGCAGCGTTCAGGGCAATCGGTTCCAGCCCAAACATGTTGACGATGCCAAGGATCATCACCGCGGCCACGGCCACCAGCATGACCCATTGCACGGCCGACATCCGGCTTTGCACCGGCTCTTGCTCGGCACCGAAGTACATGAAGTAGACGATACGCAGGTAATAGAAGGCCCCGATGACCGACGCGACCGCCCCGGCCATCGCCAGCCAGACCATCCCGGCATCGACGGCGGCTTTCAGCACATAGAACTTCCCGAAGAAGCCCAGCATCGGCGGAACCCCCGCCAGCGAGAACAGCAAGACCAGCATGGCCAGCGCCTTCAACGGCTCGGACTTGGCAAACTGGTTCAGTGCCGAAATCTCGGTCACCGGGCGGCCGTCCTTCTCCATCGACAGGATGAAGGCAAAGGTGCCAAGGTTCATGGTCACATAGATCGCCATGTAAAGCAGCGTCGCCTGCACGCCTTGCGGCGTTGCCGCGGCAAGACCCACCAGCGCATAGCCCATATGGGCAATCGACGAATAGGCCATCAGACGCTTGATGTCTTTTTGCCCAATGGCCGCAACCGCGCCAAGGAACATCGAGATCACGGCAAGGGCCGCCAGCACTTGGCTCCAATCGTCCGGGATGCCGCCAAAGGCGTCATGGATAACCCGCGCGATCAGCGCCATCGCGGCCACCTTAGGGGCGGTTGCGAAGAAAGCAGTCACCGGGGTAGGCGCGCCTTCATAGACGTCCGGGGTCCACATGTGGAAGGGGGCTGCCGAAACCTTGAAGGCCATGCCCGAGATCAGGAACACCAGACCGAACAGCAGGCCCAAAGGCGCGTGGCCTTCCGTCAGGGTCGAAGCGATCCCTGCAAAGGCGGTCGTCCCAGCAAAGCCGTACACCAGCGAAGCCCCGTACAGCAGCAGGCCCGACGACAGCGCCCCAAGGACGAAGTATTTCAGACCGGCTTCGGTGGACTTGACGCTATCGCGGCGCATCGCAGCCATGACGTAAAGCGCCAGCGATTGCAGCTCGAGCCCCATGTAAAGCGCCATCAGGTCGCCCGCCGACACCATCACCATCATGCCGATGACCGAAAGGGTGGCAAGGATCGGGTATTCGAACCGGGCAAGGTCGCGACGCGCCATATAGTCTTGCGCCATGACCAGAACCCCGGCGGCCGACACAAGGACAACCACCTTGGCAAATCGGGCAAAGGCATCATCCACGAACATGCCGCCAAAGGCCGTTGCCCCTACCCCGTCGCGCAGCGCGATGAGCAAGGCCAGCGCCACGAACAGCCCCGCGGTGGCCCAGGTCAACAGCCCGGCCAACTTGTCTTTGCCGCCATAGACGCCAAACATCAGCGCGGCCAGCGCATAGACCGCAAGGAGGATCTCGGGCAGGAGGATTTGGAAATCAACACCAGTCATCGGATCGGTTCCTTAATGCGTGGCGGCCTCTGCCACTTCGGGCAGGGCAGCGTGGTAGTCAGTCACAAGCTGGGCCACCGAAGGCCCGATGATGTCAGTCACAAGCGCGGGATAAACGCCAAGCAGCAGCGTCATCACGACCAAAGGTGCGAAGATCGCCCGCTCGCGGCGGCTCATGTCCTGAATGGTCTTCAGCGCCTCTTTGACCAGCGCGCCCATGGCGACGCGGCGGTAAAGCCAGAGCGCATAGGCGGCCGAGAAGATCACGCCCGTGGTGGCAATCGCGGCGATCCAGGTGTTGACCTGGAAAATCCCGATCAGCACCAGGAATTCACCGATGAACCCCGAGGTGCCCGGCAGGCCGACGTTGGCCATGGTGAAGAACAGGAACACCAGCGCATAGGCGGGCATCCGGTTCACAAGGCCGCCATAGGCGTCAATGTCGCGGGTGTGCATGCGGTCATAGATCACGCCGACGCACAGAAAGAGCGCGCCCGAGATGAAGCCGTGGCTGATCATCTGGAACATGGCGCCATCAACGCCCTGCTGGTTGGCCGCGAAAATCCCCATGGTGACATAGCCCATGTGGGCCACCGACGAATAGGCGATCAGCTTTTTCATGTCGTCCTGCGCCAGCGCCACCAGCGAGGTGTAGACGATGGCGATGGCCGACATCCAGAACACGAGGTCCGACATGACATAAGAGCCAACCGGGAACATCGGCAGCGAGAAGCGCAGGAAGCCATAGCCGCCCATCTTCAAAAGCACCGCCGCCAGAATGACCGAACCAGCCGTCGGGGCCTGAACGTGGGCATCGGGCAACCAAGTATGCACCGGCCACATCGGCATCTTCACCGCAAAGCTGGCAAAGAAGGCAAGGAACAGCAGCGTCTGCAGACCGCCCGTGATGGTCAGACCCAACACCGCCATCGGCTCGGACGAGAATTCAAACGCCATCAGCGTCGGAATATCGGTGGTGCCCGCCGCGACATACATCGCGATCATGGCAACCAGCATCAGAACCGAACCCAGGAAGGTGTAGAGGAAGAACTTGAAGGCCGCATAGATGCGGTTCACCCCGCCCCAGATCCCGATGATCAGGAACATCGGGATAAGGCCAGCTTCGAAAAACAGGTAGAACAGCACCAGATCCAGCGCGCAGAACACGCCCAGCATCAGGGTTTCCAGCATCAGGAAGGCGATCATGTATTCCTTGACGCGGGTCGAGACACTCCACGTTGAAAGGATGGTGATCGGCATCAAGAAGGTGGTCAGCATCACGAACAAGATCGAGATACCGTCCACGCCCATCTTGTATTTCAGGCCCGCAATCCAGGTGTGTTCCTCGACGAACTGCATGCCGGTATTGGCCGGATCAAAGCCGGTCAGCAGCAACAGCGACACAAGGAAGGTTGCAATGGTCGCCAAAAGCGCCAGCCATTTGGCATTGCCTTGGGCGGCGGCATCATCGCCGCGCAGGAACAGCGCCATGATGGCGGCGGCAACTGCCGGGATAAAGGTGATGATAGACAGGAGGCTATCCATGATTCAGTGACCCCCGAGAACCGTCCAGGTCAACAGGGCAGCGATCCCCAGAACCATGGCAAAGGCGTAGGTGAAGACATAACCCGACTGGGCACGCCCTGCGAGTTTGGTGAAGAAGGGGATGATCCCCATGGCGATGCCATTCAAGGCACCGTCGATGACCGCACCATCGCCCTTTTGCCACAGGAAACGGCCAAGCCATTTCGCCGGGCGGACGAAGATCCAGTCATAAAGTTCGTCGAAATACCACTTGTTCAAGAGGAACAGGTAAAGCGGACGCTGCGCCGCAGCCAGACGGCCGGGCAACTCTGGCGAGCGGATGTAGAACTTCCACGCCAAGGCAAAACCAAGGATCATCGCGATGAAGGGCGACACCTTGACCCAAGTCGGGGCCTCATGCGCGGCATGCAGCGTGGGCGTGCCTTTCACATCCATGAAGATCGCGCCAGCCGGTGCGACACCGGGGGCAGCCGCGTGGCCTTCCTCGGCGGGGGCTGCCAAAGCAGCCGTGGCCTCGTCATGGCCAGCCTCGGTGGTGGCGACAGCTTCACCCTCGGCCGGAGCGGCTTCTGTGGTGGTGGCTTCGGTGGTGTGCGCTGCATCCCCCTCCGCAGCAGCCTCTTCGGTGCTGTGTTCGGTGCCATGCGCCGCAGCCGGGGCCATGGCGAACCACGACCGCATCTTGGCCTCATCGCCGAAGAACACGCCATACCACAGCATGCCCGCAAAGACCGCGCCGGTGGCCAGAACCCCCAAGGGGATCAGCATGACGGCAGGCGATTCATGGGCATGGTCATGCGCATGATGGTCGCCGCGCGGCTTGCCCCAGAAGGTCATGAACATCAGGCGCCACGAGTAGAACGAGGTCATGAAGGCCGCGATCACCAACAGCCAGAAGGCATAGTTGGAACCGGCATAGGCGCTTTCGATCACGGCGTCTTTCGACAGGAAACCGGCGAAACCGTAATGCGTCAACGGAATGCCCACACCGGTGATGGCCAGCGTGCCGATCAGCATCGCCAAGAAGGTCAGCGGGATCTTTTTACGCAAACCGCCATAGTTCCGCATGTCCTGTTCATGATGCATGGCATGAATGACAGAACCAGCGCCAAGGAACAGCATGGCCTTGAAGAAGGCGTGGGTGAAGAGGTGGAACATCGCGACCGGGTAAACGCCAACGCCTGCCGCCACGAACATATAGCCCAGCTGCGAACAGGTCGAATAGGCGATCACGCGCTTGATGTCGTTCTGCACCAGACCAACGGTCGCCGCAAAGAACGCGGTCGTCGCGCCCAGAACCGTGATGAAGGCGGTGGCCTGCGGGGCGTATTCGTACAAGGGCGACATGCGGCAGACAAGGAAGACGCCCGCCGTCACCATGGTCGCCGCGTGGATCAGCGCCGACACCGGGGTCGGGCCTTCCATCGCGTCCGGCAACCAGGTGTGCAGGATCAGCTGTGCCGATTTGCCCATCGCACCGATGAACAGCAGCACACCCAAAAGGTTGGCCGCGTTCCAGTCAGCCCACAGGAAATGCAGGTTGGTTTCCGCCAAGGTCGGAGCGGCGGCGAAAACATCATCGAACTTGATCGAGTCGGTCAGATAGAACAGGCCAAAGATCCCAAGCGCAAAGCCGAAGTCACCGACACGGTTGACCACGAAAGCCTTGATTGCGGCGGCATTGGCCGAAGGCTTGCGGTAGTAAAAACCGATCAGCAGATAGGATGCGACGCCCACGCCTTCCCAGCCGAAGAACATCTGCACAAGGTTGTCAGAGGTCACCAGCGACAGCATGGCAAAGGTAAAGAACGACAGGTACGCAAAGAAGCGCGCCCGGTAGGGTTCGCCATGCGCCCAGTTGTCGTCATGCGCCATATAGCCAAAGCTATAAAGATGGACGAGCGCAGAGACCGAGTTCACCACGACGAGCATGATCGCCGTCAGACGGTCGATGCGAATGCCCCATTCAGTGGACAAGGCGCCCGATTCAATGAAGCGCAGCACGGTGATGTGCTGGGTAACGCCATCAAAGGTCAGGAAGATGTTCCACGACAGCGCGGCGGCCAGAAACACCATGGCGTTGGTCAGGATCTGCGCCGGCTTTTCGCCGATCAGACGCCAGCCAAAGCCGCAGAGGATAGCCCCAATCAGGGGGGCAAAGAGAATGATCTGAGCCATGGGTCAGCCTTTCATCACGTTGACGTCTTCGACGTCGATGGTGCCGCGGTTGCGGAAGAACACCACAAGGATCGCAAGGCCGATGGCGGCCTCGGCCGCGGCCACGGTCAGCACGAACATGGTGAAGACCTGCCCCACCAGATCGCCCAGATAGGACGAAAAGGCCACGAAGTTGATGTTCACCGACAAAAGCACAAGTTCAATCGACATGAGGATGACGATGACATTCTTCCGGTTCAGGAAGATGCCAAAGATGCCGATGACGAACAGCGCCGCTGCCACCGTCAGGTAATGTTCAAGTCCTACCATTCTCATGTCCCTCAGGGCTTTGTGCCCGTTGTCTTGTCTTGTTCGTGGCGGGCCGAAGCCCGCCCTACGCAGGTCGGGGTTCCCCCCAACCCGATTACAACCCCTGCCCCGGCTGCACGTCTTTCAGTTCCATCGCCTTGGCCGGATCGCGCCACATCTGGTGCAGCACGTTCTGGCGCTTGATGTCCTTGCGGTGACGCATGGTCAAAAGGATCGCGCCGATCATGGCGACCAAAAGGATCAGGCCAGAAAGCTGGAACAGCAGGATGTATTTGTCATAGATCAGAAGGCCAAGCGCGCGGGTGTTCTCCACCTCGGCCGCCGCAGGCGCCACGGCCGCACGCAAGCCCATCGCGCCATCGGCCTGCACCCAGGCCCCAATGCCCAGCGACAGTTCCATCAGGATCACGACCCCGACCAGCAAGGCCAAAGGCATGGTGCGCGCCATTTCGCCCTTCAACTCGGCGAAATCGACGTCCAGCATCATGACGACGAACAGGAACAACACCGCCACCGCGCCGACATAGACGATGATCAGCAGCATGGCGACGAATTCCGCGCCCAAAAGCACGAACAGCCCCGCCGAAGACAGGAAGGCCAAAATCAGCCACAAGACCGAGTGAACCGGATTGCGGCTGATGGTGACCATCAGACCGGCCGCCACCGTCACAATGGCAAAAGCGTAAAAGGCGTAATCAGCGACGGTCATGCGTCTTTCTCCCCAGTTGTCTTGGCCGTTTCGGCAAAGACGGCTTGCGCGATTTCAAGCGCCTTCTGCATGGCGGGCAAGCCGCCGAACATCGACATTTGCCAGATCACCTCGGCGATCTCGCGTTTGGTCGCCCCGGCCTCAAGCGCGTGACGGATGGTCAGTTTCAACTGCGCCTCGGCCTGCGCGCCCAAAACGGTCAGCGCCGCGATGGTCACCAACAGTCGGGTGCGGGCATCAAGGCCCTCGGGGTTGAAGGTCTTGCCGAACCACGCCTCGATCCATTCTTTCGGCATGGTCGGGAACAGCGACTCAAAGCCCTTCACATCCATGCCTTCCATAGCAGGACGGAAGGCAGCGGCCATCTTCTGGCCCTGCTCCATCATCTGCTGAAAAACGTTGGTGAATGCTTCGGTCATCTGTGGCTCACCGATACGGCGCATCAAGTTCAAGGTTGCGGGCGATCTCGGCTTCCCAACGCGCGCCGTTTTCCAACAACTTGTCCTTGTTGTAGAACAGCTCTTCGCGCGTCTCGGTCGAGAATTCGAAATTCGGGCCTTCGACAATGGCATCCACCGGGCAGGCCTCTTGGCAGAAGCCACAGTAGATGCACTTGGTCATGTCGATGTCATAACGCGTCGTGCGGCGGCTGCCATCCTCGCGCGGTTCGGCATCAATGGTGATCGCCTGCGCCGGGCAGACCGCTTCGCACAGCTTGCACGCAATGCAGCGTTCCTCGCCATTGGGATAGCGGCGCAGCGCATGTTCGCCGCGGAAACGCGGAGACAGCGGGCCTTTTTCATGCGGGTAGTTCAGCGTCGCCTTGGGGGCGAAGAAATACTTCATGCCAAGGCCAAAGCCTTTGAAGAAATCCATCAGCAGGAAGTATTTGGTGGCGCGGCCAAAGTCGATGCTCATTGCTCGCTCTCCTCGTCAGAGCCTTTTTTCCACTTGGTCTCGTAGTCGGCCTGCAAGGCCGCCCCGCCCAAATGGCTGTCCGCCAGCTTGCGGACCTCATAATACAGAAACACGCGGCCCGAAGGCAGCTTGTCGTCATATTCACGCCGCCGCGCACTGCCCTTGTTGTCAGGCAGATCGAAGGACCGCTTTTCAGGGTCATTCGGCAGGGCGATGCAGCGCACCACTTCGCAATGCGCCATATATTTCCAGAACGACCAGACAAGATCGGGCTGGAATTGGTAGAACCCGTGGCCCGGCCAGCCGTTGAAGGGCGTGGCAGAAACAAAGGTGCCGCCGGCGCGCAGCATGTGAAAGATGTTCTGGAAGGACTGCGCGACGTTGAACACATGTTCCAACGTGCCGCCATCCAGAATGAAGTCGAAACGGCCATGCAGATCCTTTGGAACCGGCTGGTTCAGGTCATGCAGGATCTGCGCGCCTTCGTAGTCCGAAAAATCCATGGTCTGGACTGCACCGAACCCCAGCTTTTCCAGCATCGGTTCGGCAAAGCCGGTGGTGTCGAACAACTCGTCCACCGTGGTCTTGTGGCCATAAGCCTTCAGCGCCGTCTTGTAATAGCTGCGGTTGCGGGACTTCAGCACCGACTTTTGCCGACCAAGCATGACCGACGCCTCGGGACGCGCAATGCGCGGCCCAAGCTCGGCCAGTTGGCGGAAAAGAGGAACCGAAATGCCCATCAGCCCTTAGCCTCCGATGGTCCAGCGTGCCCAGAAAGCACCCAGAACTTCGTATTTTGCAAGGAAGGACACCAGCACGACCCAGCCCAGCGACAAGGGCAGGAACACTTTCCAACCAATACGCATCAGCTGGTCATAGCGGTAGCGCGGCACGATTGCCTTCACCATGGCGAAGAAGAAGAAGAACACCCACATCTTCGCAACCATCCACCACCAGCCATCGGCCAGACCGGGGATCGGCGACAGCCAGCCCCCAAAGAACAGCAGGCTGATCAGGGCGCACATCAGGAAGATGGCAATATATTCGCCCGCCATGAACAGAAGATACGGGGTCGAGGAATATTCCACCATGAACCCGGCGACGAGTTCCGATTCCGCTTCCGGCAGGTCAAAGGGCGGACGGTTGGTTTCCGCAAGGGCCGAGATGAAGAACAAGAACACCATCGGGAAGTGCGGCAGCCAGTACCAGTTCAACAGACCCAGATCGCCATCCTGCGCGGCAACGATGGAGCCAAAGCTCATCGAACCGGTCGAGATGATGATGCCGATGATGATAAGGCCCAACGATACTTCGTAAGAGATCATCTGCGCGGCAGAGCGGAGCGAGCCCAGGAAGGGATATTTCGAGTTCGAGGCCCAGCCGCCCATGATCACGCCGTAAACCTCAAGCGAGGAGGCGGCAAAGACGAATAGGATCGCCACGTTGATATCGGCCAAGACCCAGCCATCATCGAACGGCACCACGGCCCAAGCCAGGATCGCCAGCACGAAGGACAGCATCGGCGCAAGGAAGAACACCGGGCGGTCAGCGCCAGCGGGGATCACGATTTCCTTGACGACATATTTCAAGGCGTCGGCCACCGATTGCAGCAGGCCAAAGGCCCCCACCACGTTCGGCCCCTTGCGCATCTGGACAGCCGCCCAGATCTTGCGGTCGCCATAGACGAGGAACAAAAGGCTCAACATCACGAAAGCGATGATGGCAAGACTTTGCAGCGCAATCAGCACCGCAATCCCTGCGCCCGTCTGGAAAAATTCAGCCATGATCCCTCACGTCCCTTTAGCCTTTTGGCCTTAAACCGTCGGTATACCTTGCGCACCGCAGTCGCGCACGGTCACTTCGGCATCTATCGTTTTCAACCCTTCGGGCAGCGCCGCCGAGATGGTGTAAACCGCATCCCCGCGCCAAATTCCACCCTGTTTATCGACATTTGTGCGCACATGCCGGGCAAATCCGAAGCCACGGATCAGCGCATATTGCGCAGCGGCACAAGCGGCATAGGCCGAAACGTCCTTGGTGTCGCGCGCGCCGGTCATTTCCACGCGGAAATTCACCAGATCACCGTCCAAAAGGATCGTCTCGATGCCGTTGTACTGCGGTGCAAATGTGCCCTGCGACGCCTGCTCGCTTCCTTGCGCGCAGCCGAACAGGATCGCGGAGGCGATCCCGAGGCTGGCAAAGGTTTTGCAGGCAACGCACATGGGCCGTTTACTCCGCCGCCATTTGACCCGCCGCGCGGGACTTGGCCATGGCCGCCAACTCGCCCATGACCGCGCTTGCGCGGGCGATGGGGTTGGTCAGGTAGAACTCGCGGATGACCGGACGGAACGTCGCCTTTGCAGGCGCCTTGACCGCCAAGGGCTGCCAATCATTGGCCGCAACCTCGTCAATGCGGGCAAGATGCGGGTGCTGGGCGACGAGGGTCGCGCGCAGCGCCGCAAGGCTGTCCCACGGCAGGGTCTGGCCAAGCTCGGCCGACAGCGCCCGCAGGATTGCCCAGTTTTCCTTGGCCTCGCCCGGTGCGAAACCAGCGCGCATTGCCAATTGCGGGCGACCTTCGGTGTTGACGAAAAGCCCGTTTTCTTCGGTATAGGCGGCGCCCGGCAGGATCACATCGGCGCGCATTGCACCGCGGTCCCCATGGCTGCCTTGATAGATCACGAACGGACCAGCAGCAATTTCCACCTCATCCGCGCCAAGGTTGTAGATCACCTCGGCCCCTTCGGTGGCCTTGGCCAGACCGCCCTCGGTCACAGCGCCGACATCCATCGCCCCCACACGCGCAGCGGCGGTGTGCAGAACCATGAACTTGGCCCCTGCCCCGGTTGCGTAAGCCATGGCTTGGCTCAAAACCGCCTCGCCATCCGCCTCGTTGATGGCGCCTTGGCCGATGATGACCACGGTGTTGTCCTTGGCCTGCACCTTGCCGACCAGATCCACCAGCGCGGCGCGGTCAGTGCCCATGTGCTTGTAGTCATAGGTCAGATCGGCAGCCTCGCCGATCAGGCCGACCATCGCGCCCTTCGACCATGCCCTGCGGATGCGGGCGTTCAGCACCGGAGATTCGACACGCGGGTTGGTGCCGATCAGCAGGATCACCTTGGCACTGTCGATGTCGTCAATCGACGCCGTCCCAACATAGGCCGAGCGGTTGCCGGCCGGCAGCTTGGCATTGTCCGTGCGGCATTCGACGTTGCCGCCAAGCGATTCCACCAGCGTTTTCAGCGAATAAGCCGCCTCAACCGGGGCCAGATCGCCCACCAGACCGGCGACTTTCTTGCCCTTCATCGCCGCGGCAGCAGCGGCCAGCGCCTCGCCCCAGCTTGCTTTGCGCAGTTTGCCATTCTCACGGATGTACGGCGTGTCCAAACGCTGACGGCGCAGACCGTCCCAGATGAAGCGCGATTTGTCGGAAATCCATTCCTCGTTCACGCCATCATGGTTGCGCGGCAGGATACGCATCACTTCGCGGCCCTTGGTGTCGATGCGGATGTTCGAGCCAAGCGCGTCCATCACGTCGATGGATTCGGTCTTGGTCAACTCCCACGGACGGGCGGTGAAGGCATAGGGTTTGGAGGTCAGCGCACCGACCGGGCAAAGATCGATGATATTGCCCTGCAGGTTCGAATCCAGCGTCAGGTTCAGATAAGAGGTGATCTCGCTATCTTCGCCGCGCCCGGTTTGGCCCATCTGGGTGATGCCGGCAACCTCGGTGGTGAAGCGGACGCAACGGGTGCAGGAAATGCAGCGCGTCATCTCGGTTTTGACCAAGGGACCAAGGTTCAGGTTGTCGCTCGCGCGCTTGACCTCGTTATAGCGGCTGCCCGCAAGACCATAGGCCACCGCCTGATCCTGCAAGTCACACTCGCCGCCCTGATCGCAGATCGGACAATCCAGCGGGTGGTTGATGAGAAGAAACTCCATCACCCCTTCGCGGGCCTTTTTTACCATCGGCGACGTGGTCTTGACCACCGGTGCCTCACCATTCGGGCCGGGGCGCAGGTCACGCACCTGCATCGCACAGCTTGCGGCAGGCTTCGGCGGGCCGCCCACGACCTCAACCAGACACATCCGGCAGTTGCCGGCGATGGACAGACGTTCGTGATAGCAGAAACGCGGAATTTCCACGCCTGCCACCTCGGCCGCCTGAATGATGGTCATCGCGCCATCCACCTCGACCTCGATGCCGTCGATGCTGATCTTCTTGAGGTTGGTCATCTGCCTACCCGTCCTTCACTGTTTCCGCCACCGGGCCTTCCCGAGAGCGGCACTCCAATTCCCGCGCCTTTACTCGTCGTCTCGCAACAACTGCCCAATCAGGCTGTCCTTGGCGATTTCGTCGCGGCCGATCTTGCAAAAGCTGGCCTGATCGCCGTCCACCGCGCCTTGCGCATGCAGCCAATCCATCGCTTCCGCCTTGCCGCGGGCCTTTTCCGTTTTCGAGGTGACAAACTCTTTCACCTCGGACGAGCTGTACCCCTTGTCCAACGCATAGTTGCGCAAGGAGTTCAACTCAAACAGCGCCTGCAATTTGCGCGCTGAAAGGCCATCACAGTTGTCATCGATCTTGTCGGCGATGAAGCCCTGCAACAGCGTGTGGTTGATATGCTGTTCCTTGTTGATCGGCTCCAGCGCAAGGGCGGGGGCAGCGATCAGGGCCAAGACGCCGACGACGGTGGTTTTCAAAGAGGTTTTCATGGTGAACTCCAAAGACTTGCCTGCCCCTTCAGATGAAGCAATCGCCTTTGCTATGCCATGACGAGGGGCCGACATCTTCATGCGCAGCCCCCATTGAACACCCAAGACCCAGCGACAAACCGCCCAAGGGCGCGCGGATCGACGGCAGCGCGACGGCTGGCGCAGAACGCGCCCGCCACGTTTTTGGCCACCAGACCCTGATCCATGGTCAACGCCCCGGTTTCGGCGGACACAGTCATTTGCGCGCCGGAAACGGTCGGTTGCAGATCAACGATATAGTCCAGACCTTGATGCGAAATAGCCACGGGGCCAGAGGCCGCAAGCGGCATCGGGGCGGGCCCCGAAGCAACACAAGCGGTCATCAGACCCGTGGACATGATCGCAAATCCCTTCACTTACTCAGCCGCCATCGCGCCCATACGGCCGGTCTTTTTGGCCTTGATGCGGTCTTCGATCTCTTCGCGGAAGGCGCGCACCAGACCTTGGATCGGCCAAGCCGCCGCGTCGCCAAGCGCGCAGATGGTGTGGCCTTCGACCTGTTTGGTCACGGACAAGAGCATATCGATTTCTTCGACCTCGGCCTCGCCACGCACCAGACGGTCCATGACGCGCATCATCCAACCGGTGCCTTCACGGCACGGCGTGCACTGGCCACAGCTTTCATGCTTGTAGAACTTTGACAGGCGCCAGATCGCCTTGATGACGTCGGTCGAATTGTCCATGACAATCACCGCCGCCGTGCCAAGACCCGAGCGCTGCTCGCGCAGCCAATCGAAATCCATCAGCGCATCGTTGCACTGGGCTTGGGTCAGCAAAGGCACCGAGGAACCGCCCGGAATGACCGCTTTCAGGTTTTTCCAGCCGCCGCGCACGCCGCCGCAATGCCGCTCCAGCAGTTCTTTCAGCGGGATCGACATCGCCTCTTCAACGACGCAAGGGTTCATCACATGGCCCGAGATCCCAAAAAGCTTGGTCCCGGCGTTGTTCGGACGGCCAAACGAGGCGAACCAGTCCGCGCCGCGGCGCAGGATGGTCGGCACGACAGCAATCGATTCCACGTTGTTCACCGTGGTCGGGCAGCCATAAAGGCCCGAGCCTGCCGGGAACGGCGGCTTCATGCGCGGCATGCCCTTTTTGCCTTCAAGGCTTTCGAGCAGAGCGGTTTCTTCGCCGCAGATATAGGCGCCCGCGCCATGGTGCAGGTAAAGATCGAAATCCCAGCCCGACTTGGCCGCGTTCTTGCCCAAAAGCCCGGCATCATAGCATTCGTCGATGGCCGCCTGCAGCGCCTCGCGTTCGCGGATATATTCGCCACGAATGTAGATGTAGCAGGTGTTCGCGCCCATGGCGAAAGAGGCGATCAGCGCCCCCTCGATCAGGGTGTGCGGATCATGCCGCATGATCTCGCGGTCTTTGCAGGTGCCGGGTTCGGATTCGTCGGCATTGATGACCAGATAGGACGGGCGGCCATCGGACGCCTTCGGCATGAAGGACCATTTCAGACCCGTCGGGAAGCCTGCGCCCCCCCGGCCCCGCAGACCCGACGCCTTGACCAGGTCCACGATCTTGTCGCGGCCCAGCTTGATAAGGTCAGCCGTGCCATTCCAATGGCCACGCTGTTTCGCGCCCGCAAGGCTGCGATCATGCATCCCGTAGAGGTTGGTAAAGATGCGGTCCTGATCCTTGAGCATGATGCCCCTCTTCCTAACCCCGGCGCTTGCGCCAGATCTGATACGTCACGACCAAAGACCAGATAAATCCGGCCAGCGCCGCCAAGTCGACAAGCAGGGTGTATTTCACCGGCCACCCCATCTCGCCGCCCACAACCTGTGCCCCCATCCACAGGATCATGGTTCCAGCCATCACAATCGCAGCACGCCGCGCCTGTTTGGCTGTTTCCTGATCCCGCCCGGGGGCCGACACCCGCGCAGCCCTAGTGATGCGCGTGACCATGGTCGTCGCCATGGTCGTCAAATTCTGCCCGCTCCACGCCGCCGGCGCCCAAAAGGACCCCGAAGACGCCAAAGGTCACCAGCCCGACGAGCACCGCCGGGGTCATGGTCACCTCGCCAATCGCGCGGGCCGCAACCGCGGCCAAAAGCCCGGCAACGGCCGCCACCAGCCAACCGCCAGCCCAAGGGCCAGCGACGGGTGCGTGATCATGATGATGGTCTGCCATCCCCTACCCCGTCAGTAATTGTTGGTCTTGGCGCGGATCAGGAATTCTTCGATCCCGACCTCACCAATCAGCTTGGCCTGTGCCACCCATTTGTCGCGGGTTGCGCGGCCTTTGAAGCCTTTGAGATTGCCGTCGATCCATGCGATCTCGGCCTCGCCCCAGCCTGCGATCTGTTCGAAATGGAAGATCCCCAGTTCGTTCAGCAGCTTTTCCAGCGCCGGGCCAACACCTTCGATGGTCTTCAGATCATCTGCCTTGCCCTTTTTCGGCGCCTTCAGCCCCTTGGGCTGCGTGCCAGCGTCAGAGGCAACAGCCTTTGCGGGCGCAGCCACTTTGGCTGCCGGTTTGGCAGCGGCCGCTTTCTTGGCCGGTGTTGCGTCCTCCGCCTTGGCAGCAGCGCCAGCAGCCTTGCCAAGCCACGGCGTCGTCAACGGAACTTCGGTGCCGTCAATGCGCTTGACGCTGTCGCCAATATCCACGGCAAGCTGAACCGAAGCATTGTACGGCTTGCGGCCCGCTTCATGGTCTTTCAGCGTGGTCAGACCCGACAGCGGTTCCGCGGCGTAGCGGCCGTTTTGCGGCCCCGCCACCGGAACCTCGCCCTTCGAGAAGCGCCCGATCAATTCGCGCAGCTTGTCGGCGGTCAGATCTTCGTAATAGTCCTTGCCGATCTGGGCCATCGGCGCATTGGCGCAAGCGCCCATGCATTCGACTTCTTCCCAAGAAAACTTGCCGTCTGCCGACAGGGTATGCGGGGCTTTTGCCACCAACTCCTGACAGACCGCGATCAGCTCTTCTGCGCCACAGATCATGCACGACGTCGTGCCGCAGATCTGGATATGGGCCACAGAGCCAACGGGTTGCAGTTGGAACATGAAGTAGAAGGTCGCAACCTCCAGCACCCGGATATAGGCCATGCCCAGCATATCGGCGACATATTCAATCGCCGGACGGGTCAGCCAGCCGTGCTGCTCTTGCGCACGCCACAAGAGCGGAATGACCGCCGAGGCCTGACGCCCTTCGGGATATTTCGAAATCTGGCCCTTGGCCCAGGCAAGGTTCGCCGGGGTGAATTCAAAGGAAGCCGGTTGTTCTTTGTGCAGACGACGCAGCATTAGCGGTCAACCTCCCCGAACACGATGTCCATCGTGCCGATGATCGCGGAGACGTCTGCAAGCTGGTGGCCTTTGCAGATGTAGTCCATGGATTGCAGGTGCATATAACCCGGCGCGCGGATCTTGGCGCGGTAGGGTTTGTTGGTGCCATCGGCCTTAAGATAAACGCCGAATTCGCCCTTGGGGGCCTCGACCGCGGCGTAAACTTCGCCCGCCGGAACGTGGAACCCTTCGGTGTAAAGTTTGAAGTGGTGGATCAGCGCTTCCATCGAACGCTTCATCTCGCCGCGTTTCGGCGGCGTGATCTTGCCACGCGCCAGAACGTCGCCCTGCCCTTCGGGCGCGCGCAATTTGGCAATCGCCTGATGGATGATCTTCAGGCTTTCTTCCATCTCGGCCATGCGGCACAGATAGCGGTCATAGCAATCGCCGTTCTTGCCCACCGGAATCTTGAAGTCGAATTCCGAGTAAAGCTCGTAAGGCTGGCTGCGACGCAAATCCCACGGCAGACCCGAACCGCGGACCATCACCCCCGAATAACCCCAGTCGGAGATATCCTGTTCGGTGACAATCCCGATATCGGCATTGCGCTGCTTGAAGATGCGGTTTTCGGTCAAAAGCCCGTGCAAGTCATTCAGAACGCGCGGGAATTCTTTCGCCCACTGTTCGATATCATCGATCAGCGCCGGCGGCAGGTCTTGGTGAACACCGCCGGGGCGGAAATAGGCGGCGTGCAGACGCGCGCCACAGGCCCGCTCATAGAACACCATCAGCTTTTCGCGTTCCTCAAACCCCCAAAGCGGCGGGGTCAGGGCGCCAACGTCCATCGCTTGGGTCGTGACGTTCAGAAGGTGGTTCAGAATACGGCCGATTTCGGAATACAGCACGCGGATCAGGCTGGCGCGACGCGGCACCACGGTGCCGGTCAGCTTTTCAATCGCCAGACACCAAGCATGTTCCTGATTCATCGGCGCCACATAGTCGAGGCGGTCGAAATACGGCAGGTTTTGCAGGTAAGTCCGGCTTTCCATCAGCTTTTCGGTGCCGCGGTGCAACAGCCCGATATGGGGGTCGCAACGTTCGACAATCTCGCCATCCAACTCGAGCACAAGACGCAAAACGCCATGGGCAGCAGGGTGTTGCGGGCCGAAGTTGATGTTGAAATTACGGATACGATGCTCGCCCGCCAGACCTTCGTGGCTGCCGTCGTCGTAGGAGTTCTGCCGAATATCGCCGTCCATGGCTTACCCCGCCTTCTTTTCGTCGCCCGGAAGGATGTATTGCGCACCTTCCCACGGGGACATGAAATCAAACTGCCGGTATTCCTGCACCAGGCTCACCGGCTCATAAACGACGCGCTTTTGCGCCTCGTCATAGCGAACCTCGGTATAGCCCGTGGTCGGGAAGTCCTTGCGCAAGGGATGCCCGCGGAAACCGTAATCGGTCAGGATGCGGCGCAGGTCCGGATGGCCCGAGAACAGGATGCCGAACATGTCGAACACCTCGCGCTCTACCCAATTGGCGCCGGGGTGAATGGCCACGATCGACGGCACCATATCATCCTCATCCGTCGCCACCTTCAGGCGGACGCGGTGGTTTTTATACATCGACAGGAACATGTAGATCACATCAAAGCGCGGCGCGCGTTCGGGGTGATCCACCGCCGTGATATCCACCAGCGAGGTGAAGCGGCAGGCCGCGTCATCGCGCAGGAAGGTGACAAGGCTTTCCAGATGCGCGGGCTGAACGGTGACGTTCAATTCCCCAAAGGCCAATTCGCTGGCGATCACCGCATCCGGGCATTTTTGCGCCAGATAGGCACCAAGTTCTTGCAAGGCTTCAGACATTCGAACCTCTCAGCGCACAAGGGTGCCGGTGCGGCGGATCTTCCGCTGCAGCTGCAAGATACCATAGAGCAGCGCCTCGGCCGTGGGCGGGCAGCCCGGCACATAGACGTCCACCGGAACGATGCGGTCACAGCCGCGCACCACCGAATAGGAATAGTGGTAATAGCCGCCGCCATTGGCGCAGCTGCCCATCGAGATCACATAGCGCGGCTCGGGCATCTGGTCGTAGACCTTGCGCAGGGCCGGGGCCATCTTGTTGGTCAAGGTGCCGGCCACAATCATCAGGTCCGACTGGCGCGGTGAGGCGCGCGGCGCTGTGCCAAACCGCTCAAGGTCATAGCGCGGCATCGAGGTGTGCATCATCTCGACCGCGCAGCAGGCCAGACCAAAGGTCATCCAATGCAAGGAGCCGTTGCGCGCCCAGTTGATGATGTCTTCGGTGGTGGTCAGCAAAAAGCCCTTGTCCTGCAACTCGCGGTTCAGGGCCTGGGTTGCAACCTCGCGGTCGCCGCCTGCGGTATTGGCACCAGTCATCACGCCCATTCCAAGGCCCCCTTCTTCCATTCATAGGCAAAGCCCACGGTCAGAACGCCCAAGAAAACCATCATCGACCAAAAGCCCAGCATCGAGATTTCGCCAAAGGCCACGGCCCAAGGGAACAGGAAGGCAACTTCAAGGTCAAAGATGATGAACAGGATCGACACCAGATAGAAGCGCACATCGAACTTCATCCGGGCGTCGTCAAAGGCGTTGAAGCCACATTCATAGGCCGAAACCTTTTCCGGGTCGGGATTGCGCACTGCAATCACGGCGGCGGCAAGGATCAGCACAAGGCCAAGTCCGACAGCAATGGCAAGCAGAACGAGGATCGGCAGGTATTCTCGCAACAGCGGATTGTCCACGAGCGGTCTCCTTTGGCTGGCAACGGGCGAGCCACGGCCCCCATGGGCCGCTTGATCTCTTGGCCCCCGTTTATCCTGCCCCCTTGGCGGGGTCAACGCATGGGGCGCGGTTTTCCCATCCTTGTGGCGCAAGATTTTCGTCGTTGTATGCCGTAGCATGCTAAATTTTGTGGCGAATCCGGCCCAAAGCGACCGACAGCCAAGACAGCCCGACTCGGACGCCCTGCAATATGGTGCAAATATCCGCGCGAGGGGGCGCAGCGCCCCCGTCTTCGTTCGGCAAGGGCAGCCCTACTGGACGCGCGGCGGTGCCACGGCCTCCGGCTCTGGCCCCTGCCCCACGGCCAAGGCCTCGGCCCGGATGATGCGGGCGATCAAGGCCACGTCGTCTGGCGAGAACGTTAGGGGCAGCCGCATATCAACCAGCCCTTTCAGGATACGGTCGGTGTTTGGGCAGCTTTGCGCCTCGGCATAGCGCCAATGGTCATAGCGCGAGGTAAAGGCAACCGGCTCATCCGCCCCGAACCATTTCAATTCCACCCCGCGGGCGATGCAACGGGTCAGGAACAGGGCCATGCGGGCATCGGACCAGCCCGGCAACAGAAATTGGAACGAGGACCCGACATAGGTTTCCTCGGCAGGACGCGCCACCAACCGCAAACCGGGGGTGTGCTGCAAGCCCGCCTCCAATGTCTGATAAAGCGCGGCCCAACGGGCGACGCGATCGGTCAAGGTCGGCAATTGCGGCCGCAAAATTGCCGCGCGCAGGTTGTCCATCCGGCCCGAAACATTGGGCGTATCCATCCGCACCGCGTCAAAGACGTCCGGCCCCGGTGCGGCGCGATGCTTGTTGTACAGCATATAGCTGCCCGACAGCAGAATGGCGCGGGCCATGACCTGCGGGTCATCCGAGATCAGAAACCCGCCCTCGCCCGAATTCATATGCTTGTAGGTCTGCATCGAATAGCAGCCGATCAGCCCCTGCCGCCCCGACGGCACACCCTTCCACGCGGCCCCCATGGTATGGGCGCAATCTTCGATGATCGTCACGCCCAATCGGTCACAAAGCGCAACCAAAGCCTCCATATCGCACAGATGCCCGCGCATATGGCTCAGCATCAAGAGACGCGCCCCGGTGGCCTTGGTCTTGGCCTCCAGATCGGCAAAATCCAGCGTCAGGTCTTCGGTCACCTCGACAAAGACCGGCTTGCCGCCCGCCGCGGCAATCGCACCCGGCACAGGCGCAAGGGTGAAGGCATTGGTCAAGACCGGCTCTCCATGAGCCAGCCCGACGGCGCGCAAGGCGCACCCTAGCGCATAGCCACCAGAAGCGACGGCAAGGCAGTATTTCGCCCCGGTCAGGGCCGCGAATTCCTCTTCCAGACGGGCGGTTTCTGACACCTCGCCCGGTGCCTCATTATAGCGGTGCAGCCGCCCATGGCGCATCACGGCGATGGCAGCCTCTATCCCGGCCTCCGGGATCGGCTCTTGCTGGGTGAACGACCCGGTGAAACGTTCGTCATTCATCTTTCTTCCCTCCGCGTCGCCCAGATCATGGCAAAGAGCGTCATAATCAGCCCCCCACCCGCGACGAAAAACACCATATCCGGCGAGGGGTTCGCCGCCCCCTCCCGCATGAACCAGCCAAACACCTGTGCGAAAAACACCGTCCCCGCCAGCATCGCCAGATTGGTGATGGCACTGATCCCGCCCTGCAATTCGCCTTGGGCATTTTCCGGCACCCGCTGCGACAAGATCGCGGTCAGCATCGGATGCACAAACCCTTCTGGCCCATGCACCACCATCAAGACCACGACCACCGAAAGCGAGCCAACAAAGCCATAGCCCGTCGCCGCAATGGCGGCGCACAGCAGGCCGATCACCGCCACCCGAAACTCGCCCCAAAGTTTGACCGCCGGTCCGGTGAGCAGGCCCTGAAACACCGCCATCACCACGCCAAAGACCGCCAAGGTCAGGCCCACCATCGCCTCGGACCAGCCGAAATTGGCCTTGCCCCAGAACGGCCAAATCGCCGGATAGACCGAGGAAAAGAAGAAAAACATCGCCATGACCGCGCATAGCGGCAAGACGCCGGGATAGCTGCGGAACACCTTGAAGGCGCCAAACGGATTGGCCCGCGCCGGGTCAAAGCGGCGGCGATTTTCGGGCGACAGGGTTTCGGGCAAGACGAACCAGCCATAAATCAGGTTCAGCCCCGAAACGGCCGCCGCCACATAGAACGGAACGCGCGGACCGAAGGTGCCCAGCAGCCCCCCCACCGCCGGGCCGATCACAAAGCCCAAGCCAAAGGCCGCCCCCATCAGGCCAAAGGCCCGGCCCCGGTCTTCTGGGGCGGTGATGTCGGCGATGAAAGCATTGGCGATCACCCAGCTTGCACCACAAAACCCCGCCAGAATGCGCCCCACAAACAGCCAGCCCAGCGTTGGCGCCAGCGCATGCAGAAGAAAGTCGATGCCCAGACCGGCAATTGCCAGCAACAGAAGCGGCCGGCGGCCGTAGCGATCAGACAGGTTGCCAAGAAACGGCCCCGACAGGAACTGCGCCAGCGAATAGCCCGCTGCCATCCAGCCGCCGATCACCGCCGCCTCGCCCAAGGACACATGCCCGACCTGACCGATCAGCGTAGGCAGCACCGGAATGATGATGCCAAAGCCCACCATATCCAGAAATACGGTGATCAGAATGAAGATCACGGCACGGTTCAAAACGGGTTTTGGGTGGGGGACTTGCATGGCCCGGACCCTAGTTTTGTGGGCGGCCCGTGTCAAACACCCTGCCGTGTCAAACATCTGCGGCGTCAAACACCCCTTTGCCAGCCGCCCCGCGCTCTGTTAGCCTGCGCGTATTGAAGGTGGAGTAACCATGCGTCTGATTTCTTTTGTTTTTTCTCTGCCCTTGCTGCTTGCAACCCCGGCTTTGGCCCAAGACCGCGACCCCGCCCTGCATTGCGCGGCGTTGACCGTGCTATCGGGGCAGATTTTGGCCGAAGCGGGTGAGGCGAGCGAGGACGATCTGGCCACCCTGCGCGAGATTTCGAACCTCATGCTGGTGCATGTCAAACTGCCGGTGAACCAGCGCGCCGATGCGCTGCGGGCCTATGCCGCGCAATATCGCAAACAACATTCGGATACCGAAATCGCAACCGAAGTGGACAAGACGGGCGATGCCTGCCTGCGCGATTTTGTAAACAGCTGAACCCGGTCAGCCAATGGCCACCATGCCATTGGCAAAGCGCGCAGCATTGGCGCGGTATCCTTCGGCCGATTTCAGCAGCCGGGCTTGGGCCGCCGCGTCCAGCTCTCGCACCACCTTGGCAGGTGCGCCCATCACCAAGGAACCGGGCGGAATTTCCTTGCCTTCGGTCACCAAGGCGCATGCGCCGACCAGCGACCCTGCCCCGATCTTGGCGCCATTCAACAGGGTCGCGCCCATGCCGATCAGGCTGCCGTCAGCAATGGTACATCCGTGCAGCATCGCCTTGTGACCGATCGTGCAATTGGCCCCGATGGTCAGCGGAGACCCCATATCGGTGTGCAGGACGGAATTTTCCTGAATGTTCGATCCTTCGCCCACCACAATCGGCTCGTTATCCCCGCGCAAGACCGCGCCGAACCAGATGTTGGCGCGCGGGCCGACGATGACATTGCCGATCAGCACGGCCGTCGGAGCCACCCAAGCGGTCGGGTCGATCTTCGGGCGGACGCCATCCAGTTCATAGATCATCGCGCGTCAAACTCCCGATTCTGAAATTCCCGGTTCAGGCCCCGCACAAACTCGGCCAGCCCCGGCTGGCGATCGCGGCGCATGCGTTCCGCTTGAAGAATGGTCAGCAACTCGTTGAAAGCCTTGTCGATATCGGTGTTCACGATCACATAGTCATATTCGGCCCAGTGGCTGATCTCGGCTTGAGATTTTGCCATCCGGCCTGCGATCACTTCGTCGCTGTCCTGCCCACGCGACCGCAGGCGGCGGTCCAGCTCGGCAATCGACGGTGGCAGCACGAAAACCGACACCACATCGCGGCCAAGAGCCGAATTGCGGATCTGCTGGCCCCCCTGCCAATCAATGTCAAACAGCGTATCGCGGCCGTCTTGCATCGCAGCTTCCACCGGGCCTTTGGGGCTGCCGTAGAAATTGCCGAACACCTCGGCATGTTCCAGCATTTCGCCCGCGGCGATCATCGCTTCAAACTCGGGCTTGGCCTTGAAGTAATATTCGCGGCCCTCCTCCTCGCCCGGACGGGGGCTGCGGGTGGTGGCCGAGACCGAAAAGCGCAAGCTCGGGTCCCATTCCATCAGCCGGCGGGCCAAAGTGGATTTGCCCGCGCCCGAGGGCGACGAGAGGATGAGAAGCAGCCCACGACGGGAGGACGGGCGAGACATGATTATTCCACGTTTTGAACCTGTTCGCGCATCTGATCGATCACGGTTTTCAGGTCAAGCCCGATCCGCGTCAGCGCAAGCGCCTGCGCCTTGGAACACAAGGTGTTGGCCTCGCGCATGAATTCCTGCATCAGGAAATCGAACTTGCGCCCAACGGGGCCTGCATCGGTCAACAGCGCGCGGGCGGCGGCGATATGGGCGGTCAGGCGGTCCAACTCCTCGGTGACATCGTTTTTCACCGCGATCAGCGCCAATTCCTGCGCCAGACGCGCCTCATCGACCCCATCGGCATTGGCCAAGACCCGCGCCATCGCCTCGCGCAAGGCCATCGAGGAGGCTTCGCGGCGCGCGGCGGCCTCGATCGCGGCGGCGGCAGTCAGGCGCGCCACTTCGTCCAGCTGTCCGGCGATCACCGCCTGCAAGGCTGCCCCTTCCGCCGCCCGCATGGCGGCAAAATCAGCCAAAAGTGGTGGCAGATCGGCCAGAATGGCCGCACGCAAGGGAGCCGTGTCGATCTCGACGGCCGAAGTATCCAGCACGCCCCGCACCGCCAAAACATCCGCCGCAGTGCCCTGCGCCAAGGTGACGCCCGCCGCCATCGCCGCCTGTTCCACCGCCGTCATCGCGGCCAGCACAGCCGCCAACGCCGGGGCATTGACCCGAAGCCCCTCTGCCCCGTCGGCCATACCATCTCGCGCCACCCGCAGCGACAGGCTGACATTGCCGCGGCTGATCCCCTTGGCCAGTTCGCCCCGCAAGGCAAGTTCAAGCCCATCAACCCAATCCGGCACGCGCAACCGCAGATCAAAGCCCTTGCCGTTCACCGACCGGATATCCCAGCCCCAGCTATGCCCCGCCCCCTGCCCGCGCCGCGCGGCAAATCCGGTCATTGAAACGGTCATTTTGGCCCCTCTCAGCACAATCCGCCGACATTTACCATTTGTTGAGAATATCCGCAAAAGGCGTTTCAGATCGCATATATTAAGGGGATGGTAACGAAGTTGGTGCCGCCGGGCGTGTCGTCTTTTGACTGGCCGTGGCATCAAAGGGCGCAAAGGACGCAAGGTCAGATGGTGTGGCTCATCGACGGGACGACCGAAACCGTAGCCCGCGGCGATTTCCGTCAACTGCAAGAGGTGCGCGCCTATTGGGAAGCCATGCGCAAGAATGGCCGCCTGCCCAAGCGCGATGACATCAACCCGCGCGGCATGGCCTCGGCGCTGGAGCAGGTGTTTCTGGTCGAGCAGGTCGCGCCCAATCATGGCCGCTTGCGACTGGCCGGGATGGCGATTTCCGACCTTTTGGGCATGGATGTGCGCGGCATGCCCATTACCGCCCTGTTGGAACCCGTCGCGCGGGCGCGCCTGTCCGAAGCCTTGGGCGGCCTGTTTCGCGGCGAGCAGATTCTGGATCTTTGGCTAGAGGCCGAACGCGGCATTGGCCGCCCGCCCCTGCTGGCGCGGATGCTGCTGTTGCCGATGATCGGCAGCCATGGCGAGCCCGATCTGGCGCTGGGGTGTTTCTGCACCAAGGGCGATGTTGGCCGCGCGCCGCGCCGCTTTACCATTTCCCGAATGCTGCGCGAGCCGCTGCCGGTGTCGGCCACAGAAGACTTTGCCTCTGCCTTTGCCGAACCACCCCGCCCGTTTTCGCCGCCACATGGCCGACCGAACCTGCGGTTGGTGGTGTCAAAATAACAAAAGGGCGGCCCGGATGGGGCCGCCCTTTGCGTTTTCTGCCAATCACTTACAGAGCGGCGCGGCGGGCGTCAGCGCGTTGGGCTGACAGTTCTTCCGACACGAGGAAGGCCAGTTCCAACGATTGCGACGCGTTGAGACGCGGGTCGCAGGCGGTGTGGTAGCGGTCGGCGAGGTTTTCGTCCGATACGGCGCGCAAACCACCCGTACATTCGGTTACATCCTTGCCGGTCATCTCGAAATGCACGCCGCCGGGGATCGTGCCCTCGGCCTTGTGGATCGAGAAGAACTCGCGCACTTCGCGCAGCACGCTTTCAAACGGACGGGTCTTATAACCCGACGCCGCCTTGATCGTGTTGCCGTGCATCGGGTCACAAGACCACAGCACATTGGCGCCCTCTTCCTGAACAGCTTTGATAAGGCGCGGCAGGTGGTCGCCCACCTTGCCCGCCCCAAAGCGCGCGATCAGGGTCAGGCGGCCCGCCTCATTTTCCGGATTCAGCTTGGCCATCAAAACCTTGAGGTCTTCTGCCGTGGTCGTCGGGCCGCATTTCAGACCGATCGGGTTCAGCACCCCCCGGCAGAATTCAACATGCGCGCCGTCAGGCTGACGGGTGCGGTCGCCGATCCAGATCATATGGCCGGAACCGGCCACATTCTGACCCGTCAGGCTATCCACCCGGCACAGCGCCTCTTCATATTCCAACAGCAGCGCTTCGTGGCTGGTGTAGAAATCGACGCGGCTCAACACTTCGGCATTGTCCGAGGTGACACCCGCGGCGTTCATGAAGTCCAAGGCGTCCGAGATGCGGTTCGACAGGGCGCGGTATTGTTCGGCCTTGTCATGCTCGGCAAAGCCAAGGGTCCACGAGTGGACGCGGTGAATGTCGGCAAAACCGCCGGTCGAGAAGGCACGCAGCAGGTTCAGGCTGGCCGCCGCTTGGGTATAGGCCTGCAACATCCGCGACGGATCGGGGATGCGGGCCTCTTGCGTGGCTTCAAAGCCATTGATGATGTCGCCGCGGTAAGACGGGTATTCGACGCCACCGATCACTTCGGTATTGGCCGAGCGCGGTTTGGCAAACTGGCCCGCCATGCGACCGACCTTGATGACCGGCACCTTGGCGCCATAGGTCAGGACCACGGCCATTTGCAGCATGACACGGAAGGTGTCGCGGATGTTGTCGGCGCTGAATTCGGCAAAGCTTTCGGCACAGTCGCCGCCTTGCAGCAAAAACGCCTTACCTTCGGCTGCTTGCGCCAATTGCTTTTTCAGCCGCCGCGCCTCGCCTGCAAAGACCAAGGGCGGATATTTGCCCAGCTGTGCCTCGACAGTATTCAAGCTCGCGGCATCGGGATAATCCGGCATCTGAACGCGCGGTTTGGCGCGCCAGTCTGACTTTTTCCAGCCTTTGGTCATGACATTGGCCTTTCGTTAGCGGTATCGCTGCGCGGTATAAGGAAAATTGCGGCAGATGCAAAGGCGGAAAGGCGACCAATTCCGGCGGAATCGCCTTGCAGAGGGGGGGAATTCCTGCTTCCATCTTCCGAAACCGACATGAACAGGTCGCAAGATGCCAAACCCCCAGCGTAAGGCCACCTCGGTCGCCAAGACTGCCAGCCCCAAGCGGTTCGTTTTTCTGCTGCTTGAGCGCTTTACGATGCTGTCCTTTGCCGGGGCCATCGAGCCGTTGCGCATCGCAAATCGCGTCGCAGGAGAAGAGATTTACCGCTGGGTTCTGGCCGGCGAAGGTGAGTTTGTCACTTGCTCCAACGGGGCCGCGTTTAAGTTGGACATCGGACTGGAAGATATTGAGCGCGATGACGTCGTGCTGGTGTGCGGTGGGCTTGACGTGCAAAAGGCCGCGACCAAGGGCGTGCTGAACTGGCTGCGGCGCGAGGCGCGGCGCGGGGTCACCATCGGCGGGCTTTGCACCGGGGCCTATGCTGTTGCCAAGGCCGGATTGCTGGAAGGCAAGAAGGCCACGATCCACTGGGAGAATCAGGACGGATTTCTGGAGGAATTCGAGCAGGTCAAACTGACGAAGTCGGTCTTTGTGATGGATGGCAACCGGTGGTCCACCGCCGGAGGCACCTCGTCGATTGACCTCATGCTCAAGGTGATTGCCGCCGATCAGGGCGAAGATCTGGCAAATACCGTGGCCGACCAGTTGATCTATTCGTCCATCCGCACCGATCAGGACACCCAGCGCCTGTCGATCCCGACCCGGATCGGCGTGCGCCACCCCAAGTTGAGTCAGGTGATCCAGATGATGGAAGGCAACATCGAAGACCCGATGTCGCCCGCCGATCTGGCCGAAGAGGTCGGCATGTCGACCCGCCAGCTTGAACGGCTGTTCCGCCGCTATCTGAACCGCAGCCCCAAGCGCTATTATATGGAGTTGCGGCTGCAAAAGGCCCGCAACCTGCTGATGCAAACCGATATGAGCGTCATCAACGTGGCGCTGGCTTGCGGCTTTGCCAGCCCGTCGCATTTTTCCAAATGCTATCGCAGCCATTACAACACCACCCCCTACCGCGAGCGCGGCACCCAAGGCATGCCAGCCGCAGCCATTGCCGGGCGCCTGTCGATCTAGAACGCCCGCAGCCCCAGATCGTCGATCAATCTGGAATTGCAGCGCCCACAAAAGCCCATGCGTTTGCATGGGCTTTTTTTGAATCGGACCCATGGTTTCAACTTGAAACATTCCGCGTCCGGCGGCATCAAACAGCCGCTTTCAAAGCAACTTCCTTTTTAGATTGACAAGAGTTTCTTGTCGCCACCCTGTCGACACAAAGGGGCTTCCCTTTTTCGAACGCCGCAACTAACCTGCCCGGCAGGATTGCGATCCAACAAGGGAGATACCAATGAAAAAAATGCTTATGGCTTCGGCTGCGACGCTGGCTCTGGCTGGTGCGGCTTCGGCCGAAGACGTGAAACTCGGCATCCTGATCGGCTTCACCGGCCCGATCGAATCGCTGACCGGCCACATGGCTGCTGCCTCGGAAATGGCGATGGCTGAAGTGAACGCTTCGGGCAAAGCAGCCAACACCTATGCTGCTGTGCGCGGCGACTCGACCTGCACCGACGCGGCGGCAGCCACCGCTGCAGCTGAACGCATGATCACCGCTGACGGCGTCAAAGGCATCATCGGCGGCGACTGCTCCGGTGTGACCGGTGCCGTGCTGCAAAACGTCGCCCGCCCGAACGGCATCGCGATGGTGTCGCCCTCGGCCACCTCGCCGGCGCTGTCGACCGCTGAAGACGATGGCCTGTTCTTCCGCACCGCCCCGTCCGACGCCCGCGAAGGCGAAGTCATGGGCGACATCCTGTCGGAAAAAGGCGTGAAGACCATCGCGCTGACCTATTCGAACTCGGACTACGGCAAGGGCCTGGCCGAAGCGATCGCTGCTGGCTTCACCGCCAAGGGTGGCACCGTCTCGATCAACATCCCGCACGAAGACGGCAAGGCTGACTATTCGGCTGAAGTTGCTTCGCTGGCAGCGGCTGGCGGCGACATTCTGGTCGTTGCAGGCTACCTCGACCAGGGCGGCAAGGGCATCATCCAAGCCTCGCTCGACTCCGGCGCCTTCTCGACCTTCGGTCTGCCCGGCGGCATGGTGGGCGACTCGCTCCCCGCAGCTATCGGTCCGGCGCTTGACGGCTCCTACGGCCAAGTTGCTCAATCCGACAGCCCCGGCGCTGCGATCCTGACCGAAATGGGCAAGACCGCTGCAACCGCGTTCGACGCCACCTCGCCCTACTCGATGGAAAGCTATGACGCAGCTGCGCTGATCATGCTGGCCATGGAAGCTGCGAAGTCGACCGACTCGAAAGTCTACTCGGCCAAGATCATGGAAATCGCAAACGGTCCGGCTGACGGCTCGGGCGTGAAGATCCTTCCGGGTGAACTGGGCAAGGCTCTGGAACTGATCGCTGCTGGCACCGCCATCGACTATGACGGCGCTTCGGGCGTGACCCTTGTTGGCGCTGGCGAATCCGCTGGCCGCTACAAGCAGTTCGAAGTCAAAGGCGGCAAGTTCGAAACCGTCACCTTCCGTTGATCGGACAGGACTGACACGATTGGCACGGCCCGAGGGACTCCCTCGGGCCGTTGCCGTAAAGAATGGCGGCCCGCATGCGAAACGCATGACAAGAGGCCCGTTGAAAAGGGGGAAGACATGATCGTTGTCGAAAACCTTCACAGGCATTTCGGCGGCTTCCGGGCCGTTGATGGTGCCTCGCTGAAGATCGAGACCGGTTCCATCACCGGGCTGATCGGCCCGAACGGCGCAGGCAAGACCACGCTGTTCAACGTCATCGCCGGACGTCTGCCGCCGACCAGCGGTCGGGTGACCATGGCGGGCGAGGATATCACCGGCCTGCCACCACATGAGCTGTTTGCCAAGGGCCTGCTGCGCACCTTCCAGATCGCGCATGAATTCGGCTCCATGACCGTGCGCGAAAACCTGATGATGGTTCCCGCCGCGCAGTCAGGCGAAAGCCTGTGGAACGCCTGCTTCCGCCGGGGTGCGGTTGCGGCCGAAGAAAAACGCCTGCGCGAAAAGGCCGATGAGGTGCTGGAGTTCCTGACGATCTCGCATCTTGCCGACCAACGCGCGTCGAACATTTCCGGCGGCCAGAAGAAACTTCTGGAATTGGGCCGGACGATGATGGTCGACGCCAAAATCGTGTTTCTCGACGAGGTGGGCGCCGGTGTGAACCGCACGCTGTTGAACACCATCGGCGACGCCATCGTGCGGCTGAACAAAGAGCGCGGCTACACGTTCTGCGTCATCGAACATGACATGGATTTCATTGCCCGCCTGTGCAACCCGGTGATCTGCATGGCCGAAGGCAAGGTGCTGGCGCAAGGCACCGTGGAAGAAGTGAAGAACGACGAGCGCGTGATCGAGGCCTATCTGGGCACCGGCCTGAAGAACAAGGTCAAAGAGGAGGCCGCGCATGGCTGATACGCCTTTCCTGATCGGCGAGAATATGACCGGCGGCTATGGCCCAGTCGATATCTTGCACAACTGCACCATTGCGGTGAACAAGGGCGAAATCGCAGTCATCGTCGGCCCGAATGGCGCCGGCAAATCGACCGCGATGAAAGCCACCTTCGGCATGCTGAACCTGCGCGGCGGCCGCGTCATGCTGGCAGGCGAAGACATCACCAAGCTGTCGCCTCAGGCCCGTGTGGCCAAGGGCATGGGCTTTGTGCCGCAGACCCACAACATCTTTACCGGCATGACGGTGGAAGAAAACCTTGAAATGGGCGCCTTCATCCGCAACGACGAGGCGGGCATCAAGGACACCATGGAACAGATCTACGGCCTGTTCCCGATCCTGAAACAAAAGCGCCATCAGGCCGCGGGCGAGCTTTCGGGCGGCCAGCGGCAACAGGTGGCTGTCGGCCGCGCGCTGATGACCAAGCCTTCGGTTCTTTTGCTGGACGAACCCACCGCCGGTGTGTCGCCCATCGTCATGGACGAACTTTTCGACCGTATCATCGAGATCGCCCGCACCGGGATCTCGATCTTGATGGTCGAACAGAACGCCCGCCAAGCGCTTGATATTGCGGACAAAGGTTATGTCCTTGTGCAAGGTGCAAACCGCTTCACCGACACCGGCGCGGCCTTGATGGCCGACCCCGAGGTCCGTCGTTCCTTCCTTGGGGGCTGAGACATGGATTTCCTCAATGCCCTTGTGGCGCTTCTGAACTTTGTACTGATTCCGGGGGTTGCCTATGGCAGCCAGCTGGCGCTGGGTGCGCTGGGTGTGACGCTGATTTTTGGCGTGCTGCGGTTCTCGAACTTCGCCCATGGGGACACCATGGCCTTCGGCACGGCGGTGGTGATCATGGTCACCTGGCTGTTCCAATCCTGGGGCATGTCCTTCGGTCCCTTGCCGACCGCCCTTCTGGCCCTGCCCTTCGGCATTGCCGCCACGGCGGCGCTGGTCTTGGCGACCGATGCTGGCGTCTACCGCTTTTACCGCAAGCAAAAGGCTGCACCGATCATTCTGGTGATCGTCTCGGCCGGGGTCATGTTCGTGATGAACGGGCTTGTCCGCCTGCTGATCGGGGTAGAGGAGCGCAACTTTACCGATGGCGCCCGCTTCCTGTTGGATGGCAACACCTTCAAACAGGCCACCGGTCTGGCCGAACCCTTGGTCATCAAGACCACGGTGGCGGTGACGGTCGTCGTCGCGGTGATCTGCGTGGCCGCCCTGTTCTGGTTCTTGCAAAAGACCCGCACCGGCAAATCGATGCGCGCCTTTTCGGATAACGAGGATCTGGCGCTCTTGTCGGGCATCAACCCCGACCGCGTGGTGCAAGTGACCTGGATCATCGCAGCCGCCTTGGCCGTGATTGCCGGTACGCTTTACGGGTTGGACAAATCCTTCCGTCCCTTTGTCTACTTCCAACTTCTGCTGCCGGTCTTTGCCGCAGCCGTCGTCGGCGGCCTTGGCAGCCCCTTGGGGGCCATTGCTGGGGGCTACATCGTGGCGCTGAGCGAAGTGATCCTGACCTATGCGTGGAAAAAGGTGGCAACCTATGTGCTGCCCGACAGCCTTGCCCCCGATGGTCTGATGCAGCTGCTGTCCACCGACTACAAAGTCGCGGTCAGCTTCACCATCCTTATCATCGTTCTGCTTTTCATGCCGACCGGCATCTTCAAGGGGAAGTAAGATGGCACAATCGACCCGCAACTTTCTTCTCTTTGGTGGCGTTGCCCTGCTGTTCATCCTGACGGGCGTGTTCCAAAGCTGGAACTTGTCGCTGCAAATCCTGAACATTGGCATCCTGTCGGCCATCATGGCCTTGGGTGTGAACATGCAATGGGGCTATGCTGGCCTCTTTTCCACCGGCATCGTCGGCTCGGTCGCTCTTGGCGGTCTTGCTGTGGTCGTCGTCTCGGCCAAACCAGTGCCCGAAGGTTTTGCCGCTGGTGGCTGGTCCATCCTCGGCGGTCTGGCTTTGGGTGTGGCGGTGATCGTGGCGGCAACGCTGCTTTACCGCGCGATGAAGCCCGGTCGCCTGCGCGCCCTTGTGGTCACCGCCGCGGTCGTGGCGGGGTTCTTCCTGTTCCGCGCCCTGTTTGATCGGGGCGTGGCCGGGGTCGAAGCCTTCAACCCTGCGACCTATGGCAATATCGGCGGCTTTGGTCTGCCCTCGCTGGTCGCTTGGCCGGTAGGTGCGCTGTTTGCCGCCCTTGCGGCTTGGGTGATCGGCAAGGTCGCCCTTGGCCTGCGCTCGGATTATCTGTCGATCGCCACGCTGGGGATCGCGGAAATCGTCGTCGTGGTGATGAAATCCGAAGACTGGCTGGCCCGTGGCGTGAAGAACATCACTGGCCTGCCCCGTCCTTGGCCCGTGCCTTACGAGGTTGATCTGCAGGCCGATCCGGCCTTTGTGGAACGCGTCACCGCGTGGGGGTTCGAGCCGATCACCGCATCGACCATTCTCGTCAAGCTGATCTACCTTGGCCTCTTTGGTGCCGTGCTGCTGGCCCTGATCTGGCTGTCGGAACGCGCGTTGAAAAGCCCGTGGGGCCGCATGATGCGCGCCATCCGCGACAATGAAATCGCGGCCTCGGCCATGGGCAAGAACGTGACGACCCGCCATCTGCAAATCTTCATCATCGGTTCGGCCGTGGTGGGTCTTGCCGGTGCGATGCTGACCTCGATGGAAGGCCAATTGGTGCCGGGTGTCTACTCGCCCTTGCGCTTTACCTTCCTGATCTGGGTCATGGTCATCGTGGGTGGTTCGGGCAACAACTGGGGGTCGGTCTTGGGTGGCCTGCTTCTGGGCTGGCTGTGGCTGGCGGTGGAATACCTTGGCCCCGGCCTGATGGAGATCCTTACCTCGGCCCTGCCGGCGGGCGATCTGAAGACCCACCTGATCGACAGCGCCCAACACATGCGTCTGGTGACGCTGGGGCTGGTGTTGCTCTTGGTGCTGCGCTTTGCCCCAAGGGGCCTGATCCCCGAGAAATAACAGGATCCTGTTTCACACATGGATCGGATAAGGGGCGCCTTCGGGCGCCCTTTGCTTTTCCGCCGGATCGCAGCTTCAAATTCTGTTTGCGACGCAATTTGTCGCAAACCCGCATGCTACCCCCTGCCCTGCCCGCCATTCTGCGTCCAAATGCAGATCAAGGGAGTCTCCCATATGAAAACCCATGCCCGCGTGGTGGTAATTGGCGGCGGTGTCGTCGGCTGTTCGGTGCTGTACCACCTGACCAAGCTTGGCTGGTCCGACGTGATGTTGATTGAACGCTCGGAACTGACCTCCGGCTCGACCTGGCACGCGGCAGGCGGCTTTCATACGCTGAACGGCGATACCAATATGGCCGCCCTGCAAGGCTATACCATCCGGCTTTACAAAGAGCTGGAAGAAATCACCGGCATGTCCTGCGGCCTCCACCATGTCGGCGGCATCACGCTGGCCGACAATCAGGCGCGCTTTGAACAACTCAAGGCCGAACGCGCCAAGCACCGCTATATGGGGCTGGATACCGAAATCCTCGGGCCGGAAGAAATCAAGAAGTTCACCCATGGCATGGTGAATTTGGAAGGCATCGTCGGCGCGCTTTATGACCCGCTGGACGGCCACCTTGACCCGTCGGGCACCACCTATGCCTATGCCAAGGCTGCCCGCATGGGCGGGGCCGAGATTGTGCTGCACAACCGGGTTCTGTCCACCACCCAACGCGCCGATGGCGGCTGGGATGTTGTGACCGAAAAAGGCACCGTCACCTGCGAGCATCTGGTGAACGCGGGCGGCCTTTGGGCGCGGGAAATCGGCGCGATGGCAGGGGTTTACCTGCCGCTCTTGCCGATGGCGCACCAATATCTCGTCACCGACGACATTCCGGAAATCATGGAAATCCTGAAGTCCGGCAATGAATTCCCGCATGTGATGGATCCCGGCGGCGAAAGCTATCTGCGCCAAGAAGGCCGCGGGCTTTGCATCGGTTTTTATGAAAAACCCTGTGAGCCGTGGTCGGTTGACGGCACGCCATGGACCTTTGGCCATGAGCTTTTGAACGAGCAATTCGACAAGATCGAAGACTCGGTCGCCTTTGCCAACCGCCGCTTCCCGGTTCTGGAACGCACCGGCGTCAAGCGCGTGATCCATGGCCCCTTCACCTTCGCCCCCGACGGCAACCCGCTGATCGGCCCGGTGCAGGGCCTGCGCAACTACTGGTCGGCCTGCGCGGTGATGGCGGGCTTCTCCCAAGGTGGCGGCATGGGTCTGGCGCTGGCACAGTGGATGATCAACGGCGAGGTCGAACGCGACCCGCGCGGCTTTGACGTCAGCCGCTTCGGCACCTGGACCTCGCCCGGCTATACCGTGCCGAAGGTCATCGAAAACTATCAGATGCGCTTCTCGGTCGGCTATCCGAACGAAGAACGCCCGGCAGCGCGCCCGTTCCGCACCACCCCGATGTATGAGGTTTTCGACGGGATGAATGCCGTCTGGGGCCAGCAATACGGGCTGGAAGTGGTGAACTATCACGCCCTTCCGGGCGATGAGCGCTATGAAACCCCGACGTTCCGCCGCTCCAACGCATGGGAGGCGACCCGTCAGGAAGTCATGGCCGTTCGCGAAGCGGTCGGCATCAACGAGCTGCAGAACTTCGGCAAATACCTTGTCAAAGGCCCGAATGCCCGCGCGTGGCTTGACCGCATCATGGCAGGAAACATTCCGAAACCGGGCCGTCTGTCGCTGACCCCGATGCTGGCCCATTCGGGCAAGATTATTGGCGATTTTACCGTGTCTTGCCTGTCAGAGACCGAATTCCAGCTAACCGCCAGCTATGGCGCGCAGGGCTGGCATCAGCGCTGGTTCGAACAGAACCCGATGGATGGCGTGACGGTTGAAAACATCTCGGACGCACGCTCTGGCTTCACCATCGCGGGGCCGAAAGCGCGCGAGCTTTTGGCACGCTGCACCCGCTCGGATGTGTCGGCAGAGGCGTTCAAGTTCATGGACGTCAAGAAGATGACAGTGGGCATGGCCAATTGCATCATCCAGCGCGTCAGCTACACGGCCGATCTCGGGTATGAGATTTTCTGCGATCTCCACTCGGTCCGTCACCTGTGGGATACGCTGAACGTCCATGGCAAAGACCTTGGCCTGCGCCCCTTCGGGATGCGCGCCATGATGTCCTTGCGTCTGGACAAATGGTTCGGCTCGTGGGGCCGCGAATTCAGCCCCGACTACACCCCGATGGAGACCGGGCTGGACAAGTTCATCCGCTGGAACAAGGACGCCGACTGGATCGGCAAAGCCGCCGCTCTGGCCGAAAAAGCCGCTGGTCCAAAACGCAAGCTCGTGTCCTTTGTGGTCGACGCCAACGACTCTGACGTTGTCGCGTGGGAACCGATCTGGCTCAACGACGCGGTGGTCGGGTTCTGCACCTCTGGCGGTTACAGCCACTGGACCGGCAAATCGCTGGCCCAAGGCTTCCTGCCCGCCGATCAAGTCAAGGACGGTCTCGAATGTGAAATCGAGATCTTGGGCGAGCGCCGCAAGGCCACCGTCCACCTCGCCCCGGTTTGGGACGATGGCGGCCGCATGCGGGCGTAACCACAATTACGCCTTCAATGTGGTGAAAATATCCTCAGGGGGCTGAGGAGCAAAGCGACGAAGGGGGGCAGACAGCCCCCCTTTTTCCATGGCATCAACGCAGCATGGCCCCTGAAATCCTGATCCTCGCCGCCGGTTCCTCCTCGCGCATGCGCGGCGGTGACAAATTGCTGGAACCCATCGACGGCACCGCGCAACTGACCCGCATTGCCAAGGCGGCGCTGGCGACCGGCTGCGCCGTCACTGTCACCCTGCCGCCTGACCGCCCCGCCCGAGCGGCCTGCCTGCAGGGGCTTTCTGTGCGTCAGGTCGTTGTGCCAAACCCGAAAGAGGGCATGGCCGCCAGCCTTGTGGCGGGCCTTGCCGCCCTGCCTGCGGCGTCGCCGGTTCTGTTGCTCTTGGCCGATCTGCCTGAAATCACGGCACAGGATCTGCAATCTGTCCTGTCGGCATGGGCCGAGCACCCCGACCGCATCCTGCGCGGGATGGGTGCCGATGGCACGCAGGGCCACCCCGTTGGCTTTCCGCCCGATCTCAGGGCTGATCTGCTTGCTCTGACCGGGGATCAGGGCGCACGCGAGGTGCTGGGGCGACACAAGGCCCGGCTTCTTGGGGTGTCCCTGCCCGATCAACACGCAACCACCGATCTGGACAGCCCCGAAGATTGGGCGCGCTGGCGGGCCTCACGGGGCCAGTAACACCTTGGCCTCATGCGCTTTCAAAGACAGGCGCGCGGCAGGATAGTCGAAATCCTCGTTGGCCAATTCGGGGAAAAGCGTTGCAATTTCGGTGCGTTGCGCCAGTTCCATTCCGTCGACCATCCGCATCGCGGGCTGAAAGCTTTCGGTCCAAGCCCCTTCGGCGCAGAGGATCTCGTGCTGGTCGAACAGAAGATGGATATAGCTGACCCCCGCCGTCAAGCGCGTCTCGACCCCCGGCAGCACCGTCAAATGCGCGGCTGCCACCAGAACCTCGAGATCACCAAACAGGATTTCGGCCCGCGCACCTTCGATCAGCATGCGATGTTGGGGCGATACCTTCATCGACCGCAGGGGCAGCCCCGCCCCCAAGGCACCGGCAGAAATCTCGACCGGGCGCAGCGCGGGTTTGACGATCAGATCGGCCAGCGACAGGTCGCGCCGCCCGATCCACCGCAACGGCTGATAGCCATTGTCGCGGGTCAGCACCCGATCGCCCAAACGCAAATCCTCTACCGCAACCTCGCCCCGGTCGGTGGTGATGCGCGTGCCGGGGGTGAAACAGGGGATGACCTGCTCGATCCCGCTGAAACTCATCGACCCGATGACCGCGCCGGCAGCGTCCAGAAACTCGACCGTGCCATTTTCCGAGTTGACCGGATCATAGACGATGTTGGTCAGCGCCCAGCCCCAAGCGGTCAGGTCCAGAACGTCCGTGTCGCCGGCGTTCTCGCCACCCGCCACCACATCGCCAAAGCCATCGGTCCCGGTGCCGACCACGATGCGATCATTGCCGATGCCGCCGTCGATGCTGTCGGCCCCGGCCCCGCCAATCAGGCTGTCATTGCCCGCGCCGCCGTCGAGCAGATCGGCGCCAGACCCGCCCAAGAGCGTGTCGTTGTCCGCCCCGCCGTAAAGGCTGTCATCGCCGCCACGGCCGTTCAGCAGATCATTGCCGCCATTGCCGTAAAAGATATTGGTGAAAGGGTCAGCTGCACTGGTCGAAAACCCATCATAACCCAAAAGCACATCGTCATAGGCCGAGCCCAAAAGCGCATCGACGCCCAAAAGCACATCGCCCGCCGCATGGCCACCGGCGCCGACCCCGGTCGTCAGATCGACCGTCACCCCGGCATTCGAGCCGGAGTAGTCGACCCAGTCCATCCCGCTGCCTGAGTTGATCGTGTCCGCGCCCAGATCGCCCGCAATGGTATCATTGCCGGTCCCGGTCGAGATGTTGTCGCTGCCATCGCCCCCGTAAATCAGGTCATTGCCATCGCCCGACCACAACAGATCGTCCCCGTCCTCGCCCCAAAGCGTGTCGTGGCCGTCCCCTCCCTCGACCGAGTCATTGCCCGCCCCGCCGTAAAGCCGGTCATCGCCGACCTCGCCATAGAGCGTGTCAGCCTCGGTGCCGCCATAAAGGCTGTCATGGCCCGCCCCGCCCCAAAGCGTGTCGCTGCCCGCATCGCCAGAAAGCTGGTCATTGCCCAGATCACCAAGCAACCGGTCGCCATCATCGCCGCCGCTCAGATTGTCCTGATCGTCCCCCCCATAAAGGCTGTCAGCCCCGCTGCCGCCCGACAAGGTATCATCACCCGCGTCCCCATACGCCGTGTCATTTCCCAGACCGCCCAGACCGGAATCATTGCCAAGCCCACCGAAAAGCTGGTCCGCGCCATCCCCGCCTTGCAGCCAGTCGGCGCCCGCATCGCCGTAAAGCGCATCATTGCCCGTGCCGCCGTCGAGGGTGTCGGCATCATCCCCGCCGTAAAGCTGGTCATCGCCGCCATACCCAAAGAGCGCATCCAACCCGACGCCGCCATAAAGCGTGCTGTTGCCGGCGTCGTCGTAAAGAATGTCATCCCCGCCGTCGCCCGACAGCACATCATTGCCGCCGCCCGACAGCACCGTGTCATGGCCTGCCCCGCCATAGGCGGTGTCATTGCCAGCGCCGCCAGACACATAGTCACTGCCATCGTCACCAAAGACCGTATCAGCGCCAAGGCCGCCGTAGACAAAATCATCGCCGGTGCCGCCATAGGCGACATCGTTGCCGTCACCACCATCGATGGTATCGTTTTGTGCGTCTCCGTTGACGGTGTCATTGCCGTTGCCACCCAACAGGCTGTCATGGCCATCGCCGCCCGACAAAAGATCATTGCCGCCACCGGCGGCCGCCACGTTGTTCGGTTGCGTGTTGACATAATATTCATACCACAGCCCCGCGGCCGTACCGGTCGTCGTCCCCGTCGAGGCGAGCGCCACCGAGGTGTAGGGGACATTGATCGTCAAGCTGCCAACGGTCGTGCTGGTCCCGCCCGAGCCAATGCGCACGATCTGGCCAGATCCGTTGATGTCATAAAGGCCAGCGCCGTTGAAGCTGACCGTGCCATTGGCAAGCGCGGTGGTCAGGTTGACCGTGACACCATCCAGCGTGATCGTCAGGGTCTCGTTGGCATTCAGACCGTTGAACAGGATCTGCCCGCCCGAGATTTGCGTCGTGGCGGTATGGGTGTGGGTTTCAACCGAATCCGTCTCGCCCAAGCGAAAGCCGGAAATGGCGCCATTGGTGCCAGCCGTCAGCGTTTCGTTCGAGACGCTGCGAACGACGAAATTGGGCCGCGGCGCCGTGCCCGTAACCGTCTGGGTTGCCGCGATAATTTCGGTATAGATGGGGGTGTAGGTCGTAGCCGCGCTGTCGGCACCGCCGATCAGCGTATCATCGCCGCTGCCGCCATAGAGGCTGTCATTGCCGGACCCGCCGTCGATACTGTCATTTTCGCTGTCGCCCTCGGCCCAGTCATTGCCTTGCGCGGTGGTGATCTGGTCATTGCCCGACCCGCCGTACACGATGTCATTGCCGATCCCAGCCTGTACCGTGTCGTTGCCAGCGCCTGCCATCACCACATCGGCATCGCCCGAGGTGCCGGAATGGCCAGTGGCATCCAGCCGGTCGATGCGGTCGCCATCCGGGTCGCCGGTATAGGCCAGGTCAATCAGGTCATTGCCGGCCGTGCCATCGACAACGCCATCGCCCAAAAACCGCGCACCACCTTCGAAGCCCATCGACCAGACACCGGCCGGGTCTTGGGTGTCGAAATCATTGCCCGCATAGCTTGCCAAAAAGGCCGCGTCGCCCGAACCTTCCAGCAGGGTTTGCGTGCCGCCCGAGGCAATCCCCGCCTGCGCCACGCCGGTATATCCGTTGGTGAAGCCGATAGAGCTGTAGAGGAAATCAACGCTGAAATCGCCGCCGCCCTGATTGGTCAGCACGACCTGAAAGCTGTTGGTGCCCGTCCCGGTATAGGGCGCGACATTCGACCAGGTGATGACGATACGGTTGTTGGCCGTATCAAAATCCCAATAGATCGCCCCGCCTTTGGAAATGTCGATATCGGTCCAAAACGGCGCGATCACCGGTTGGCCGAGCGAGGTGAGTGCCGCAGGCGTATACGTCGTTACGCCAGAGCCAAAGGTGATCAGCCCGTTGGTGCCCAGATACATCTGGGTATAGGTCGTGCCGTTGATATTGACCCCGGTCGAGCCGAACACCGAGGTCAGGCTGATCGTGGTGTAGCCGTCATCCAGATTGCCGGTGTAGGACGAACTGGCGAAGGACTGTTCGCCATAGCCCGCCGTGCCGCCCAGACCGGAGATCAGCGTGGCCATGACTTAGCCCCCCGCCGATACGACAGGAGCACCTCGCCGCAAGGCGTTGCCTTGGTCTTGCCACGATGTTGAGCCTTGCAGGCCACGGCGGGGTATCTCCAATTTGATTAGAACTGGAAATACCGGGGTTTCGTGCAAGAATTGGGGCGCTGCCGGGGTTTGTTTCCGGCAGAGCCACAGTTAAGGCTGTTCTGGCATCAATTAACCAGCCCCGCGCCGCGCCAGCGGGGCCGCCGGGGTCAGGCCCCGATCAAGACCCGCGCCTCGCGCCCCTTCAAGGCAAGACGCGCGGCAGGAAAGGCCTCGGTATTGCTGCGCAATTCGGGGAACAACGCCAGAATTTCGGCGCGCTGATCCTCGTCCATGCTGTCCAGCGTTTGGGCGCCGGGCTGGAAGCTTTCCGACCAGGCCCCATCGGCCCGCACGATTTCATGCGCGTCAAACAGGATGTGGATGTAACTGACACCCGAGGTCAGACGCTGCTCGATCCCGGCCCGCCCGACCAGATGCTTGGCGGCGATCAGCACCTCGTGTTCGCCAAACAACAACTCGCTTTGTGGTCCGGTGATCAGCATCCGATGCTGCGGGCTGACCGCCATGGCGCGATGCGGCAACCCCGCGCCCAGCGCCCCGGCAGCAATGACGACCGGGTTGAAGCGTGGCTCGATCGCCAATTCGGCCGCCGTCAGATCCCGCCTGCCGATCCAGCGGATCGCCTGATAGCCATGGTCGCGCGTCAGCACCCGGTCGCCCGGTTGCAGATCTTCCACCGCAATCTCGCCCGTCTCGGTCAGGATCATCGCGCCGGGGGTGAAACAGGCCACCACCGCCTCGATGTTGCTGAAGGTCATCGTGCCGATGACATTGCCGTCCTGATCCAGAAATTCGACCGTGCCATTTTCAGGGTTTTCTGGGTCATACAGGATATTGGTCGCGCCCGGCCCCCAAGCGGTCAGGTCAAGCGTGTCATAGTCATCCCCGCCCTCACCGCCATCAACCACATCGTCGATACCGCCAAAGATGAGGTCGCGGTCATCGCCCCCTTGCACGCTATCGGCCCCGTCATCGCCAAAAAGCGTGTCATTGCCACTGCCGCCATCCAGATCGTCATCGCCGATATTGCCATGGATCAGGTCATGACCCGCGCCGCCCGACAGGGTGTCATTGTGATTGGCCGGCTGGCCATCGGCCATCACCAGATCGCCATAGGCCAACCCGGTGACATCCGCAAAGATCGGGCTTTGGGCGCCACCATTGTCCGACACCCATTCCAGCTGATCGCCGTCGCGCACGGCAATGTCATAGCCGTAGAAGATATTGGTGTTGTCGGACCCAATCTGGATCACCCAAGCGTTGCCCGTCTCGCCCGTCGTCAGGTTGGTGATGTCAGATTGTGCAACGGCATGAATCGGCGTTCCAGCCGGGAAGGTCACCTGACCATAGACCGGCACCCCGGCATTATAGCCAAGGATCTTGGTCAGGGTCACCGGTTCGGTCAGAACCTGCGGCGCACCACCATCGACCGGGCTGTTGCCGCCGGGACCATAATCTTCAAACCCGATCTCATCATCGCTGACGCTGACCATCGTGGCATCGGCCGCGCCGTCAAAGGTCGAGGTGCCGTTGACATAGGGCACCCAATTGTCGATCGGCATGCCGCCTGAATTGATGGCAAACAGCCCAAAGGTGAATGTGCCGGGCAAGGGCGCGCTGTCCTGCCCCGGATCGTCGCCGTAAAGCGTATCGTCGCCCGTACCAGCGTCCAGCAGATCGCCGCCATCTCCGCCGATCAGACTGTCGGCACCTGCCCCACCCGACAGGCTGTCATCGCCCGCCCCGCCGTCGACATCGTCATTGCCGTCACCCGCGTTGACCGTGTCATTCCCGGCGCCTGCGTCAAGCAGATCGTCGCCGAGGTTGTTGTAAAGCACGCCTTCCAAGAGGTCATTGCCGTCGCCGCCATAGACGGTGTCGTTGAACCCACCGCTGTAGAAGGTGTCATCGCCGGTGCCGCCATCCATCAGATAGCCGCCGGTCGCATCCACCCCGGTCAGAACGTCTTGGCCCGCGCCGCCATATTGCGTGTCGGCCCCGGCATTGCCCCACAGGACGTCATTGCCATCACCACCATAGCTGACGTCATTCCCTGCCCCTGCCGAGAAGACGTCATTGCCGCCCTCCCCCTGCAACAGGTCATTGTCATCCCCGCCATAGATCGCGTCATTGCCCGTGCCGCCCCCGATCGTGTCGGCCCCGGCATCGCCCTGCAACGTATCATCGCCGCCGAACCCGGTGATGCTATCATTGCCAGCGCCCCCGTAAACCGTGTCGCTCGCCGCATCCGGCCCGCCGTCCAGCCGGTCGTCGCCATCGCCGCCATAAGCCAGATCGGCGCCCGCGCCCGCATTGATCGTATCGTTCCCGGCATTGCCAAAAATGGTGTCATTGATGCCGTCGGTGCCATCGATCTGATCGCCGTTCAGATCGGTATAATCCGGCCCCATCACCTCACCCGAGGCAAGCCCGTCAACCGGCCCGGCATAGATGATCTGTTCGATCTCGCTGAAGCTCAGCGTGCCACCGCCAACAAAGGTGACCGTCCCCGCCTCGTTGTTGCCGCCGCCATAGGCGATGGACTGCACATCGGCCCGGTTCAGCACCAGAACGTCATTGTCGGTGCCGGTGGTGACCCCTTCGCCACCCACCACGGTATCGCCCGCACCGCCATAGATCGTATCGGCATCGGCATCGCCCCAGAGGCGATCCGCCGCCGATCCGCCCCGGATCGCGTCATTGCCTCCGCCCGCACCGATGGTCACCGCCGTGGTCGAGGCTGTGGCGTTGAACGTATCGTTGTATTCGGTCAGGCCAAAGCTTTCGATCTCGGCAAAGCTGCCCGCGCCCGGCGTGGCCACATAGGCGAAATTGCCCGCACCTGCACCTGTGAAGGTGACATTGACCCCCGCCGTCGAGGAATAGCTTGAAAACTGCACATGGTCCGTGTCGGACCCACCGAACAGTGTCTCGCCCTGATCGCTGTCCACCACCTGCAAGGTGTCATTGCCCGCGCCGCCATAGGCAATGTCATTGCCAGGGCCGCCGTAAAGCCGGTCATTGCCCGCCTCGCCCATCAGCGTGTCATTGCCCGACGAGCCGAACAGCATATCGTTGCCATCACCGCCCAAGACCGAGTCCTGGCCAGAGCCTGCAATCACTTGATCATTGCCAAGCCCGCCCAGAATGGTGTCGTCGCCCGCATCCGACGTCCAGTCGCCCAGCGTGTCATCGCCAGCGCCAAGATCGATCAGGTCATTGCCCGCCCCCGCATAGACCAGATCATTGCCCGCCTGACCCCAGATCGTGTCATCGCTGCCCGAGGCGGCAAGGTTGATGACATCCTCCTGACTGGTGCCGGAAATCACCTCGATCTGCGCATAGCTGCCCGAGGAGCCAGAAGCGCTGCCTTGATAGGCATAGGTTCCCGCCTCATTTCCCGTGGCGGTGATGGTGACGCCATTGTTGGTGACGCTATTGCCAAAGGACAGCAGATCCTGATCGCCGCGCACCTCTCCGCCAAGGATGCTGTCGGCCTGATCGTCATCGCTAATGAGAAAACTGTCAGATCCGTCGCCGCCCTCTAGCGTGTCGCTGCCCGCGCCGCCCGACAGGGTATCGTTGTGGATACCGCCATACAGCTGGTCTGCCCCATCGCCGCCGATCAGCAGATCATCGCCCGCCTCGCCGTAAACCGTATCATTGCCGGTGCCATCGTCGGTGAAGCGGTCATTGCCTGCGCCCAGCGCGCCCCAATCATCCCCCGTGCCACCGGAAACGCTGTCATCGCCGGTGCCACCATAGATGATGTCATTGCCGGCCCCCGCGGTGACGGTGTCATTGCCCGCCCCCGCCATGATGTAATCAGCATCGCCAACGGTGCCTGAGACGCCCTGCCCGTCATTGGCATCAACCCGGTCGCCATCGGGATCGCCCAGATAGGTGCCGTCAATAAGGTCGGCCCCGGCCGTTCCCTCGACAATGCCGTCTGGCCCGGCGGCGGCAACGGTTTTGACAAAGAGATAGCCGACATCGGTATTCCCGGCGCTGTCGGTGATGGAATAGCTCAGCGTATTGGTGCCGATATCGCCATCGGAGAACACCGTCACCGTGCCGTCGGCGTTCAGCCGCACCTGTTCGCCCGTGCCAAGCGTCACCGTCTGGCCCGCAACCACATCGGTGCCGTTGATCTGGGTGATCGTCAGCCCGCCATTCGTCAGATCACGGTCATTGGCCAGAATGTCGAAGGTGCGGCTGGAATTCGCCGTCAACTGCACCGTGTCATCCATCGCCAACGCATAGGTCTGGATGCTGTCGCCCATGATCAGAAGGTTAGAATCGTAAATCGCATCGCCGCCATCAGCGATGCCGATCTTGATGGTGTTCACCTCCCCTGCTGTCACCGGCGCCTTGAAGGACAAGACATAGGTGAAGCCGTCCATTTCGGTATTGAACTGATCGGCGGTATTGTCGCGATACAGGTTCTGGTTGCTGCTTTGGTTGACCGAGTCGATCGAGATATTGCCAGCAATCGATATGGTGGCTTCGACAAACTGGCCGTTGACCCAAACCCCAAAGCTGTCGTTCACCCCGCCGTTCACATATTCGGGGTATTCTTCCGACGAAAACACGAATTGCATCGTCAGCATGTCGCCGGTCGGGATGAAGTCTGCGGTCAGAATCGTGCCGTCAAACGTCGCCTGACCTGAAACCGCGTTCAGTTGCGCATCGCCATCGACACCGCCCGCCAGATCAACGCCGGTGCCTGACGCCATATTGGTGTCGGTGGTGCCCGAGGAATTGGTAAAGGTTGCGACATTGCCGGTCGACAAGATCACGCCGCTGTCTGCAGAGACGACGCCCGGGATCGTCGACAGAGCACCGGAATAGATGCCAGAGGCCGACGTGTCACCGCTGTAATCTGCTGAAACGACAGTGATTCCAGAGCCAAAAATGGCCTGCGCCATGTCCAGTGCGCTGGCCGTGGTGTTGATTGTCAGCTCGTTCGCAATCGCCATGAACCTTACCCCTTAACCCTTTATCGCGGCCAAATGGCCACCCCTAAGACCACCACCTCGGCAGATCCGCTCTACGAACCGCAAGCGCGGCAAGACCTGATCGGCGCAGGTCTTCAGAAACGGAACTGGCACCTCGGTGGTCACCTGCGTGTCATTCGAACAGACCAAACTGCCCCCTTCCCGACGGGAAAGAGCATTGGCTTTGATGCAATTCTGGATGGGAACTTTGGGTTAAGATTGAAGCGGATTTGTTAAGAAAAAGGCAAATTGCGGCAAGCTCTGGGCAGGCATGAAAAAGGGGCCCTTGCGGGGCCCCTTTTCCGTGCAACCGGAGGCAAGATGCGGCTCCGGCCGCGCTGCATAACCGGTTATTTGACCAAAAGACGCGCTTCGTGCTTCTTCAGGGTGCGGCGGGCGGCCTGATAGTCATTCAGGCCCGCGTCGGTCTTCAATTCTGGGAACAGCTCGAAAATCTCGGCGCGTTGGGCGTTGCCCATCCCCTTCAGTGTCATGTCGCCGGGCTGGAAGCTTTCGGTCCAAGCCCCGTTGCCCAAGACAACCTCGTGGCGGTCAAACATGAAGTGGATATAGGTCGTGCCGATGCTGTCGATCGCCTGAATACCCAAGCCTGCCACCAGATGCTTGGCCGAAACCAGCACCTCATGTTCATCGAAATACAGCGCCGTGCGGTCATTGGCGACCAGCATGCGGTGGTTCGGTGACACCATCATGTCGCGCTCGGGCAGACCATTGCCAAGGCTGCCCTGACGGATCAGCACCGGCTTCAGATGCGGGTTGGCGGCCAACTCTTTCCAGCCCAGCGCCTTTTGCCCGGTCCAACGGATTTCCTGAATACCATTGTCTCGGGTGATGACCCGGTCGCCTGCCTTCAGGCTTTCCACCGGAACCTCCCCCTTCGGCGTCGCGATCAGGGTGCCGGGGGTGAAGCAGGGCACGATTTCTTCGATGTTGGTGAAGCTCAGGCTGCCGGTGACATTGCCATCGGCATCCAGAAACTCCACCCGACCGTCGATGCCATTGCCATCGCTGTCTTCGACCACACCGGCCAAACGATAGGGGGCAGCGCCGGTCAGGATCAGCCGGTCAAAGTCATCGCCCCCCGCGCCACCGTAGACCGTGTCACCGGCCCCCTGCAGCTGTGAGCCGATCAGGAAATCGTCGCGGTCAGCATCGCCCGACAGCAGATCAAGCCCCGCGCCCCCGGTCAGCGTGTCATTGCCCTGCCCGCCATTGACGGTGTCGTTGCCATCGTCCCCAAACAGCCGGTCATTGCCCATCTCGCCGCCGATCGAGTCATCGTCGATCCCGCCATAGATCAGGTCATTGTCCACACCGCCCGCGAGGGTGTCGTCGTCATCCATCCCATACAGCGTGTCATTGCCCATACCGCCCACGATGCTGTCGCGGCCATTGGCGGGGCGCAGATCGGTGGCGTCGGGAATATTCACCACATCGGGGATGCCGGGACCATAGCCGCCATAGACCAAGTCATCGCCTTGACCCGCGTCGATGGTGTCATTGCCCTCTGCACCGGTGATGGTGTCATTGCCCTGATTGCCGTCAATGAGGTCGTCGTCAAAGCCGGCGTCGATCACATCATTGCCGTAGCCACCGCCGATGGTGTCCGCGTCATCGCCGGTCAGGATTGTGTCATTGCCGGTGCCACCCAGCACATTGTCGCGGTCGTCGTTGGGATTGTCATCCGCCCCGTAAAGGCCCGGATAATCCTGATCGGGCAAGGGCGTTGCATCACCACGGGTGTCGATCAGATCATCGCCTGCCCCACCACGCACCACATCATTACCATTGCCACCGATCACCACGTCATCGCCGCCTTGACCCAAGAGCGTGTCATTGCCGTCCTGACCATAGATCGTGTCATCGCCCGAACCGGTGGCCACGGAATCATCGCCCGCCCCCCCCTCGACCGAGTCATCGCCAAGACCCGCCAGCACGGTATCATTGCCAGCGCCCGCCAGAATGCGGTCGTCGTTCGGGGCATCGCCGGGCAGGATCGCGTCACCGGCGTCCACCCGATCGGCATCAAGGGGATCGACGTAAGAGGTGTCGATCACATCGGCCCCCTCGGTTCCCCGCACGATACCGTCGCGGTCGGCGGCCTCGACCGTGATGGTCCAGACGGCGGTATCGGTCAGACCTTCCTCGTCCACGATGGTATAGGTCACCATCGCCGCCCCGGTGAAGCCGGGATTGGGGGTAAAGGTCAGCGTGCCATTGGAATTCGCCGTCACAGTGCCGTTCGGGCTGGTCGGCAGGCCCTGAAGACGCAGGGTGTCGCCATCGACATCGCGATCGTTGCCCATGACGGCAAAGGTGATCGGCGTGTTGAACGGCGTGGTCGAGGCATCATCGATCGCCTCGGGCGCGTCGTTGACCGGGTTCACCGTAACCGTCACGGTCGAGGTCGCGGTGTTGCCGTCAGGATCACGGACCGAATAGGTGATGGTGTCAGTGCCGTTGAAGTCACCGTTCGGCGTATAGGTCACGGTGCCGTTTGGATTGATCGTCACACTGCCATTTGGCGCGGTGGCGGTGGTCACGGTCAAGGGCTGGCCATTGCCGTCGGTGTCATTGGCCAGAACCGGAATGGTGACCGGCACATCTTCATCGGTCACAGCGGTATCGGGATTGGCATCCGGGCCGGGGTTCGGATCGGTCAGCACGTTTTCGATATTGACGAAAGACAGCGTGCCGGTCGGATTGCCCGCACCGTCAAGGAAGGTCACCGTGCCGTTTTCGGCATTGGTCGGATCATAGGCCACGCTCAGCGGGCCAAGGCCCCGCAGGTCCAGCGTGTCATTGTCGTCGCCGGTTTCCGACCCATCCACCCGGTCGCCCGCATTGACGCCGGTAAAGCTGTCCCGGTCGCCGCCGCCCGTCATCGTGTCATCGCCGGTGCCGCCGACGAGCTGGTCATTGCCGGCATCGCCGTTCAGCACGTCGTTGCCTTCTTCACCCATCAAGAGGTCATTGCCCGCACCGCCCTGGACCAGATCATCGTCCAGACCACCGCGCAGGTCGTCATTGCCCGCATCGCCGTTCAGCGTGTCATCATCATCGCCGCCCCGGATCAGGTCATCACCCTCACCGCCCGACAACAGGTCGCGGTTGTTTTCGGTATCCAGATCGCTGCCGTCGTCGGGCGCATTGTGGGTGCCAGCGGCACTGTCGTCGCCGGTGATCAGGTCATTGCCGATGCCGCCGAAAATCGTGTCGCGACCCTGGCCGCCGACCAGGCTGTCGCCTGCGTCAAAGCTGTTCACTTCGCCCGGGGCAGCACCGCCATAGATCAGGTCGTCATCAATACCGCCCATGACAGCGTCATTGCTGCCACCGCCGTAAAGGGTGTCGGCATCGTCGCCACCGTAAAGCATGTCGACGCCAGCACCGCCGGTCAGCAGGTCGCGGTTGTTGTCGGGGTTCACATCGGCGGTGTAATCGCCGGGGTAAGCACGGTCATAGCTGTCGGCAACGCCCGGACCATCGCCCAGAAGCGTGTCATTGCCCGCATCGCCATTCACCGTGTCATTGCCGTTGCCGCCAAGGGCGCTGTCATTGCCGCCCCCTGCCTCGACGCGGTCGTCGTTCGGCCCGTCGCCTGGAATGATCGCATCATTGGCATCGACGCGGTCGCCATCACTTGGATCGACATAGGTGTAGTCGATCACGTCATCGCCGGTCGAGCCACGTACGATCCCGTCGCGTTCGGGCAGGTTGTCCACGGTGTCCGAAAGCTGGAACGTGGTGACCATGCCTTGGAAATGTTGGTCAATGTTGTTCAGAGCATTCGGGTCCGAGCTGCTTTGATCGGCGCCGATGATCCAAGGCTGGTTCAGCCCCTGACCAGACATATCCATGGTCAGCGTGTTCGGCACAGGCTCGGCAAAGGCCGCGCCCGTGGTGGCGTTGGCGATCACCAATTGGCCGCCCGTCCCGCCCTGATCCCAGGAATAGCTCAGATCAATGGTGTCGCCGGGATGCGCAAAGCCTGCGGCTGTACCAAAGGTTTCAACGCCGCTCGCGGTTTCATGGCTGATAACAACCGCGCCATCAGCAAGAATTTCAATCCGATAGCCGCCGTCTGTGGTGCCAGTGCTGTCACGCGACAACACGGTTTGCGTGTCGGTCAGCGGGTCTGCACCAAGGGCAAAGCTTATATCCAGCGTGCCGCGATCCATCTGGAAGGCCGGGTTGGGGTAGATCTTGACCAGATCATTGTCGCCATCCAGCACCACCTGCCCACCCGAGGCCGCAGCGCCGTTGACGTATAGCCCGTCCTGCGCGCCATTGCCCAAGGCGCTGTCATGCGCGGTGGTGTCGGCGTCGTCAAAATTATAAAGCGCAAAAACCGGCATAATCTCATCCTCGCTAGCACAGGACCGCTGGTGCGACCCCCGACCATGGACCCTGCTCCGGATGGATGCAGGGACAGACGCCAACCCGAACCTCGGGTGTTGCGCCCAGATGCCTGCTGTCGCCGGAGGGATGAGATAAAAGCCTACCGTTCGGGGAAATTCCCGTTCATGCCCAATAAAATTTGAGATGTCGCATCCGGCCCGCAGTGACCCGATGAAATGGCAGCTTATTCCTTCACAACCCAAGACGTCTTGCGACGCCAACCAACCAACAGCCGCCCCCACGGCCAAACACGTCTTCGAAAAGAACTCCTGTTGAATAGCCTTGCCCGGTCCGCAGGTGAAGCAAAAAAGACAAGAATGTGGCGTAACTTCTTGATACCGCACCCAAGCTTGTCGAAATCATGGCAAAGATACCCGCTGGACGGCCGGTCTTTTGTTTCGGTTTCCGCAATCTTCGGGTCGCGGATTTTCCGGTAAATCCTTTTGATAAAAGCAGCTTTCCAAAAGCACCGAACCGACCTGCGGCGCATTGTTTCCGCCTGCGAAACGATAGGCCCATCGTTGACCGCTGCCTTCGTCCCGCCAGATTTTAAACAAACTTGCTGCGAAGCTGTTTCAACCTTCGCGCCAATCCGGCCAATGGCCCGGAATCTTTGCCAGATACGGATTTGTCATGGCCGCAAAGCGCCGAATCACAACGGCGCGATCCCCCGCCCAGTGCGGCGAAGATGGCGAAATGTTTTACAGAGGATTTGAAAGCTGGTGCCCGAGGCGAGACTCGAACTCGCACGACTTGCGTCGGAGGTTTTTGAAACCTCTGCGTCTACCATTCCGCCACTCGGGCCAGCGCCGTCCGTTTATCCGGCCGCGAAGGCGGCGTCAACGGGGGGAAAGCCGGTTAAAGACGTTCTGCCTCAAAAGTATTGCAGGCGTTGAGATCGCCGGTTTCGAGGCCGGTATAGAACCAGCGCGCCCGCTGTTCCGAGGTGCCATGGGTGAAGGTATGCGGCATCGGGCGCTGGCCTGCGTTGCGTTGCAGCGTATCATCACCAATCTGGCGGGCCGCATTCAGCGCTTCTTCGAAATCGCCCTTCTCGACCGCGCCGAACTCTTCATGCACGCCGCGCGCCCAGACCCCCGACAGGCAATCGGCCTGCAATTCGATCATCACCGAAATCTGGTTGCTTTCGGTCTGACTGACCTGACCGCGCAGCTGATTGGCCTGCCCCAGAATCCCCAATTCGTCTTGCACATGATGGGCCACCTCATGCGCCACCACATAGGCCATGGCAAAATCACCGCCCGCGCCGAGCTGATCTTTCATCGTCGTGAAGAAATCGGTGTCGAGGTACACCTTCTTGTCGCCCGGGCAATAGAACGGCCCCGTCGCCCCCGACGCCGACCCACAAGGAGAGCCAGTCGCCCCCTTGAACAGCACCAGCGTCACCGGATTGTAGCGGCGGTTCAGTTGTTCCTTGAATTCCTTGGCCCAGATGTCCTCGGTATAGCCCAGCGACACCGCGACAAATTCGCCCGCCACGCGGTCTTCTTCGGTCAATTCGGCACGGCCTTGCGGGGCACCCGCGCCGGGGTCGGTCAACAGCGGGGTGACATCAATGCCAAAGAAGTAGCCGATGGCAAGGATGGCCAAAAGACCAACGCCGCCCACCGCCGTTCCCCCGCCCGCCCGGCGCTGGCCGCGACGGTCTTCGATATTTCGGCTTTGTTTTTGTCCACGCCATTCCATCACTCGTCCCCCAAAACCAATACCCCCCGATCATACCTTTGCCAGTTGAGGTTGCAATCGCCCATCCCCGTCCCCGGCTTGACCTTTGCCGTCGCGCATGGCCAATGGGGCCAAACAGCGAAAGGCCAAACCGATGTTCCGCAGGCTTTATGACTGGACGCTGCGTTGGGCGGCGTCGCGCCACGCCGCCAAGGCCCTTGGGGTGGTGTCTTTCGTCGAAAGCTCGGTTTTTCCGATTCCGGCGGATGTGTTGTTTGTGCCGATGGTGCTGGCCCGCCCTGAAACCGCCTACCGCCTTGCGCTGATTGCCAGTGTGACCTCGGTTCTGGGCGGCATCTTTGGCTGGCTGATCGGGCATTACGCCTTTGACCTGATTGCCGCACCGCTCTTGCAATTCTACGGCAAGATGGACGCATTCGAGGCGCTGAAAGACGCCACGGGCACCGGAACGATTCTGCTTTTGCTGGTCACCTCTGGTTTTTCGCATCTGCCGCCGATGAAGGTGGTCACAATCCTGTCAGGGCTGGTGTCGTTTGACCTGACTTTGTTCATCCTCTCTGCCATCGTCGCCCGTGGAGGGCGATTCTTCCTGCTCGCTTGGGTCTTGCAGCGTTATGGCAAGCCGATGGCAGAGTTCATCGAACGCCGCTTCACCCTGATTGCCGGAGGGCTGCTTGCCGCCCTTGCCGTAATCTGGGTTACGGTAAAATTTATTTGAGGCCGAACATGTCGCGCACCACGCTTGCCCTTCTTGCCGCCGCCGGGTCTGTCGGGCTTTTGCTCGGCGCACTGGCCTTTCAATATATCGGCGGGCTGGCGCCTTGTGTGCTGTGCATCTGGCAGCGTTGGCCGCATGTGGTGGCGCTGATCTTTGCGGCGGCCTTTCTGTGGCGCCAGAATGGGGCGCTGGCCGCGCTTGCGGGCTTGGCCGCGCTGACCTCGGCCGGGGTTGGTGTGTTCCATGTCGGGGTTGAGCAAGGCTGGTGGGAAGGGCTGTTGCAATGCAGCGTCAACACCTTGGCGGGTGTCTCTGCGGGCGATCTTTTGAACACTGACGTCAACGTCGGCGCGCCAGCCGCCTGTGACAAGGTGGCATGGTCCTTGTTGGGCATTTCCATGCCGGGCTGGAACGTGATCTCCTCCACCGCCGTGGCCGGGCTTTGGGCGCTGGTCGCCCGCAAGGCCTGACGCGCGTGGCAAGCCGGTTCGCCCGCGCCCGCTTTATGGCCGGGCTGATCCTGCGGGTCGCCCTGCGCGCCCTTCCCCGGCGCAAAGCGGCAGCGGAGACCGCCGAAGCGTTGATCGAAGCGCTGATGACCGGCGACTTGCCCGCCCTGAATGCCCAAGGGCCGGGCTTTGCCCAAGCGACGGATGGGCAGGGCAATCCGTGGTTTTTTATCGCGCTGGAAAGCGGCAGCGCTGCGGCGGTCGAATGGTTCTTGCGTCACGGTGCCAGCCCAACCGCCCCCGACCGCGGCGGCCGCCTGCCGCTGGAAGCCCTGATCCAACGCGCCGCCCTTGCCGATGAGATGGATGACCATCTGGCCGATTGCCCCGCCATGGCCCAAGCGCTGCTGGCCAAAGGGGCAACCTTGCAAGCCCGCACCCTGACAGGTGCGGTCTTGTCCGACCTCGCCCGCGATGCGGGACTGGCCTTAACCTAACAGACGCTGCCCCTCTTGCAGCGCAAAGCGGTCGGTCATGCCCGAGACATAATCGGCCACCATCCGGGCCAGATCGGTGTCATCCTTCGCCGCCTCGACGTCGTGCCGCCATTCCGCGGGCAAGAGTTCAGGTCGCGACAGGAACAGCGGGAAAAGCCCGTTGACCACCTTTGTCACCTCGGCCCGCATCATCACAACCGAAGGCGCGCGATACATCCGGGTGAACAGGAAACTACGGATCGCCTTCAGTTCTTGATAGAGCGGCTTTGAAAACCGGATGATCGTCGTGCCCATCATGCGAATCTCGTCCACCGACTGCGGACGCGCGGCGTCCAGCCGCCCTTGGGCCACGGCGATCACATCTTCGACCATGCGGCCAAAGACCCGCCGCAGCGCTTCATGCCGCCGCCGCATCTTTTCAAGACCGGGATAAAGCCGGTCCACCTCGGCAAAAGCGGGGCCGGTGACGGGCAGTTGCATCAGGTCTTCTTCGGTAAAAAGACCGCTGCGCAAGCCATCGTGCAGGTCGTGATGGCTATAGGCGACATCATCGGCAATCGCGGCCACCTGCGCCTCGGCGCTGGCATGGGTGTGCAACTCCAGATCCCACAGCGCGTTCACCTCGGCCAAAGCATAGGGCAAGGGACCGGCATGCTTTTCATCCGCATTCGGGCCAATGACCGGACCATTGTGCTTGGCAATGCCTTCAAGGCTTTCCCAGGTCAGGTTCAGCCCGTCAAAATCGGCATAGTGCCGCTCCAGCCGTGTCACGATCCGGAGCGCTTGGGCGTTGTGGTCAAACCCACCATAGGGTGCCATCAGCGCCGCAAGCGCATCCTCGCCAGTATGGCCAAAGGGCGTATGGCCCAGATCATGCGCCAGCGCGATGCATTCCGCGAGATCGGTGTTCAGCCCCAATACCCCCGAGATGGTGCGCGCGACCTGCGCCACCTCGATCGAATGGGTCAGGCGGGTGCGATAATAATCGCCCTCATGTTCGACAAAGACCTGCGTCTTGTGCTTCAGCCGCCGGAAAGCGCTGGAATGGATGATCCGGTCGCGGTCGCGCTGATAGGGGCTGCGGAACGACGACATGCTTTCAGGATAGAGCCGCCCACGTGAGGCATCAGGCAGGCAGGCATAGGGGGCAAAGGACATTCAAGGGCCGTTCTTGTTCAGGTCTTCTGCCTACCCTATATTCTTCCTACGGGATTAGAACGGGAATGAACCATGAACCTGCCGCCAGACGCCTCTCATCCGCGCGTCACGGACCGCGCTTTTGTTCGGCTTGCCGAAATCGCCGAGTTGACGGGCGAGTCCAAAGCGCTGCGCGTTGGCGTTTTGGGCGGCGGGTGTTCGGGCTTTCAGTATGACATCCGGCTGGACACCCCCGCTGCCGATGATCTGGTGATCGAGAGATCCGGCCATAAAGTGCTGGTCGATCCCGTCTCGCTGCCGTTTCTGGCAAATGCCGTGGTGGATTTTTCCGAAGACCTGATCGGCGCGCGCTTTGTGATCGAAAACCCCAATGCCTCCTCCTCTTGTGGCTGCGGCACCTCGTTTTCGATCTGACCTTGCCGGGGCTCTGGCCGACGCTTAGGCTCCGCCGAAACGGAGCAGCGCCATGAAACTCGCCACCTTCAACATCAACGGCATCAAAGCCCGGATCGAGGCGCTGCCCGCTTGGCTGGCGGCGGCCCAGCCCGATGTGGTCTGCCTGCAAGAGATCAAATCGGTGGATGAGGGTTTCCCGCGCGAGATGTTCGAGGCTATGGGCTACCGCGTCGAAACCCATGGGCAGAAAAGCTTTAACGGCGTGGCGATCCTGTCGAAACTGCCGTTGGAAGACGTCACCCGCGGTCTGCCCGGTGATGACAGCGACGAACAGGCCCGCTGGATCGAGGCCACGGTGATCGGCAAACGCGCGGTGCGGGTCTGTGGGCTGTATCTGCCCAACGGCAACCCCGCGCCGGGGCCGAAATATGACTACAAACTGGCCTGGATGGCCCGGATGGAGACACGCGCCCGCGCCCTTTTGGCGCTGGAAGATCCGACCGTCTTTTGTGGCGATTACAACGTCATCCCGCAAGACGCCGACGCCGCCCGGCCCGACCTTTGGACCACAGATGCGCTGGCCCTGCCCGCCTCGCGCGCTGCCTTCCGCCGTCTTTTGGCGCTTGGCCTGACCGACGCCTTCCGCGCCCGCAATGCCGCCCCCGGCCAATATACGTTTTGGGATTATCAAGCCGGCGCGTGGGAGCGCAACAACGGCATCCGCATCGACCACCTGCTCTTGTCGGCCCAAGCCGCCGATCTGCTGCGCGACGTCCAAATCGACAAACAGGTGCGCGCCGGCGACAAGCCTTCGGATCATGTGCCGATCTGGATTGAGCTTGACGCCTGACCTGCAGTCAATCTGGCCCCAATCTCCGCGCCGGAGGCACTTGCGGCCTGCCGCGGACGCTCCGCGGGGAGTATTTTGGGTAAGATGAAATCACAGGCCCATTGACCGAAAGACCCGTGGTACTTCTTCGGGCAGGTCTTCGGCGATCAGCCCCGGACCGAAACTGCGCGCCGCCTCTACATGCAGCCATGCGCCTGTGCAGGCCGCCTCGATAGGGGAAAACCCGCGCGCCAGCAGCCCGGTGATGAAGCCTGCCAGCACATCGCCCGATCCGGCTGTGGCCAACCACGGGGCGGCGCGGTCATAGACGGCGGCATTGATGGCAGCGTGGCCCGTCGGATCGGCGATCACTGTATCGGGGCCTTTGTAAAGCACCACGCAGCCCGCCCGCGCGGCGGCCTCGCGGGTGGCGTCGACCTTGGAATAGGCGGGGCCACAGGTCGCGGGGGCGGCTAGTTTTTCTGCGATGTCAGGGAATAGGCGGGCGAATTCCCCGGCGTGGGGGGTGAGGATGCAATCGTCCTGCAACCGGGCAAACAGGTCGGGGTGTTGGGACAGGATGGTGAGGGCGTCAGCATCCAGCACCATGGGGCGGGCATCCGCGCGATGTCGCAGCGCCTCCTCCAACAGCGCCGCCTCTCGCGCGTCTGTCCCCATCCCCGGCCCGAGGCAGAGGGCGTTGATCCTTTTGTCCTGTAAAACCTCTGCCAATCCAGCGCCACTCGCCACCGCACGCAGCATGATGGCATCCAGCCGCGCGGCATTCTCGGCCATGGCGGCGGGCGGGCTGGCCAGCGTCACCAGCCCTGCGCCAATCCGCAGCGCCCCCCGCGCGGCAAGACGCGCCGCCCCGGCGCGCCCGTGATCGCCAGAGACGATCAGCGCGTAGCCGTGGGTGTATTTGTGTGTCTCTCGCCGCTTTCCAAGTGTGCCGACATGACCGGCAGTCAGGCGCATCTGGGTCTGGCCCTGCTGTTCAAGGCCGATATCGGCCACCACGACTTTCCCGCAATGGCGCGGGCCATCCTGCAGCAGATGTCCGGGCTTCAGGCTGTAAAACGTCACCGTCAGGCTGGCCTGAACCACAAATCCATCGCGCGCAGCGTCCCTGCATTCCGTGCGATCACTCTGGGGTTCCAGCGGGCGGCCACTGTCGGCGCAGAGCCCCGATGGCACGTCGACGGCCACGACCGGCCCCGAAAGCTGGCTCATAACGCGATTGCAGAAGACCCCGCGCACATCTTCGGGCAGCGGGCGCGACAGGCCGATGCCGAATACGGCGTCAACAGTTACATCTGCCGGCGGTCTGGACTGCGCGTCGACGGCGGCGGTCAGCGTGGCGAAGGGCGCCACATCCCCCATCTCGCACCACCGCTGATAATTCACCCTTGCATCTGGCGGCATCTTTTCGGGGTCGCCATAGAGGAACACCTCCACCTGCCAGCCCCACTCTTTCAACAGCCGCGCCACGACGAATCCGTCGCCGCCGTTGTTGCCGGGGCCGCACAGGACGACCGCGCGGTGGGAGGTGGCGCGCAGCTCCGGCCATTCCTCGAAAATCGCCTCCACCACACCCTTTCCGGCGCGTTCCATCAGCTCCAGCCCGGTCACTTCACCGCTGGCAATCGCGGCCTGTTCAAGGCTGCGCATTTGGGCGGTGGTGAGCAGTTCGGTCATTTTGCAGGCAACCTTTTCGCAATCCGCTCAAATTCGCGGCCATTTGCACAAAATTTAGGCGCACGCCCGGAAAAGCTGCGGCGCATGGCCCTGCCGACAGCCTAGCCAATTGTCCCCGCCCTCGGGAAGTGATGAATGACGGCAGGACCAAAAGCGGGGAGTCGTCAGGTGAAGAAGATCGAAGCGATCATCAAGCCCTTCAAGCTGGACGAGGTGAAGGAAGCCCTTCAGGAAGCTGGCATTCAGGGCCTTTCGGTCACCGAGGTCAAGGGCTTTGGCCGTCAAAAAGGCCATACCGAACTGTATCGCGGTGCCGAATACGTCGTCGACTTTCTGCCCAAGGTGAAGATCGAGGTCGTCCTGACCGATGACATGGTCGACACCGCCATCGAGGCAATCATCGCCGCCGCCCGCACCGACAAGATCGGCGACGGCAAGATCTTTGTCTCGCCTGTAGAACAAGCCATCCGCATCCGCACCGGTGAAACCGGTGATGATGCTGTGTAATCAACGGGCCCTCTAAGCCCAAAGCGAAACCCGAGAACCGAAAGGCAGCATGATGAGCGCAGTTCAAAAAGCTCTGAAACTGATCAAGGATGAGGAGATCGAGTATGTCGATGTCCGCTTCACCGATCCCAAAGGCAAACTTCAGCACGTCACGCTGATCGTCGACATCATCGACGAAGACTTCTTCGAAGAAGGCTTCATGTTCGATGGCTCGTCGATTGCGGGCTGGAAGTCGATCGACCAGTCGGACATGAAACTGATGCCCGACGCGACCTCGGTCTATCTGGACCCCTTCTACGCCGAGAAAACCCTCTGCGTGCATTGCGACGTGGTCGAGCCGGACACAGGCGAAGCCTATGACCGTTGCCCGCGTCAGATTGCCAAGAAGGCCGAGGCCTACCTTGCCTCCTCCGGCATCGGCGATGCGTTCTACTGCGGCCCCGAAGCTGAATTCTTCATCTTCGACGACGTGCGTTATTCGGTCAGCCCCCGCAAGGTTTCCTATGAAATCGACGCGGAAGCAGCCTCGTGGAACACCGACACCGTGTTCGAAGGCGGCAACTCGGGCCACCGTGCAGCCCACAAGGGCGGCTATTTCCCTGTGAACCCGATTGACGAAGCCCAAGACCTGCGCGGCGAGATGCTCTCGACCATGAAGCGCATGGGCATCAAGGTGGACAAGCACCACCACGAGGTTGCCACCTGCCAGCACGAACTGGGCATGATTTTTGGTGGTCTGGTCGAACAGGCCGACAACATCCAGAAATACAAATATGTGATCCACAACGTGGCCCACGCCTATGGCAAGACCGTGACCTTCATGCCCAAGCCCATGAAGGGCGACAACGGGTCGGGGATGCACGTCAACATGTCGATCTGGAAGGGCGGCAAGCCCTTGTTCGCAGGCGACAAATACGCGGACCTGAGCCAAGAAGCGCTGTGGTTCATTGGCGGCATCATCAAGCATGCCAAGGCGCTGAACGCCCTGACCAACCCCGGCACCAACAGCTACAAGCGTCTGATCCCCGGCTTTGAAGCCCCGGTTCTGTTGGCTTACTCGGCCCGCAACCGTTCGGGTGCGGTTCGTATTCCGTGGACGGAATCGCCGAAAGCCAAGCGCGTCGAGGCCCGTTTCCCCGATCCGTCGGCGAACCCCTATCTGGCTTTCGCAGCGCTTCTGATGGCTGGCCTTGACGGCATCAAGAACAAGATCGATCCGGGCCCGGCTTCGGACAAGGACTTGTACGACCTGCCGCCGGAAGAACTGGCCGAAATCCCGACCGTTTGCGGCTCGCTCCGCGAAGCTCTGGAATCGCTGGAAAAGGACATGGACTTCCTCTTGGCCGGTGGCGTTTTCAGCCGCGAGCAACTGGAAGCCTACATGGCGCTGAAGTGGGAAGAGGTTTACGCCTACGAACACACCCCGCACCCGGTGGAATACGCGATGTATTACTCCTGCTAAGCACAGGAAATACCGCAGAAAATGGGCCGTCCCTTTGGGGGCGGCCTTTTTGTTTTGCAGCCCATGCCCAGCCAACCCAGCGCCCTGCAATATGTCGGAATATTGTTCACGCAGGGCCACCAATACCCTGCAATTTCCTTAAACTCTCCTGAAACCCGGCACAATTGAGGGGCAATGCTGGCACAACCAGAAAGGGAGATGTGCCATGATAGCGTTCTCATCTAGCACTATTGCCCAGTTGCTTTGTTTCCAGTGCCTACCGCTGAACTTCGCCAAATTGGTCGGCGAAATCGACAAACTGTTGCTTGACTGGCTTGACCACCCGGTCAAGGCCCGTTGGGACAGCGACACTGTTGTGACCTTTGACCAACCCGGCACAAGAATTCTCTTGGGCTGGAGCCCGACACCCGGCCAAGGGATCAGCGGGGTTCTGACCCTGTCCGTCGGCCCCTCGCCGATGTTGGGTCGGCCGGTGATGCGGCCCGATGCCCAAGAACTTTGCCACCGGCTGGTGGCAGCCATAGAACCGCGCATCCACACCGACGAGGTGCTGTGGCACCAGATTGCCTGCCAAATGTCCGAGGAATGGGTGGATCTGCTGATCGATGCCTTGCCAGATCGCGGACCGGGTCACATTCCCGCGCCCCACAGCGATGCCCCCTACCCCACATCGCCCTCGGATCTGGCGGTGCAGGCGCCCTACGAATTCGCCCAAGCGCGTCTGCGGGCGGCCATGGTGCAAGAGGAACCCCGCCTGAGCGCGCCGATGCGCCTGACCATCCACGCGCTGAACGCCACGCTTATCATGGTCTGGGGTCCGCTTGGGGCAGCGGCCATGGCCCATGGTCTGGTCAAAGGCGAGAACCCGCGCCTTGCCGCCCATCTGATGGTGCTGACCGGGCTTGCAACGACGGTTATGCACAATGCGCCCGGATTGTCGTTTCTATAGCCGGGCTTCCTCCAGCCCGGCGAATTCCTCGGGGCTGAGGCTGGCAATATCGACGACATAGGTGTGGATCGAAAACACCACCGCGCGGCTTTCGGGCAGGCGCAGCAGGCATTGGCGCTCGGATCGCACATAAGACCCGCCGCGCCGATCCGTGCGCGGGTCGCCCTCGCGCCGGGGCTGATGCAGGGTCGGGTCGCGGTAGACCAGCGCATTGGCACGCCACAGCGGTTGTTCGGGGCGGATCGCGTCAAACAGGCGCTGCACCCGCTTGGCCAGATCGCCGTCATATTCCCGCACCGGCAGATGGATACCCAAAAGCGGACGGCCCAACTTTTCAGGCAGCCACCAACTGGCCGGAAAACATAAGGCGGCGGCGGTCAACACATGTTCCTCGCCCTGTTTTTCCATCAGGCACAGGTCTTCCTGCACCAACCGCCCTAGCGTGGCCATCGGCTGACTTGGGTCGAGCGGCACCGTGACGCCATCGGGGCGGCGAACACAGTCTGCCTCCACCTGATAGCCCGCCGTCCGGCCAAGACGCTCCAGAACCACCGCGTAAAGCTCCTCGGCTGCTGGACGGGCGCTGTCGAGCATCCCATGCACCAACTGGGGCCGTTCGGCGAAAAGCCGGTCCCGTTCCGCCATCTGCCCGGCAAAGGCATCATCAACCCGCAACCAATCCTCGCCCTCGATCGGCAAGATACCGGGCAAACGGGCCAGTTTGGGGTCCATCCAAGAGGCAAAAGGCAGGCGGGATTGCAAGATCGGGGCTGTCATGGGCTCTCCCTAGCAAGGATTTTGTCTAGCCTGCCGCAAGATTTGCGACGCCCTTTGTCGCGGATGGTGCAGCACCCGCGCCTGCCCGCGCGACACTCTGCCCCCAAAGGGAGACAACCATGGCCGATTACCACCGGGACCGCCGCAAGATCGACCCCACCCGCGCCGATCGTCTGGGCGATGGCACGCCGAATGACAATGATCGGGTCGAAATCGGGCCGACGCAACTGGCCTTCCGCGAATGGGAGGCCGCCGGTCTGGCGCTGCCCAATCTTGACAAGATGCGCGACTATCGTTGGCGGCGGCTGGTGCAGGGGCTGGTCGATCGCGATTACGGTGGGCTTTTGATGTTCGATCCGCTGAACATCCGCTACGCCACCGACACCACCAATATGCAGCTGTGGAACACCCACAACCCGTTCCGCGCCTGCCTTTTGTGCGCCGACGGCCATATGGTGATGTGGGAATACAAAAACTCGCCGTTTCTGGTCACCTTCAACCCGCTGGTCAAAGAACTGCGCTCAGGGGCGACCTTCTTTTACAATTCCACCGGCGACAAAGGGCGCGAGGCGGCAGCCGATTTTGCGCGCCAAGTTGACGAAATCATGCGCGCCCACGCGGGCACGAACCGCCGTCTGGCCGTGGACAAGATCATGGTCCACGGGCTGCGCGCCCTAGAGGCCATCGGCTTTAGCGTAGAAGAAGGCGAAGAGGTCACCGAACGGGTGCGCGCGATCAAGGGGGCGGACGAAATCCTTGCCATGCGCTGCGCCCATCATGCCTGCGAAACCGGGATTGCCGAGATGGAACGCGCCACCCGGATCGGGGTGCCTTTGGGCGGGATGAGCGAGGACGACATCTGGTCCGAACTGCATAAAGCCAATATCAAACGCGGCGGCGAATGGATCGAAACCCGGCTCTTGGCCTCTGGCCCACGCACCAACCCGTGGTTTCAGGAATGTGGGCCGCGCATCGTGCAGAACAACGAAATCGTGGCCTTTGACACCGACCTGATCGGTGCTTACGGATTTTGTATCGACATCTCAAGAACATGGTGGGTTGGCGACCAACGTCCGACCAATGCGATGGTCTCGGCCTTCCACCACGCCCGAGACCATATCGCCGACCATGAGGCGCGGCTGAAACCCGGTGTCTCGATCAAGGAGCTGGTCTTTGGTGGACACAAACTTGACGATCAATACTGGGCGCAGAAATATTCCTGCAAGATGCATGGGGTGGGGCTGTGCGATGAATGGCCCTATGTGAACTACCCCGATGGCTGGACCGAAGGGGCCTTTGATGCGGTGCTGGAACCCGGCATGGTGCTGTGCGCCGAAGCGCTGGTCAGCCCGGAAGCTGGGGATTTCTCGATCAAGCTGGAAAATCAGATCCTCATCACCGAAACCGGCTGCGAAAACCTGACGCGCTATCCGTTCGACGAACGCCTGATGGGCAACTAACCCCTCGTCATGCGCCTGTAGCGTGAGGCACTGACGCGCCCAGGGGGCTTAGCTTGCGGCGTCAGGGTCTGCGCTTGCTCAACGGTGATCCGCGACGGCCTGCCATTCCGGGCGGGTTTGCGCTGCGGGTTGCCGAAAAAACTGCGTCGCCGATCATGCCGGATTTCGGGCCATAAAGTCCGCAATATCGGCGTCGGAGGGTGCTTCGCCACTGAAGGTCAGGACGTAGTCACCCAGCAACGACATCCGGTCGGCTTGGGTCTCTTGGACCTCCATAGCGTAGTAGCCGATCTGCATAAAATAGAGCGTCCGGGCACGAACGACAGATTCTGTCGGGCTGGCCCCATAGCGCGCGAAAAGGCCGGTGATGGCGGCAAGCCGCTCGGCATCGGCCCTCGCCACTTCTGCCCTGACCTGATCTGATCGCCGCGCCCATTCTCGCACGGCGAAATCCAGCCGGGCATCAAACAGATCGGGATTGGCCCAGCAATCGAAGATGTTCAGCACGGCCTGCGACACCCGGTCGGCCCGAAGTGTCGCGCGTTTGACAATGGCGGCGGTGTTTCTGGCCTGCCAATGCGCCAAAAGCGCAGACAAAAGCGCCTCGCGGTCCTTGAAAAACCAGTAGAAATTGGACCGTGAGCAGCCAAGGCGTTCAGCAAGGGTCAGGATTTTCACCTCGCCCGCGCCCTGATCAATCAGGATTTGCAGCGCGGTGTTGATCCAGTCTTCGCGGGTGGTGCTGATCGGGGCTTCCAACGGTCAATCCTCGGGCGGCATGCCTCCTGCCTTTTGCCGATCTGCAAGGAAGGTAGCAAGCCGGTCTTGGATGCCCGCACAAGCAGTAGGTGCGGTGAAATCTCGCAAAACGCGCTGCCAAATCGCCGTGGCGCGCTGATCGGCAGTTTGCGCGCCTTGTTCCACCCAAAGCCCGTGGTTCGACAGATCGGCCACCAAAGGCGCGTAAAAGGCAGTCTGATAGCGTTCCATCGTGTGCTGGGCGGCAAAGAAATGGCCGCCGGGGGCGACTTCGGCAATCGCGTCATAGGCAAGGGCTGCGGTATCGGCGGCGGCCGGGCGGCACAGTTCGGCCAAGGTTTGCAACGCCTCGACATCAAGGATGAACTTTTCATAGCCAAAGGACAGACCGCCCTCCAGCCAGCCCGCCGCATGGACGGTGACCGTCGCCTGCGCCAGCATCGCCGCCCACAGCGCGTTGACGGTTTCGGTGGCGCCTTGGGCGTCCGGCGCATTCGAGGCCGCCCCCGTCGCCGACCGCCACGGCAGGCCGATAAACCGCGCCAACTGGCCTGAACCAAGATTGGCGCGGATATGTTCGGGCGTGCCAAAGGCGGGCGAGCCGGACTTCATATCGACGTTCGACGAAAACCCGCCATAGGCCACAGGTGCTCCGGCGCGCGACAGTTGCGCCAAAGTGATCCCTGCCAGCGCCTCGGCGTGTTGCAGCACCAACGCGCCTGCGACCGTGATCGGGGCCATCGCCCCCGCAAGGCAGAACGGCGTGATCAGCGTCAGCTGGCCCGCGCGGGCAAAGTCGATAATGCCGCGCGCCATCGGCACATCCAGCTGACGCGGCGAGTTCGAGTTGATCACCGTCGTCGCCCAGACGCCGTTTTGGAACCCCGCCTCGTCCAGCCCATGCGCCAGACGGATCATCTCGAAGGATTCTTCGACCTGCCCGCGCCCGCGCGCATAGACGAACAGCGGCTTGGTGCAGTTGGTCAGTTGCTCTTGCATCAGGGCGTAATGGCGCAGGTGGATCGGCACGTCCTGCGGTTCGGCACTTGGCCCGTGCATGTGGATCACATCAAAACTTTGTTGCAGGCGCAGGGTTTCAACGAAACTTTCGCGCGAACCGGGGCGGCGGCCACGGGTGCGGTCGGTGACATTCGGGCAGCCGGAGCCTGCCATGAACAGCAAGGAACCCGCCGCAAAATCCTGCTCATGCGCGGGATCGGCGGCGCGCAGGCGGATCGAACGCGGCGCTGTGGCAAGGGCCGCCGTCACCATGTCGCGCCCGATGCGGACCATCTGGGTGTCATCATCCACCAAGGCACCGCCTGCCCGCAGGATATCGCGGGCTTCGGGCAGCAGGATACGGATGCCCAAGTTCTCCAACACCTTCAGAGCGGTGTCGTGCATGTTGGCGATTTCATCGTCGGAAAACGCGCCTTGCGGGGCGAAGGGGTGGCGCAGCTGGCTGTAACCGGCGCGGGATGGCGCGGGGCTACGGTCGCGGCGGCGGCGGGAAGGTTCGGTCATGCGCGCATCCTTTCACCTTTGGAATCATAGGGCGACAGCGGGATCACCGTAGCCCCCCGTTCGCGGCCAACCACATGGACGGTTAGCGCAGTGCCAACCTCGGCCAGATCGGCGCGCACCTGTGCAAGGGCAAGGCTGGCCCCGACCCTGTGACCATAGCCGCCCGAGGTGGTAAAGCCCACCTTCTGCCCGTTCTGCCAGACCGGCTCGAACCCCGAGGCATCGGCCCCGTCGGCATCGATCTGCAACATCACCAGCTTGCGCCCGGGGGGCGGCGCGGCAAGGAAAGCGTCGCGCCCGATGAAGGCGGGTTTATCAGAGACCCAGCGGTCAAGTCCGGTCATGGCGGGGGTATAGCCCTGCCCGTATTCGGCGTTCCAGATGCCGATGGATTTCTCCAGCCGCAGCGACAACATCGCGGCAAAGCCGATCTCGCGCAGGCCATAGGCGGCTCCGATGGTCAGCAACTGACGGCGCAGAGTGGCGTGACAGGCGGCGGGGACGTTGATTTCATAGGCCAGTTCACCCGACAGCGACAGCCGGGCAATGCGGGCGCGGGTCAGGCCCACGTCCACCTCGGCGCAGCCCATCATCGGCAGCGACAGCGGACCAGTCAGTGTTTCGATCACCGCGCGGGCATTCGGGCCTTGGACCGAAAAGCCGAGCCAATCATCCGACAGATCGCGCACCATGGTACCCGCCAGCGCATGATCGGCAAACCAGCGCAGATGGAAGCTGCGAAGGTAATACGACCCCATCAGCCAATACCGTCCGTCGCCCCAGTTGAACACGGTCAGATCGCCTTTCAGGCGACCATCCTCGGCCAGCATCGGCGCAATCCGCGCACGGCCCGCGGCGGGCAGTTTGCAGGCCAAAAGGGTATCCAGCCACGCCGTCGCTTGCGGTCCCGACACCTCATACCGCGCAAAGCCCGAGATATCGAGCAAACCGGCAGCATCGCGCACGGCCAGCGCCTCGGCTGCAATCACCGGAAAGGCGGTTGAGCGTTTCAGGGTGCCGGGTTCGGCGAAATCTTTCGACGGCGCGAAATACAGCGGCACCTCTAGCCCCCATGACACGCCCCAGCGGCAGCCTGCCTCGGTCATCGCGGCATGGGCGGGCGTGGTTTTCAGCGGGCGCGCGGCGGGGAGTTGTTCGTTCGGGAAGGTCATCACGAAGCGGCGGGAATAGAACTGCCCCGTGGTCTGGCGCAGATATTCGCGGTTAGCATGGAAGCCGCCATAGCGGGCGACGTCCATGCCATAAACGTCCTGCTCCGTCGCGCCATGGATCATCCATTCCGCCAGCGCCTTGCCCACGCCGCCGCCTTGGCTGAACCCCGCCATCACGCCACAAGCCACCCAGTATCCGCGCGGCCCCACCGGCCCGACCAGCGGGTTGCCATCGGGGGTAAAGGTGAACGCGCCGTTGATCCAGCGCTTGATGCCGGTCTTGGCCAGCGCCGGATAGCGGGCAAAGGCCACCTCAAGTTCCGGCGCGATGCGATCAACATCCTCAGGGATCAGTTCCATCCCGTAATCCCACGGCGCGCCGTCCATCTGCCAGTGGCGCGGGTTTTGTTCATAGACGCCCAGCAGATAGCCCTTGGCCTCTTGCCGCGCATAGGAAAAGCCGTCGAGGTCGACCGTCACAGGCAACTCCTGCGACAGCGCCGCCACCTCGGGGATGGTTTCGGTGACCAGATAGTGGTGCTCCATCGGCGTTACAGGCAGGTCCAGCCCGACCATCCGCCCGACCTGTTTCGCCCACAGCCCGCCTGCGTTCACCACATGCTCGGCAAAGATGCGGCCCTGTTCGGTGTCGATGTCAAAACCACCGGTGGCGCGCGGGGTGATCGCCAGCACGCGGTTGCGCAGGATGACATCTGCCCCGCGTTTCTGCGCCGCCTTGGCATAGGCATGGGTCGTGCCGTTCGGGTCCAGATAACCCTCGGCCACGTCATGCAAACCGCCCTTGATGCCGGTCATGTCCAGCAAAGGGTTCATCGCCGCAATCTCGTCCGGTGTCACAAGGCGCGAGGTTTCGATGCCGATGGCCTGAAAGACAGCCCAAGCCGATTGCAACCACTCCCACCGATCGGGGTCGCTGGCAAAGGTGACGCCGCCCGTCAGGTGCAAACCGCAGGACTGGCCGCTTTCGGCCTCGATTTCAGGGTAAAGCCGGATAGTATAATCTTGCAGCGCCGCGATGTTCGGATCGGCGTTCAGCGCGTGAAAGCCTGCCGCGGCGTGCCATGTCGACCCGGCGGTCAGCTCCGCCCGTTCGATCAGCGCGACATCGGACCAGCCGAATTTCGCCAGATGGTACAGCACCGAGGCACCGACCACCCCACCCCCGATCACCACCGCCCGATATTGCGCTTTCATGGAAGCCCTCCCGCATTCGATGAGATACATTCAGGCTAACTGGACACAGTTGTCCAGTTCATTTGCGTCACACTCCGTCGCTTTTAATTCATGATCAGATCAAGCCTTACGGCTGGACTGACACCATCCCCCCCGACCCCATGCGCAGCGGCGGGGCAAGGTCACAGAGCGGATATCAAGGGAAGGACCGACCGGCTTCACCGGCGGCCTAAACGTTCGATCACCGGCAGGCAGCGCGCCGTGTTCAAACCTGTTGGTGCAGCGCCGCGGATCACCCGCAGCGCCAGTCGTTACACCGCCGTCAGATTTTCATCGCCATCGTTTCAAGGGCCTTTTGCCGATCAAGCAGCCCAATGGGTTTGCCCATAGGATCAACAACGGTGATCTCCCCCGCGTCGGCAACGATTTTGGACGCGATGTCGGCAATCGTGGCATCGCCCGAGACGGTCAGACCCGACACGGCCGCGACCGGTGCCTTTATCAAAGACGACGCGCAGATCACACGTGCGGGCGGCACCTTGGCGACAAAGCGGCGCACATAATCCGTTGCCGGACGCGTCACCAGATCCTCGGCCGTGCCGATTTGCACGATGCGCCCGTTTTCCATGATGGCGATGCGATCCGCCAGTCGAATGGCCTCGTCCAGATCATGGGTCACAAAAACCGCCGTGCGCGAATGTTCGCGCTGCAAGCGTTGAACCTCGTCTTGCAGATCGGCGCGGATCAGCGGGTCCAGCGCCGAAAACGGCTCGTCAAGGAACCAAAAGTCAGGATTGGTCGCCAAAGAGCGGGCAATGCCAACGCGTTGCTGTTGGCCGCCCGACAATTCCGACGGCAAACGGCTTTCACGCCCCGACAGGCCGACAAGGCTGACCAACTCGCGCGCCCGATCCTCGGCCTGTGCACGGGCGATGCCCTGCACCTCCAGCGGGAAGGCGATGTTGCCCAGAACCGTGCGATTGGGCAAAAGCGCAAAATGCTGAAACACCATGCCCATCTTGCGCCGCCGAAGATCGGCCAACGCCGTTTCATTCAGCGACAGAATATCCTGCCCGTCAAAGCGGATCTCGCCCTCGCTCGGTTCGATCAACCGGGTCAGACAGCGCAACAGTGTCGATTTTCCCGACCCTGAAAGCCCCATGATGACAAAGACTTCGCCTTTGCGGATGTCAAAGCTGGCCGCCTGTACGGCACCGACAAGGTGATCTTTCGCCATTGCCTCGGCGGTTCGCGCCGATGCGGGGCGGGATTTGAAACTGCCGTGGTCGCGGCCAAAGACCTTCCAGACATTGGACACCGACAAGGCGACCGGTGCAGAGGAACCAAAATTAGTCATGGGCGACCCCGTTGCGTTGCACCGCGCGCGCAGCGGCGGCTTTCAAAAGCGTATCGATGATAAGGGCGAGACAGGCGACACAAAGGCCCGCCACGATGCCGGGGCCAGCAAGGCCTTGCGACAGGGATGTGAACACCTGCTGACCCAATTCACGTGTGCCAACAAGGGCCGCGATCACCAGCATGGACAAGGCCATCATGACGGTCTGGTTGACCCCCAAAAGCAAGGTGGGCAGCGCCGCAGGCAGGCGCACATAGCGGAAGGTTTGCCATTTCGAACAGCCCGCCATGGCCGCGGCCTCGACCCGTTCGGGCGGCACATGGCGCATGCCGTCGATGGCGTAGCGCACGGCCGGGGCGACCGAATAGGACACGATCGCAATAAGGGCCGAGAAGTCACCGTTGCGAAACAGCATGACCGCGGGCAACAGATAAACCAGCGTCGGCAGGGTCTGCAGCGTGTCCAGCAGCAGTTGAACCCCCTGTTGCATCCGGGGCTTTGCCGCAACCCAGATCCCAAAGGGAAAGCCCAGCGCGAGCGACAGAAGAACCGCCAGAATTGTCAGATAGAGCGAACCCATGGTGGCCGACCAATAGCCGGTGACGACGACGAAAAGCCCCATGGCAAAAACCGAAAACGCCGCACCGCGTCCGCCAAGCCAACCGGCGAGAACCGCCACGGCCGAAATCGCCAGTGGCCAAGGCAACATCTGCAACGCGTCACGGAACGGGTTCATCAACTTGAGCAGCGCAAAGGTCCGCAGGCTGTCCAAGGGGTCAAAGAAACGTTGGTTGATATAGGAGACCGCATCATTCAGCGGCTGGGCGATGCTCAGCGTGGCCGCTTTGGGCCAGAGGGCCAAAGCCGGAACGGCAAGGCTTGCCAAGGTCGGCACGATCACCAGCCCCGCCAGAATGATCCCGGTGCGAAGGCCCGACGTCCCGGTGGTTCCCGCTGACTGCCGCCGTGCCATGGCTTGGGTCATGCGGTCCAGCAAGACGGCCAAGACCACAATCGCCATGCCCGCCTCAAAGGCCGCCCCGAAATCCAGTCGCCGCAGGGCGCGCAGCACATCATAGCCAAGCCCGCCCGCGCCGATCATCGAGGCAATAATCACCATGTTCAGCGTCATCATGACAACTTGGTTCAACCCGATCGCCAGCCGCGGCATGGCAACCGGCAGTTCAACCCGCCACAGCGTCTGACGCCGGCTGCACCCGGTCATCCGCGCCAGATCCAGCGTGTCAGATGGCACCGCTTGCAAGGCGAGGACCGTCGCATGCACCATGGGCGGCATGGCATAGGCCACCGTGGCGAAAAGCGCCGCACTCGGGCCGTAGCCGAACAACAAAAGCGTGGGCAACAGATAAGAAAAGATCGGCACCGTCTGCATGACGTTCATGATCGCCCGCACAACCGGCTCGATATGAGGGGCGCGATGCGCCCGGATGCCCAATGCCAGCCCCAGAAGAAGCGCCACCAGCACACAGAACAGCACCGATGCCAGCGTCATCATCGCCGAGATCCAAAGACCGAAGGACGCCAGATAAAGCCCTGAAACCACAGCAAAGATGGCAAGGGCCGGTCCGGCCAACCGATAGGCGACAAAGGCGCAGCCCAGTGTCAGGCCAAGCCAGCTCATCGGTGGCAAGATTTGGGTTTTGTTAAACCCGGCGCCAGTGACCCAGCCTTCGGCCAAGACCTTTTGCATCGCCTCAATCGGGGCTTGGGCGGCGGCGGCCAAGGCACGGGTCAGATCCGACAGCGCAAGCCCGCCGATGCTCGCGTCACGCACGAGCCAAGTCATTGCCCGATCGACCCAAGCCGCAACACCCAGCCATGGGGCATTGGGGCTGCCCGCAAAGTCCGATGGCAACACCAAGATCGAAACCGCCAAAAAGACCACCACAGAGGCGGCCCCATAGACCCAGCCAAAGCCTTTGCCGCGCAGCGCGTCAGATGCCATCTTGCAAGTCATCCTTCAGGAAGATTTGGGCGCCAGCGAACCGGCGCCCCACATCGATCAATTTGACGATCAGTTTGCCGCGCAGGCCGACCATTCGCGCCATTTGGCTTCGTTCGCGGTGGCCCATTCCATGGCCACATCTTCCACCGAACGGCCATTCACATCGACTTCGTAGACCAGCTTGCCCACTTCATCGCCGTCCATGGTGAACTTGCGCACGATGTCATAGGCGCAGGGCCAGATCTTTTCGCCCTCGGCCCAAGCCATCTTTTTGATCCAGCCTTGGGGCTTGCCGCAGTCATGCGCGGCGTTGGGGTTCAAACCCCATGCCGGATCGGCATAACAGGCGTCCTCATAGGGCGGGAATTCAACGAAAGCCCCCTCGAACACCGACGGCGCCCAATGCGGTTCATAGACCCACAGCATGATCGGCGCCTTGCGTTCGTAGGCCGATTTCAGCTCGGCGAACATAGCCGCATCGGTGCCGGCGTGGACCACCTCAAAGGGCAGATCCAGCGCTTGAATACGCTCTTCGTCAAAGCCACCCCATGCGACCGGCGCGCCAAGATAACGCCCTTTCGGTGCGGTTTCCGGCGCGGCAAAGGCCTCGGCGCAGGATTTCAGCGCGGTCCAATCCGGCAGGCCGGGGCAAAGCTCGGCCATATAGGCCGGATACCACCAATCCTCGCGGGCATGGGGGCCAAGCTCGCCCATGTCCAGCACCTTGCCCGTCCCGACCGAGGCATTGAACGCCTTGTCCTGCGTGGTCTGCCAGGTTTCTAGCGCAATCGTCAGATCGCCGGATTCAAAGCCGGGGTAGCGCGCGCTGTCATCGGCAATCACCTTTTCCACGGTGTAGCCATAGGTCGACAGAACGATGTTGAGGATTTCGGTATGCACCAGCATCGAGGTCCAATCGGCCTGCATCAGCTTGATCGGCTGGTCCGATTCCGGCTCGAACGCCTGCGCGGAACCACCGATCAGCAGTGCGGCGGTGCCAGTCAGGATCATTGTCTTCATTTTTGCCATCCCTGTTTCTCCTTTTTTATCATAATCTTGGGGGTCACCCTTTGGCATACCAGCCGTTATCGACATAAACGGCTGTGCCATTCACAAAGCTTGCCTCGTCCGAGCAAAGCCACAGGGCCGCGGCGGCCACTTCTTCGGGCTCACAGAGTCGGCCTTGAACAGAGTGAAGGCTGCTCTCGCTCCAGCTTTGGCCCAAGCCGTCCAGCTCATCGATTTCGCGCAGCCCATGGGCGGTTTTCACAAAGCCTGGACAGACGGCATTGGCGCGGATGCCTTCATCGCGGTATTCGACAGCGATCGACCGGGCCAGTTGCAGCACCGCGCTCTTGGTCATGCAGTAAAGGCTTTCCAGCGCGAACCCCTTCTCACCGCCGATCGAGGAGGTGATGACGACAGAACCGCCGCCGGTTTCCCGCATCTGTGCGACCACCTCACGGCAAACGATGAAGGCCGAACGCACGTTGATTGCCATCAGGCGGTCGTAATCTTCATCGGTGGATTCGTGCAGCGGTTTGACGATGATGGTGCCGGCATGGCTGAACAGCGTGTTGATCGGCCCCCAAGCGGCCGTCACCTTGGACAAGGCGGCACGGACGGCGGCGGTTTGTGTGACATCGGTTTCGACAAACATCACGTCGCGGCCAAGCGCGGTTTGTTCGGCCTCCAATTCCCGGCCTGCGGCGGCGGCAATGTCCAGCACGGCAACCTTTGCGCCCGCTTCGGCAAACATCTGTACCGCCGCACGCCCCATGCCATTCGCCCCACCGGTGATGACGGCGATTTTCCCAGCCAAACGTCCAACAAGCGGAACACGGGCAAGAGGACGGTGCTGATCTTTCATGGTGCCTCCGATGGCATGGATCAATGGTCTGCTCTTTATACCATTACATCCGACACGCCACTGTCAAGCGGGTTTTTCGCCCTGCCTTCTCCGTCAGGCGGCGGAGCGTGTGATCTCGCGGATTTTTCCCCAGAGGGTTTGGTTCAACGCCTCCATCGCCGTGGTGGCGCGGGCGTGGTTTTCCCCTTCAATGGCCGCCAAGAGTGCGGAATAGGGCTCGACAGCCGAAAGGGGCGATGGGGCAAAATTTCGATAGGGCAGAAACAGTTCGGCCAGCGCATCTTCGACCCCGCGCGCCAAAAGCGGGTTGCGCGAGGCGTCAGATACCGCCAGCAGGAACAAGGTTTCAGCCTGTTTGCGCAAAGGGCCGTCATTGGCCGCCGACATCAGCGACAAGGCCTCGCGCAAGCGTTTCAGATCGGCCGGGTTGCGCCGTTCAGCCGCGAATCCCGCCGCTGCCGTCAGGGTGATGGTCAGGTATTCGGTGACCCGCATGGTGGCTGCAGGCGCGCGCGAGATGCGGCGCAGCGCCAAGGTGGACAGCCGATCGGCGTCAGACACAAACGGCCCGCCCTGCGCGCCACGGCGCACATGGATATATTCGCTTTCTTCCAGCACCCGCAGGGCCTCGCGCAGGGTGACGCGGCTGATGCCAAAGCTGTCGGACAGCTGGCGTTCCGCTGGCAGCCGTTCTTCGGGCAACAAAAGCCCGGCATGGATCTGCCGCTTGATCTGGTCAACAGCCAGGCCATAAGTCGCGCGCGGTTCCAACGGTCTAAGGCCCCAAAGCATCTTCAGACCGCCGTAAAGGTGTTGTCGACGAAGATTTCGGCCCCATTGATAAAGCTTGAGGCATCCGAGGCAAGAAACAGCGCCACCTCCGCCACTTCCTCAGGTTCGCAAATGCGGCCCTGCATCACGTTCACATCGCTTTCCGAGGCCAGAACGCCATAGCTGCGCAGTTGGCTGATCTCATGTTCGCCGTGCTGGGTGCGCACAAAGCTGGGGCAGATCAGGTTGCTGCGAATGCCCTGATCGCGATATTCCGCCGCAATCGCCCGCGCCATTTGGTGCATCGCCGCTTTTGACGCGCAATAAAGCGCCTCAAGATGGGTGGCGGCGCGGACCCCTGTGGTCGAGGTGAAAATCAGCGTCCCCTTGCCGCGTTCCAGCATCTGCGGCAGCACAAGCCGCGTCATCAGAAAGGCCGATTTGGCGTTGTTATCCATCAACTCATCCCATTCGGCCAGGGTGCATTCCAAGAAGGGTTTTACCAGAATGATGCCCGCATGATTGAACAGAATGTCGATCTTGCCAAGAAAGTGGTTCGCCGCGGCAAAGGCCGCTTCGGCCCCGGCAGGGGTCGAAACATCGGCGCAGACGATCCCAAGTTCGGCGCCCGTTTTCGCCAAATCTTGCTGCAAGGCGGTCAGCGCATGCCCGTCGCGGTCAACGACGAAAACCCGCGCCCCCTCGGCCAAGAACAGCCGCGCGCTTGCGGCACCGCCGCCACGCGCACCGCCCGTGATAAGAACAGATCGATTTTCTAAGCGTTTCATGGGCTGAACTTTATACCATTCCGGGGCGATTGATAGCCATTTGTCGCGATGACTGGGCCTGAAACCATCCGACCCGCGACGGACCGAACCAGAAGAAAGGGGCAGGACAATGTTCATTTGTCCCCCAGTATCGCCTCAAAGGATATTCGCTGCTTGATTTGAGTCAAAGACGACTCTTCGCCATCGCATTAGCCCTGAGATGATTGGGGGCCAGATCAGCCCCCGGCCCCTGATCGCGCGAGGTGAAGCCAGCCATGTCGGAACCGTCCGAACTGCCCAGCAAGGCCGAGGAGCGCAATGCGTTTGTGATCCTTGCGGTGTTTCTTGCCCCTGCGCTGGCCTTTGCCGGGGTTGGGACGCTTGGTCTCGTCATCTGGTTGAGCCAGATGTATTTCGGCCCTCCGACGGGCTGAGGTGGAGCGATGAACCCGTCCCGCCGCCAGCTGCTGACCGGGCGGATTGCAAAACCCGCACCGGAGTTCCGCCCGCCTTGGACCGTCGAGGCGCGGCTTGCTGCGCTTTGCACCCGCTGTGGCGACTGCGCGCGGGCCTGCGGAGAAGGCATCATTGACATGAGCGGAGGGCTTCCCCGGATCCGGTTTGGCGGGCGGGAATGTACCTTCTGTGGCGATTGCGCCTCGGCCTGCACTGTGGGCGTTTTTGCCGATGTGACCGAACGGCCTTGGCCTGTCACCGTGGAAATTGGAGCAGGTTGCTTGCTGCACGCGGGCATCGCCTGCCGGGTCTGCACCGATGCCTGTGACACCGCTGCGCTGCGCTTTGACCTGCGCGTACGCCCGGTGGGGGCCATCACCATAAATGCCGAAGCCTGCACAGGCTGCGCCGCCTGCTTGCCCAGCTGTCCGACCGCAAGCCTGACCCTGCACGATGCCCGCATGACGGAGACTGCCGCATGACCGCCGAAACCCATATCGCCAGCCTTGTGCTGCGCTGCGCCCCCGCGCGGATGGCCGGGCTTATGGCGCAACTGCGCGATCTGCCCCAAACCGAAATCGCGCTGCACGAGGCGGGCAAACTGGTGCTTGTCATGGAGACAGACTGCGAAACGGCCATCGCCGAGACGCTGACGCGCCTGCAACTCATGGACGGGGTGGCCAGTGCCGCGCTTGTCTATCACCACACCCTCAATGACGAAGAAGGAGCTGCCCCATGACCGACATGACCCGGCGCGACGTTATCAAGGCGCAGGCCGTCATTGCCGCGGCAGCGGCAGCGGGCCTGCCCATTCCGGCAGCGGCCCAAAACCTTGTGGCAGAGCGCGATCTGGCAGAGCTGACCTGGTCCAAGGCGGCCTGCCGCTTTTGCGGCACGGGCTGTTCCATCATGGTCGCCACCAAGGCGGGCCGCGTGGTTGCCACCCATGGCGACAGCAAGGCCGAGGTGAACCGCGGCCTGAACTGCGTGAAGGGCTATTTCCTTTCCAAGATCATGTATGGCGAAGACCGCCTGACCACGCCTTTGCTGCGCAAACGGGACGGGGTGTTTCACAAAGAGGGCGAGTTTGAGCCTGTCTCGTGGGACGAGGCCTTTGATCTGATGGCCGAAAAGTGGAAAAAGACTTTGGCCGAAAAAGGCCCCAAGGGCATTGGCATGTTCGGGTCGGGCCAATGGACGATCTGGGAAGGCTATGCCGCCGCCAAGCTGATGAAGGCGGGCTTTTTGTCCAACAACATCGACCCCAACGCGCGGCACTGCATGGCCAGCGCCGTGGCCGGTTTCATGCGGACCTTCGGCATTGATGAGCCGATGGGCTGCTATGACGATTTTGAGAACGCCGACGCCTTTGTGCTGTGGGGTTCCAACATGGCCGAGATGCACCCGATCCTGTGGACCCGCATCACCGACCGCCGCTTCAGCCATCCGCATGTGCAGGTCGCGGTGCTGTCCACCTATACCCATCGCAGCTTTGACCTTGCCGATATTCCGGTGATCTTCAAACCGCAAAGTGATCTGGCGATCCTGAACTACATCGCCAATCACATCATCCAATCGGGTGCGGTACATCAGGATTTCGTCGCCAAACATGTGAACTTCAAACGCGGCGTCACCGACATTGGCTATGGCCTGCGCCCAGAAGATCCGCGGGAACAGGCGGCGGCCAATGCCAAAGATCCCAATGTCTCGGAGCCGATGAGCTTTGAGGAATTCGCCGCCTTCGTGTCGGAATACACGCTGGAAAAAACGGTGGAGATGACCGGCGTTCCGGCCGAACAGCTTGAAAAGCTGGCAGCGCTTTATGCCGATCCGAATGTGAAGGTGATGTCGCTGTGGACCATGGGGTTCAACCAGCACACGCGCGGGGTCTGGGCCAACAACCTGATCTACAACATCCACCTGTTGACCGGCAAAATCGCTACCCCCGGCAACTCGCCCTTCTCGCTGACGGGGCAGCCTTCGGCCTGTGGCACCGCGCGCGAGGTTGGCACCTTCTCGCATCGTCTGCCCGCCGACATGCAGGTGACAAATCCCGAACACCGCGCCCATGCCGAAGAGCTGTGGAAACTGCCCGCTGGGGCGATTCCGGACTGGCTGGGCTCGCATGCGGTCAAGCAAAACCGCGATCTGAAGGACGGCAAGATCAACTGCTATTGGGTGCAGGTCACCAACAATATGCAAGCCGCGCCGAACATGATGCAGGAAACCTTCCCCGGCTACCGCAACCCCGACAACTTTATCGTCGTCTCGGATGCCTACCCCACGGTGACCTGTCAGGCCGCCGATCTGATCCTGCCCTCGGCCATGTGGGTGGAAAAGGAAGGCGCCTTTGGCAATGCCGAACGCCGCACGCAGTTCTGGCACCAACTGGTCGACGCCCCCGGCGAGGCCAAATCGGACCTGTGGCAATTGGTCGAGTTTTCCAAGCGCTTCACCACCGATGAGGTCTGGCCTGCCGAACTGCTAGAGGCGAACCCGTCCTACAAGGGCAAGACGCTGTATGACGTGCTCTATGCCAATGGTCAGGTTGACCGTTTCCCGGCCACCGAGATCAGCCCCGATTATCACAACGCCGAGGCCGAGGCTTTTGGCATCTATCTGCAAAAGGGTCTGTTCGAAGAATATGCCAGCTTTGGCCGCGGCCATGGCCACGACCTTGCCCCCTTTGAAACCTATCACGAGGTGCGCGGCCTGCGTTGGCCCGTGGTGGACGGCAAGGAAACCCGCTGGCGCTTCAACGGCGAACACGATCCCTATGTCAAGAACGGCGAGGATTTCCATTTCTACGGTAACAAGGATGGCCGGGCGAATATCTTTGCTCTGCCCTACGAGCCGCCGGCCGAAAGCCCGGATGCCGAATTCCCGTTCTGGCTGTCCACCGGGCGCGTTCTGGAACATTGGCATTCCGGGTCGATGACGCAACGGGTGCCTGAACTGCATCAGGCCGTTCCCGAGGCGCTGTGCTACATGCACCCCGATGACGCGACAGAGATGAACCTGCGCCGCGGGTCTGAGGTAAAGATCGTCTCGCGCCGCGGAGAAATGCATGTGCGCGTCGAAACCCGCGGGCGCAACAAGCCACCGCGCGGGCTGGTCTTTGTGCCGTGGTTCGACGCCCGCCGCCTGATCAACAAGGTCACGCTGGACGCGACCGATCCCATCTCGAAACAGACGGACTTCAAGAAATGTGCCGTCCGCATCGAAGCCGTGTGAGGCCCATCATGATCATCAAACGCCTTTCCCTTGCGCTGTGCCTGATCCTCGTCGGCGGGTTTTCCGTGGCCGAGGATCTGAACAAAACGCGCCTCACGGCCCCCATCAATGAGGAAGCCACGGCAGAACCGATTGCGGATGTGGTCAATTCCGACATCCGGCAGGTGCGGAACTATCCCGATCAGCCGCCGATCATCCCGCACAAGACCGACAATTATCAGATCGATCTTGATGCCAACAAATGCCTGACCTGCCACAGCCGTACCGCGGTCGAGGTCAGCCAGGCCCCGATGATCTCGGTCACCCATTTCATGGACCGTGAGGGCCAAACGCTGGCGACCGTCAGCCCGCGCCGGTATTTCTGCACCCAGTGCCACGTCACCCAAACTGACGCGAAACCCTTGGTGAAGAATAACTTCGTCGATGTCGACGCGGTGTTGGATTACGTCCGCAGCCAGCAAACCGGAGAGGAATGATGTTCAAATTCCTCAAACGCCTGCTCTGGATTATCCGCCAGCCTGCCACGCATCTCAGCCTTGGCTTTCTGACCATGGGCGGCTTTGTCATGGGCGTTGTCTTCTGGGGCGGGTTCAACACCGCGCTGGAAGTGACCAACACCGAAGCCTTCTGCATCAGCTGCCACGAGATGCGCAACAATGTCTACGAAGAGCTGAAGCCGACGATCCATTATACCAACCGCTCCGGCGTGCGTGCCACCTGCCCGGATTGCCACGTGCCGCATAGCTGGCCCCATAAGATCGCCCGCAAGATGCAGGCCAGCAAGGAAGTCTGGGGCAAGATTTTCGGCACCATCAACACGCGTGAGAAGTTCTTGGACAAGCGGATTGAGTTGGCCCAGCACGAATGGGCGCGGCTGAAAGCCAATGACTCGCTGGAATGTCGCAACTGCCATTCGGCGGAATCGATGGACATCACGCGCCAAAGCCCGCGTGCCGCCGCCGCGCATGAAGAGTTCCTGTTTACCGGCGAAAAGACCTGCATCGACTGCCACAAGGGCATCGCGCACCATCTGCCCGACCTTTCCAAAGCCGAGATGGAGCCCTTGCAAACCCCCATGCCCGAACTGGGCAAAGAGGCCGAGGCACGGGCAGACATCGCAGGCTATCTGGAAACAGTGCAGCAAGACTGATGTGCTGCAAGGCCAAGCCAGAGGGGGCAGATTATCGCGCGCCGCGCCACAGGTCTTGACGCCTGAACCACGACACGGCCTTTAAGGCATGGGTCGTGCAAAGGCGGTAAGACAGGCACAACGCGAACACGATTGGATAAGCTGGGAAACCAGCGGCTGTTCAGGCTGTCTGCCCCCCATCACCACTTGCGCCAAGCACTTCGGCTTGCGCGCTCTGCCCATGCGGTCTATGCGGTCCCTGCCCGTCCCGCCAAAGAGGTTATGCGATGATCCCCCGCTATTCCCGCCCCGACATGGTTGCCATCTGGGAACCGCAGACCAAATTCCGCATCTGGTATGAGATCGAGGCCCATGCCTGCGATGCTCAAGCGGCCTTGGGCGTGATTCCGAAGGCCAATGCCGAGGCCGTGTGGCGGGCGAAAGATGTCACCTTTGACGTCGCGCGCATTGATGAGATCGAAGCAGTCACCAAGCATGACGTCATCGCCTTTCTGACCCATCTGGCCGAACATATCGGGTCGGAAGATGCGCGCTTTGTGCATCAGGGGATGACCAGCTCTGATGTGCTGGACACCACGCTGAACGTGCAGCTCGTCCGCGCCTCTGATCTGCTGCTCAAAGGCATGGACCGGGTGCTGGCCGCGCTGAAGACCCGCGCCTATGAACATAAGGACACCGTCCGCATCGGCCGCAGCCATGGCATCCATGCCGAGCCGACCACCATGGGCCTGACCTTTGCCCGCTTTTATGCCGAGATGGACCGTGGCCGCAAACGTCTGGTTGCCGCGCGGGACGAAATCCGCACTGGCGCGATTTCCGGCGCTGTCGGCACCTTCGCCAACATTGATCCGGCGGTTGAAGAACATGTCTGTGCCGCGCTGGACCTGATCCCCGAGCCGATCTCGACCCAGGTGATCCCGCGCGACCGCCATGCGATGTTTTTTGCGACCTTGGGCGTGATTGCCAGCAGCATCGAAAACATTGCTATCGAAATCCGTCACATGCAGCGCACCGAGGTGTTGGAGGCTGAAGAGTTCTTCTCGCCCGGCCAAAAGGGCTCTTCGGCCATGCCGCACAAGCGCAACCCGGTGCTGAGCGAAAACCTGACCGGCCTTGCGCGTTTGGTGCGGATGTCGGTCACCCCCGCCTTGGAGAACGTGGCGCTGTGGCACGAGCGCGATATCAGCCATTCCAGCGTAGAGCGTGCCATCGGCCCCGACACCACGATCACCCTGGATTTCGCCCTGCACCGTTTGGCAGGGCTGGTGGAAAAGCTGGTCGTCTATCCGGAAAACTGCCTGAAGAACATGAACAAGTTCAAGGGATTGGTGATGAGCCAGCGCGTGCTTTTGGCACTGACGCAGGCCGGTGTCAGCCGCGAGGACAGCTATCGTCTGGTGCAGCGCAACGCGATGAAGGTCTGGGAAAAGGGCGCGGATTTCAAGACCGAGCTTCTGGCCGACGCCGAAGTGACCGCAGCCCTGTCGCCTGCCGAGATCGAGGAAAAGTTCGACCTTGGCTATCACACCAAACATGTCGACACGATTTTCGCCCGCGTTTTCGGCGCGTAACGGATCTGTGAGGCGCGGGAGCCAAAATCCCGCGCCAAAATTCCGCATTTTGTGTTAGGCTTTCCTGATCCAAAGGAGGCCCGCCATGCGTTATGCCATCCTCTCTCTGGCGTTGGTGCTTGCTGCCCCACCGGCCTTTGCGGCAGGCAGTGGAGACGCAACGCCCCCCACACCGACACAAACCTCGAAAGACTGCACCAAGGCGCAGATCTGGGATGAAAAATCCAAGACCTGCATCGACGCCACCGACAGTCGGCTGGACAATGACACCCGGATGCAGGCCGTGCGCGAATTGGCTTGGGCTGGTCAACCCGACCGCGCACTAGAGGTGCTGGGCGCGGTCACCGAAGGCGACAGCGACCGCGTTCTGACCTATCGCGCCTTTGCCTTGCGCAAGGCAGGCCAGATAGAGGCCGGGCTTCAGGGCTATGCAACGGCCCTGCGGGTCAACCCCGACAATATCCTTGCCCGCAGCTATCTTGGCCAACTTTATGTCGAAATGGCCGAGCTGGATCTGGCCCGTGCCGAGTTGACCGAAATCCGCAGCCGCGGCGGCCGTGGGACTTGGGCCGAAACAGCACTTGCCGAAGCAATCCGCAGCGGCCGTACACTGAGTTACTAACGCCCTGTCCAGCCCCCAAGGGGGCGCAACCCGCAAGGGGATAGCCATGCAACAGCGCATTGCCTTTATCGCGATCTTTGGCTTTTTGCCCGCGTTCACAGCGCTGCCTGTGCTTGCCGAGGGCTGCCATGACGAGGCGAAGATGCCTTGCACCCAAGGGGCCGTTTGGGACGAGGTGCGGCAAATCTGCGCCCCGAAACCATCGAGCTGACGCGAGGGGTGGCAAGAGCCTGTTAACCGCGCCCTGCCATGGTGGGTCCGTGGGAATCATCGGGCATGGGCATGACAGGCAAACTGACAGTGGCACAGGGCAAAGGCGGGGCCGTGATGGCCGGGGGCGCGCCACGCGCGCTGACGCAGCGCGAAAAGGCCGCCGTCATTGTGCGGTTCCTGCTGTCGGAAGGGGCGGGTTTGCCGCTTTCCAAATTGCCCGACCATATGCAGGCCGCGCTGACCGAACAGATCGGCCAGATGCGGTTGGTGGACCGCAGCACGCTGGCGCAGGTGGTCGAAGACTTTCTGTCTGAGTTAGAGCAGGTCGGGCTGGCCTTTCCGACCGGAATCGAAGGCGCCTTGCAGGTGATGGACGGACATATCTCGTCCAATGCGGCCAGCCGGTTGCGCCGCCTTGCCGGGGCCAGCGCCAAGGCCGACCCTTGGGATCGGCTCACCTCGCTGCCCGTGGAACGTTTGATGCCCGTGCTGGAAGAAGAAAGCGTCGAGGTGGCCGCCGTCATGCTGTCGAAGCTGCCGGTCGCAAAATCGGCGGAACTTTTGGGGAAAATGCCGGGCGAAAAGGCCCGCCGCGTGGCCTATGCCGTGTCGCTGACCGGAAATGTCGATCCTGAAACCGTGCGGCGGATCGGCGCTTCGCTCGTCTCGCAAATGGATCAGCAGCCCGCCCGCGCCTTTGATGCTGGCCCGGTGGAGCGGGTCGGCGCCATTCTGAACGCCTCGGGGGCGCAAACCCGATATGAGGTTCTGGCCGGGCTGGATCTGGAGGATGCCAGTTTTGCAGCCCAAGTCCGAAAGGCGATTTTCACTTTTGTCCACCTGCCCGGCCGCGTCTTGGCGCGGGATGTGCCAAAGATCATCCGTCTGGTCGATCAGGCTGTGTTGGTGACTGCCCTGACCGGCGCCCAAGGCAATGCCGAACAGGCCGCCGCGGCGGAATTCATTCTGGCCAACATGTCGCAACGCATGGCGCAAAGCCTGCGCGAAGAAATGGCCGCGCGCGGCAAGGTGCGGGAAAAGGACGCCGACGAGGCGATGGCCGCCGTCATCAATGCCGCGCGCGAGTTGGAAGCCTCGGGCGATTTGGTGCTGATCACAGGCGAGGAGGAATAGCGAGTGGGGCAGCAGCCCCGCTCCCCTGAACTTTCCCCTAGCGTTTCACGCCCTGCGGCACACCGGGCAGCACGCAGAGCATCTCATACAAAAGGTTCGCCCCGATCAGCGCGGTATTGCCCGACGGATCATAGGGGGGCGAAACCTCGACCAGATCGCCGCCAACAAGGTTCAGCCCCGCCGCGCCGCGCACGATTTCCAAGCCCTGCCAGATCGTCAACCCGCCCGGTTCCACCGTGCCAGTGCCGGGCGCAAAGGCCGGGTCCAGACTGTCGATGTCATACGACAGATAGCACGGCGCATCGCCGATCTTGGCGCGTACCTCCTCCATCAGTGGTTTCAGCGAGCGGTGCCAGCACTCTTCGGCCTGCACGACTGTCCAACCGTTCTTGCGGCCCCAGTCGAAATCATCGGGGCTATAGCCGGTGCCACGCAGACCAATCTGGAACACCTTGTCATTTTGCAGACAGCCCTCCTCCCAAGCCCGGCGGAAGGGGCAACCATGTGCCACTTTTTCACCGAACATGGTGTCGTTGATGTCGGCATGGGCATCGACATGGATCAGTGCCACCGGGCCATGGCGCTTTTTCATGGCGCGTAGAATGGGCCAAGTCAGGGTGTGATCGCCCCCAAGGGTCAGCGGAATAACACCTTCGGCCAGTACGGCGTCATAATAATCTGAAATGATATCAACGGTCTTTTTCAGATCAAAGGTGTTGATCGGCACATCCCCAATATCGGCAACCTGCAAATGGTCAAAAGGGGCAGCCCCCGTCGCCATGTTATAGGGCCGCAGCATCCGGCTCTCGTCGCGGATCTGCCGTGGCCCCAGCCGCGTGCCAGACCGGTTCGAGGTGCCGTGATCCATCGGGATGCCGACAAATGCCACATCCAACCCCTTGGCCCCCACCTGCGTTGGCAGCCGCATCATGGTGGCAGGCCCGCCAAAGCGCGCCATCTCATTGCCACCCAAAGGTTGATTGAACCCGCTCATGCCCCTGCCTCCTGCCGTGCCAAAATGCCGATCGTGCCCGCCAAAAGCTGGGCCGCCACCAAGGCCCCCTGCCCGTCAATGTCGCGGTCAGGCATGAATTCCACCATGTCAAAGGCAACGATCCGCGCCTTTGCCGCCACGCCGGCGATCAATTCGAACACCTGCCAATAGCTCAGCCCGCCTGCCGTGCGGCCGATGACCGCGGGCATGATGGCAGGGTCCAGCGCATCGACATCCAGACAGATGACCACCTCCGCCCCTTCAGGGATCAGCGACAACGCACGCGCGATCCCGGTTTCCGCAACCTCGCGTGCAGGAACAAAGGTGACGCCAGCATCCAGCGCGGCCTGATAATCCCCCGGCCGGGCCGAGCCGATGCCGCGCTGCCCCACCTGAATGATCCGCGCGACATGATCCATTTCTGACGCCCGGCGCATGGTCGAGGACAGGCCCCAGGTTTCGCCCCCAACCTCGTCGCGCCAGTCGATATGGGCGTCGATCTGCAGGATCGTCAGCGGCCCCCCACCTTTCGCCCGGGCCCCCAAGGCCTGCAACATCGGGATCGGCAGGGAATCATCGCCGCCGATCAAAACCGGCACTGCGCCCGCGGCAAGAATTTGTGCCACGGCGGCACGCAACCGGTCGCGGTTTCCAGGCGCGTCCGCCTCAACCATGGCCAGATCGCCGGCATCCACGGCCTTGGCCCCATGCGGCAACACCGGCGCGCCAAGATCGAAATTCATATGGGCGAGATTGGCCGCATAGGCCGCCCCCCCAGCGCGAATGGCCGCAGGCCCGCCGGCGCAGTAAAATCCCACCGTCGGATAGGGCGTGCAGCCCGGCGCCCCCAGCACCACCACCTGCGCCGCCCCCAGATCGTCCAGCCCGACCTCTGGCAGCCCCATAAAGCCGGCCACGTCGCCCGCCCCGAACATCGCGCCCAAAGCGCCACCTGCGCTGCCCTTGCCTGCCATGATCCCCTCCGATTTTGGCAGATCATGGCTCAAGGCCCGCCAACTGCAAGCCTAGAAACGAAAAAGGCACCCCGCAGGGTGCCTGTTCCGTAAACCTGTCCTGAAAAATCAGGCGGCCGAGGAGATGAACTTCACCGCATCGCCAAAGGTCTGGATGGTTTCAGCGGCGTCATCCGGGATCTCGATGCCGAATTCTTCCTCAAAAGCCATAACCAGCTCGACGTTGTCGAGGCTGTCAGCGCCCAGATCGTCGATGAACGAGGCGTTCTCGGTCACCTTCTCGGCGTCGACGCCAAGATGTTCCACCACGATCTTCTTCACGCGATCGGCGATGTCGCTCATGTTACTTCCTCTTTCACGGTTCGCGGGAGGGTTCCCGGCTGTCAAAATGTTTCCCGCCGGAGTTCCGTCGGGCCGTCCCGCGCGCCTATAGCAAGGGCAAAGGCGCGTGGCAATGGTCTTGCAGAGGTCTAGCTGCCTTACAGCATATCCCCGCCGCCGTTGATGTCCAGCGTCGCGCCAGTGACATAGGCCGCCTCAACAGAGGCCAAAAACACCACACCCGCCGCGATTTCTTCGGGCTTGCCGATGCGGCCGACGACGAGCTGCACGAGTCTCCTCGCGCTCAGCGCTCGCCGAGGTCGAGGAAGTCGACCCGGACACCCTTCCCCGGCGCGAGCGCCGAGAGGACGGTGCGCAGCGCCGTGGCGGTGCGGCCGGCCTTGCCGAGGCCTTCGGTCACGACGCCTTCAAGCACGACGCGCAGCTGCGCGTAATGGACGAGGGGCTCGGCGGCCATCGGGTTGTAGCCGGAATTGCGGACGCGCTCGCGCGCGCTGCGGACGATCACCCAGGGCCACCTGGCCCAGCGACGACAGCGTCATCAGCACCGGCAGGATGAACCAGGGGTCTTTCACCGAGAGGTCGGTGATCCAGCCCAGCCAAGGCGCGCCGC
>CALBSG010000160.1:0-87500 GCA_937927675.1 uncultured Paracoccaceae bacterium | reverse complement strand
CGAACGCGGGCCGGGGCGGCATGGCATTTCCAACGCCTTCTTCCTGTATATCCTTGATCCCGATGGCCACCGGATTGAGATCTATTGTTCCGACTATCAAACCGTCGACCCGGATCTTGAGCCGATTAAGTGGGACTTGAAAGACCCGCAGCGCCAAACCCTTTGGGGAGCCGCCGCCCCTCGCAGTTGGTTTGAGCATGGCTCCCTGTTCAACGGGTTGGAACCGAAAGAGGCGGTGCTGAAAGCGCAACCGATCATCGCACCATGAGCCGCTTTGTCAGCTATTCCACCGGGCGCGAGGCCGGCTGGGGCCATCTGGATGGTGACACCATCACCGATCTGACCGCGCATTACCCCACCATGCGGTCGGCGATTGAAGCCGGGGCTTTGGCCGCTTTGGCAAAGGCTGCGGGGCCGAAACTGGCGCTGGATCAGGTGACGCTGACCATTCCGGTGACGGACCCGGAAAAGATCATCTGCGTCGGCGTCAACTACCCCGACCGCAACGCGGAATATAAGGACGGGCAAGAAGCCCCGCCGAACATGTCGCTGTTCATCCGCTTTCCGCGCAGCTTTACCGGGCATGACCAACCGCTGATCCGGCCCCCGGAATCGCATCAGTTGGATTATGAAGGTGAAGTGGTCATCGTGATTGGCAAAGGCGGGCGGCGGATTTCGCAGGCCGCCGCCTATGACCACATCGCCGGGGTGACGATTGCCAACGAAGGCACGCTGCGCGACTGGGTGCGGCATGCGAAATTCAACGTGACGCAGGGCAAGAACTTTGACGCCTCAGGCTCCATCGGCCCTTGGCTGGTGCCGTTTGCCGATGCTGCGCAACTGGACGACATCGCGCTGGAAACCCGCGTAAACGGCGAAGTGCGCCAGCAAGACCGCACCGGGCGCATGCTGTTTCCGTTCCGGCGCATTGTCGAATACATCTCGACCTTCACCACGCTGGTTCCCGGCGATGTCATCCTCTGCGGCACACCGACCGGGGCAGGCGCGCGCTTTGATCCACCGATCTGGCTGAAACCCGGTGACGTGGTCGAGATCATGGCAGAAGGTATCGGCACACTACGCAACACAATCGCGGATGAGGTTATTCCATGACGCCAGATCAGATCGCCGCCGCCGGGGGCAGTCTCTATCTGGCCGAACACAGCCGGATGCAGCGCGGTTTGCTGTCTGCCGAATACCCCAGCGCCACGATGGATGATGCCTATGCGGTGCAGCGGGCCTTTATTGATCGCAAACTGGCTGCGGGGCGGCAGGTGATCGGCTGGAAGATTGGCCTGACCTCACGCGCCATGCAGCAGCAGTTGAACATCACGACGCCGGATTCGGGCGTGCTTTTGGATGATATGGCCTTTGCCGATGGCTGCACCATTCCGGCAAATCGTTTCATTGCCCCCCGGATCGAGGCCGAGATTGCCTTTGTGATGAAGGCCCCGCTGGATGGCGAGGTGACCCGCGACGAGGTGCTGGCCGCGACCGATTACGTCGCCCCCGCGCTGGAGATTTTGGATACCCGCATCCTCCGCACCCAAGATGGCAAGACCCGCACCATCATCGACACCATCTCCGACAATGCCGCCAATGCGGGCATCGTGATGGGCAATGCGCGTCATGACCCCGCGATGAACCTGCGTTGGGTTGGGGCGATTGTGAAACGCGATGGCGTGGTCGAGGAAACCGGGCTTGGCGCAGGCGTGCTGGATGACCCGATCACGGGCATCATCTGGCTGGCGCGCCGCATGGGCCAATACGGCCAGCGCATCGAGCCGGGGCAGATCATCCTGTCCGGCAGCTTTATCCGTGCTATGGAATGTCCATCCGGCGCCCATATCGACGCCGATTTTGGCCCCTTTGGCCATTTGACCTGCACCTTTGCCTGAAGGCCCATCATGCCCGCACCGAAGAACACCCTGAAAGCCGCCCTTGCCGCCAAAACCGTGCAGCATGGCATCTGGATGAACCTTGTCAGCCCCATCGCCGCCGAGGCACTGGCGGGCGTCGGCTTTGACTGGTTGCTCATCGACGGCGAACACGGGCCGAATGACATCCCGACGATCCTGCAACAAGTACAGGCAATCGGCAGCCGCACCAGCATCGTCGTGCGCCCCCCGGTGGGCGAGGTGCGACTGGTCAAGCAGCTTCTCGATCTGGGCGTGCAGACCCTGCTGATCCCGATGGTTGAAACCGCCGAACATGCCGCGCAGATGATCAAGGCGATGCTCTATCCGCCGCACGGCATCCGCGGCGTCGGGGCATCGGTCGCGCGGGCGTCGGACTATGGCCGGATTGCGGATTATATCGCCACGGCCAACGATCAAACCTGTCTGATCCTGCAAATCGAAAGCCGCGCCGGGCTGGCGGCCCTGCCGGAAATCCTGAAGCTTGACGGCGTGGATGGGGTGTTCATCGGCCCGGCCGATCTTGCGGCCGACATGGGGTATCCCGGCAACATGAATGCGCCCGAAGTGCAGGACACCATTGATGCAACGCTGAAGGCGATTATCGCATCGGGCAAATCGGCAGGGATCCTAACCTTCGATCCAAAAACCGCCGCGCGGTATCAGGCGATGGGTGTCACCTTCCTTGGGGTTGGCGGCGATGTGGCGATCCTGACCAAGGCGGCCACCGCACTGGCCGCAGGCGTCAAGGCGGACTGAAACCGCTTGCCGAAGCGGCGATTTGCGGCCCAATAGAGGAAATCCCGCAAAGGCGCCCGCATGCCCCGCAACGATGCCCTGTTTCACCCCGAGATCTGGTTCCGCGAGGGCCACGGGCCGCGCTATGAACAGCTTTATCGGCATCTGGTGGCCGCCATTGCCGACGGCACGCTAAAGCCTGAAACCCAGATCCCGCCCGAGCGCGATCTGGCCGAGCTTGCGCAAGTGAGCCGCGTCACAGTGCGCAAGGCCGTGGGCCAATTGGTCGAGGATGGCCAGTTGGAGCAACGCCGCGGCGCAGGCACCTTTGTCCGCGCGCCCCGCGCCCGAATGGACAATTCGCAGTCTACGCTGGTGTCTTTCAGCGATTACATGCGTCAACGCGGCAAGGTGCCGACAAGCCGCATCCTGTCGGCAGGGCTGCACGCCCCCACCCCCGCCGAACAACAGGCGCTTGGCCTGATGACCTCGGGCCGGGTGGCCCGGATCGAACGACTGCGCAGCGCCGATGGGGTGCCGATGGCGCTGGAATATTCCTCATGGCCCGCCGACATCCTGCCCGACCCCGAGGCGGTAAAGGGTTCGCTTTACGACCACATCCGCGCGCTGGGTCATGTGCCGACCCATGCCGTGCAGCGGGTATCGGCAGCCAATCTGAAAGTGTCAGAAGCCCAGCTCTTGCATATGGAGGCAGGCCAAGCCGTGCTGCGCATCGACCGCACCGGATATCTTGCCTCGGGCCGCCCGGTCGAGTTCACCCGCGGGCTTTACCGATCCGACATCTATGATTTCATCGCAGAGCTGCGGCTGGACGCCAGCCCCGCACCTCAGGGCTGATCGACCGCGACGAATGCCGCCTGCCCATCAGCAAAGCGGGCGATAACCAGCGGCCCGCGCGGCGGTTCCCATTCGCTGTGGGCATGGGCGTTATGCGGCCAAAGGTGGCTTTGGCCTGTGACAGGCTTGCCGTCGATGGTCAGCAGCTCGATGGGTCGGTCCGTGCGGATGTCGAGACGGATCATACCCCCACCATCCGCCATTGCCGTAACCTGCAAGAGCGGACTTTCCGCATCCTTTGGCAGGTCCATGGCCGCCACCGGCCCCAGATCAGGCGTGCGGGGCGGGGCATTGCGGAACGAGCCCAAGGCCTCAAAAGCCGCGCCCAGCGCCAGCAATTTGGCATCCTCCCAACCGCGCCCGGCAAAGGTCAAACCGGCGGGCATGCCCGTATCAGCCATCCGCCCCATCGGCACCGTGACCGTCGGCACCCCCATATGCCGGATCGCCAGATTGCCGTTGGCCACCCAAGTGCCATTGCGCCACGCAAGATCGGCGGAGACGGGATTCACATCGGCATCCGCCGGGCCAATATCGGCCACGGCCGGGAAGATGACGGCATCAAGGCCAAGGCCGTCCATCCAGTCTTCCAAATCGACTTTGCGGGTTTGTTCCAGCCCGGCAAAGCCATCGGCAATATGCGGAATGTCGCAGAAATCTCCCGGCGGATGGGCGCGGGCTTGGGGGGGATAATCCGCAATATCGTCATCAAAGCCCGTATAGCGATCAGCCAAAGCGCCCTTGGGACGCGGGAAGATCTGCGCGCCATCGACTGCGGCGAGATTGTCCAATCCGGTCTGCCCGTTGGCTTGCAGAAAATCATCCCAAGCCCAAACGGAAAGATCGATGATCTCGCGCCGCAGATAGTCCGCACCAACCAGTCCGCGTGTCATGATTTTCGGCGCACCGGGACGGTCGCCTTCATAATTCGTGACCAGCGGGAAATCCACCTCGACCACCTCGGCCCCCGCCGCCTCAAGTGCTGCCCGCGCGGTCTTCCACAACGCCATGATCGACGCGCGGGTTTCAATGCGCTGCCCGGTCGGGCCACCGATTCCCGGTGAGTCTCCGGTGCCAGCCAATGTATCGGCGTTGATATACATGGCAGGTATCCCCAGCCGCGTTCCGCGCAAGGAACCCGTCAGCGCCGGATAGGAGGCGGGCCGATGATCCGCCACCTTCGGGAGGGCCACCCACGGCTGGCGTCGCCACAGATCACCCCGCGTTTCGGGGTCTTCGGCAACAATGACCTCCAGCACCTCGAGCATATCGGCCATGGTCCGGGTATGCGGCACGACCACATCCATCGTCGGCACCAAGGGCCAGTTGCCCCGCACCGAGATCACCCCGCGCGACGGCGTATAGGCGCAAAGCCCGTTGTTGGCGGCGGGCGCGCGACCCGAAGACCAGGTTTCCTCGCCCAGACCAAAGGCCGCGAAACTCGCCGCTGTTGCGGTCCCGGACCCGTTGGACGACCCCGACCCGAAAGCCGCCGTCAGCCAATCGGCCGAATAGGGGCTTTCTGCCCGACCATAGACGCCGCGCTGCATGCCACCGTTGGCCATCGGCGGCATATTGGTCAGCCCGATCAACACAGCACCCGCCGCCCGCAGCCGCTGAATCGCGAAAGCATCTTCATTGGCGATCAACCCGGCAAAGGCGGGCGATCCGGCGGCAACGGTCAGCCCCCGCACCTTGTAGCTGTCCTTCGCGGTATAGGGGATGCCGTCGAGCGGACCCAAAACCTGCCCCTGCGCCCGCCGCAGATCCGACGCGCGGGCATCGTCAAACATCGCCGGGTTCAGCACGGACACCGCGTTCAGATGTATGCCGCTGCGATCATAGGCGGCGATCCGGTCAAGATAGGCGGCAACGAGGGCGACCGACGTCACCTTACCGGTCTCCAAGGCGCCGCGCAGATCGGCAATGCTGGCTTCAACGATATTCATAGGCCCCCCACTTTCGCCGATAGGCTAGGCGACGGCAGCGAGGGCTTCAAGAATAAGGGCCCCACTTGGGGGCCCTTTCTCACCTTAATGCACAACCGCCTCTGTGGGTCGTGTCCGACGCGAGGCTGAAACCCGGTCGCCGATCAACAACCCTTCTGGCCCAGCGCTGATCTTGATGGTTGCGCCATCCAGCACATCGCCCGCAAGGATCATCTCGGCCAGCGGGTCTTGCAGATGGCGTTGGATCACCCGCTTCAGCGGACGGGCGCCGAAAACCGGATCATAGCCTTCGTCCGCCAGCCAAGCACGGGCGTCAGCGTCCAGCTCAAGCGTAACCTTGCGGCCCGCCAGACGTTTTTCCAGACGCTTCAGCTGAATGGTGACGATGCCGTCCATATCCGCCCGGTTCAGACGATCGAAGATGATCTGTTCATCCAGCCGGTTCAGGAATTCCGGCCGGAAGTGCATCCGCACCGCCTCTTCCACCTCATGCCGTGCGCCCGCCGGATCTGCGCCTTCCGGCAGCTCCGACAAGGCCCGCGCGCCGAGGTTCGAGGTCAGGATGATCAGCGTCTGCTTGAAATCCACCGTGCGGCCCTGACCATCGGTCAGAATACCGTCATCCAACACCTGCAACAGCACGTTGAACACATCCGGATGGGCCTTTTCCACCTCATCAAACAACACGACCTGATAGGGGCGGCGGCGGACCGCTTCGGTCAGCACCCCGCCTTCGTCATAGCCGACATAGCCGGGGGGCGCGCCGATCAAACGGGCAACGGAGTGCTTTTCCATGAACTCCGACATGTCGATCCGCACCATGGCGTTGTCGTCGTCGAAAAGGTAGGCGGCCACGGCCTTGGTCAGTTCGGTCTTGCCCACCCCGGTCGGCCCAAGGAACAGGAAGCTGCCCAAGGGGCGGCCCTCATCATTCAGCCCAGCGCGCGCCCGGCGCACCGCATTCGACACGGCCACCACGGCGGCATGCTGGCCGATGACCCGCTTGCCCAATTCCTCCTCCATGCGGAGCAGTTTTTCGCGCTCGCCTTCCAGCATCTTGGCCACGGGAATACCGGTCCAGCGTTCCACCACCTCGGCGATCTGCTCAGGGCGCACGGCCTCGGCCACCAAGGCCTCGCCTTCGCGCGCCTCTGCCTCGGCCAGCGATTTCTCCAGACCGGGGATGCGGCCATACTGCAGCTCCCCAGCCTTGCCGAAGTCGCCCTCGCGCTTGGCTTGCTCCAACTCGGCGCGGGCGCGGTCAAGCTGCTCTTTCAGATCGCGCGCCACCTCAAGTGAATCGCGTTCGGCCTGCCACTTCGCGGTCAATTCCGCCGATTTCTGTTGCAGGTCGGCCAGTTCCTTTTCCAGCTTTTCCAAGCGGTCCTTGGACGCCACATCATCTTCTTTCTTCAGCGCCTCGGCCTCGATCTGGCCTTGCAGGATCTGGCGATCCAGCGCGTCCAGCTCTTCAGGCTTGCTGTCCACCTCCATCCGCAACCGGCTGGCGGCTTCGTCCACAAGGTCGATGGCCTTATCGGGCAAGAAACGATCGGTGATATAGCGATGCGACAGGGTAGCCGCGGCAACCAAAGCACTATCGGCAATCCGCACACCATGGTGCAGTTCGTACTTTTCCTTGATGCCGCGCAGAATGGAGATTGTGTCCTCAACCGTCGGCTCACTCACCATCACGGGTTGGAACCGGCGGGCGAGGGCGGCGTCCTTTTCCACATACTTGCGGTATTCATCCAGCGTGGTCGCCCCCACGCAGTGCAATTCGCCCCGCGCCAAGGCCGGTTTGATAAGGTTCGCCGCGTCCATAGCGCCATCGGATTTGCCCGCGCCGACCAGCGTGTGCATCTCGTCGATGAACAGGATGATATCACCCTCGGCGCTGGTCACTTCATTCAGCACGGCCTTCAGGCGTTCTTCAAACTCGCCGCGATACTTGGCACCGGCAATCAGGGCCCCCATGTCCAGCGCCATCAGCTTCTTGTTGCGCAGGGATTCCGGCACATCCCCATTGACGATGCGCAGCGCCAAGCCCTCGGCAATCGCAGTCTTACCCACGCCGGGTTCACCGATCAGCACCGGGTTGTTCTTGGTGCGGCGCGACAGAACCTGCATCGCGCGGCGGATTTCCTCATCACGCCCGATGATCGGATCAATCTTGCCCTGTGCTGCCGCCTCGGTCAGGTCGCGGGCGTATTTCTTCAACGCCTCCATGGTGTCCTCGGCGCTCGCGCTGTCTGCCGTGCGGCCCTTGCGGACCTCATTGATCGCAGCGTTCAGCCCGTTGGCATTCACCGCCCCGGCCGTCAGCGCATCCCGTGCGCGGGTGTTCACCAGTGCCAGCGCCGTCAGCAGACGCTCTACCGGAACAAAGCTGTCGCCAGCCTTCTTGGCCACGGCCTCGGCCTCGTCCAGAACCCGCACCAGCGAGGGATCGATATAGGTGTTCCCCTCACCGCCTGTTACTTTGGGCAGCTTAGCGATGGACGTATTGATCGCCTCAATCACCCTGTCGGGCGCGCCACCTGCCTTGCGGATCAGATTGGCAGCCAGCCCCTGATCGTCATCCATCAGGGTCTTCAGCAGATGGTCAGGCAAGACGCGCTGATGATCTTCGCGCATCGCGATGGTCTGGGCGGCCTGAATAAAGCCGCGCGACCGCTCCGTGAATTTCTCCAAATTCATCGGTCATTCTCCTTTGTAAAGCGCCTTCGCGGTGCCCGGAACCCCAGCACAGCCGCCATGGCCTCACGCGTAATCTGGGGAGGCATTTTGCCTTTTGCAATGCCAAGGATCATGGACAGATCCCGATTCTTTCGCGGCATTTTGCCGGGGGTTTTCCGCTCATGGCAAAGAATCGCCGGACGGGCGGGCCACACCGTCGAACATCCGCCCAAATCGCAGATTGTATCAGCAATGCACCGCCGCCCTTGGTTGCAGAAGGCGCAGTGCCCGCGCCTGATCGCACCACCGTCACAGGAGCGCGCCGATGATCGAAACCTTGCACCCCGTTTTGCCCAAAACCCCCGTTCTGGGATTGCGCTGCCATATCGGAAAGTCGGGCCTGTGCATCGGGGATGCTGCCCACCTGCACCTTACCGAAACCGGCGACGTCACCCTGACAGCCGAGGTGACGCGCCGCTACCTTGGGCTTATCCCCTATCGGAAGCAGGCAGCATTGGGCCATCTTGGCCCGGTTATAGCCAAGATCCTGGCCCCCGCCATTCGCAATGGCGCCCCGATGCGGGTGCGAATCGTCGGCCTGACACCTGAACATCTGTGCGGCCCCGAAGGGCCAGAGATTTATGTGTCGATCTGGGCTGACCCCTTGGTCTTGCGGCCTTTACCGCCGCGCCCGCTGCAATAGAAAGAAGTCTTCCATTCTGCGCAGAAATGGAATATTTATTCCATTAACCTGCCCAGCTTGGAGGCTCACATGAAATCGCTCGACGTCATCACCATCGGCCGCGCCTCGGTTGATCTTTACGGCGCGCAGGTCGGCGGGCGGTTGGAGGACATGGGATCGTTCCAGAAATACATCGGTGGCAGCCCCTGCAACATGGCTGCCGGAACCGCGCGTCTGGGCCTGAAATCGGCCCTGATCACCCGTGTGGGCGATGAGCATATGGGCCGCTTCATCCGCGAAGAATTGGCGCGCGAAGGGGTGAATGTTCAGGGCGTCATCACCGACAAGGACCGCCTGACCGCGCTGGTTCTTTTGGGCATCCGCGACGAAAAGCAATTCCCGCTGATTTTCTACCGTGAAAACTGTGCAGATATGGCGCTGTGCGAAGACGACATCGACGAAGGCTTCATCGCCTCGGCTCGCTCTGTTGTCGCCACCGGCACCCACCTGTCGCACAACCGTACCGAAGCTGCGGTGATGAAAGCGCTGACCCTTGCCCGCAAGCACGGGCTGCAAACCGCATTGGACATCGACTATCGCCCGAACCTGTGGGGCCTTGCGGGCCATGGCGACGGCGAAAGCCGCTTTATCGAAAGCGCCGCCGTCACCGCCAAGCTGCAATCCACCCTGCACCTTTTCGACCTGATCGTCGGGACCGAAGAAGAATTCCACATCGCGGGCGGCACCACCGACACCATCGCCGCGCTGCGCGCCGTACGGGCGGTGTCTAAGGCCACCCTCGTCTGCAAGCGCGGCCCGATGGGTGCAGCCGCCTTTACGGGCGCCATTCCCGACAGCCTTGATGACGGCGAGGCTGGCCCCGGATTCCCGATCGAAGTCTTCAACGTCTTGGGCGCTGGGGATGGGTTTATGTCCGGCCTGCTGAAAGGTTGGCTGGATGGCGAGCCTTGGCCCGTCGCCCTGAAATACGCCAATGCCTGCGGGGCCTTTGCCGTGTCGCGTCACGGCTGCACCCCGGCTTATCCTTCGTGGGAGGAGCTGCAATTCTTTCTGTCCCGCGGCGTTGTCACCAAGGCCCTGCGCAAAGACGCCGCCCTGGAACAGGTGCATTGGGCGACCAACCGGCACAAGGATTGGTCCACCATGCGGGTCTTCGCCTTTGACCACCGCATGCAACTTGAGGCGATGGAGGGTGCAACCCCGGCCAAAATCGGCGCGTTCAAGGAATTGTGCCTGAAAGCGGCCTTGGATGTATCCGGTGGCCAGCCCGGTTATGGCATCTTGTGCGACAGCCGCCTTGGCCGCGACGCGCTTTATGCCGCCGCCGGGACGGGTCTGTGGATCGGCCATCCGGTGGAGTGGCCCGGCTCGCGCCCCCTGACCTTGGAGCCTGAAATTGGCCCCGATTTCGGTGGTCTTTCAGAATGGCCCTTGGAACATGTGGTCAAGGTGCTGTGCTTCTACCACCCCGATGATGACGCGGAAACCAAGGCAAAACAGGAAGATACCGTTCTTCGCCTGTTCCATGCCTGCCGCCGCAACCGTCTGGAAATGCTGCTGGAAATCATTCCGTCCAAGGTTGCGCCGGTAAACGACACCACCTCGGCGCAGGTGATCAGCCGGTTTTACGATCTGGGCGTCTATCCCGATTGGTGGAAGCTGGAGCCTTTTGCAACGGACGCGGCCTATCAGGCGGCCTGCACCGCCATCACCACCCGCGACCCGCATGTGCGCGGCATCGTGGTGCTGGGGCTGGATGCGTCGGAAGAAAGCCTCTCCGCCTCTCTGGCTCTTGCCGCAGGGCATGATCTGGTCAAAGGCTTTGCCATTGGCCGCACCATCTTTGGCGATGCGGCCAGAGGCTGGCTGGCCGGCAAACTGACCGACGAAGAGGCCGTCCTAGATATGGCCAACAAATACCGCCGCCTTTGCGGCATTTGGGATAAAGCCCGCTCGGCAATGGGAGACAAAGCATGACAACCCTTCGTTTGACTGCCGCGCAAGCCATGGTGAAATGGCTTTCCGTACAAATGACGCCCGAAGGCGACCGCTTTATCGAAGGTGTCTGGGGCATCTTTGGCCACGGCAACGTCGCGGGTCTGGGCGAGGCGCTGCACGGGATCAAGGATATCCTGCCCACATGGCGCGGCCATAATGAACAGACCATGGCCCATGCCGCCATCGCCTATGCCAAGACCCACAAGCGCACGCGCGCCATGGCGGTCACGTCCTCCATCGGCCCCGGTGCCACCAATATGGTCACCGCCGCAGCGCTGGCCCATGTGAACCGCCTGCCCGTGTTGTTCATTCCCGGCGACGTGTTCGCCAACCGCGCGCCTGATCCGGTGCTGCAACAGATCGAAGATTTCGACGATGCCACCGTGTCGGCCAACGATTGCTTCCGCCCGGTGGTCCGCTATTTCGACCGCATCAGCCGCCCTGAACATATCCTGACAGCCCTGCCCCGCGCGATGCGCGTGATGACCGATCCGGCAAACTGCGGCCCGGTGTGTCTGGCCTTCTGCCAAGACACGCAGGCCGAAGCCTATGATTACCCAGTCGAATTCTTCACCCCCAAAGTCTGGCACATCCGCCGCCCCGAACCCGACCAGCGCGAGTTGGCCGAAGCCGTGGCAGCAATCAAAGCCGCTAAAAAGCCGCTGATCGTCACCGGCGGCGGGGTGATCTATTCGGGCGCCGAAGCGACGTTGCGCGACTTTGCGGTGCGCCACAACATTCCCATGGTCGAAACCCAAGCTGGCAAGGGCGCAGTGGATTGGGAAGAACGGCTCCACTTCGGCTCTCCCGGCGTGACAGGCACGGGCTGCGGCAACAAACTGGCGGCAGAAGCCGATCTGGTGATCGGCGTCGGCACCCGGTTTCAAGATTTCACCACCGGGTCGTGGACGGTGTTCTCCGCACCGAACCGCAAGCTCTTGTCGATCAACATCCACGGCTATGACGCCGCCAAGCGCGGGGCGCAGGCCCTTGTCTCGGATGCCAAGGTCGCACTGGAAAAGATCGGCGCCGCCCTTGGCGATCACCGCTTTGCTGACCCCGATTTCAGCGCCCGCACCCAGTGGTTCCAGACGACCGACGCCCTGATGGCCGCGCCGAACACGACAGGTCTGCCAACCGACGCGCAGGTGATTGGTGCGGTTCAGCGCAACACCGGCAAACAGTCCGTCGTCATGTGCGCTGCGGGCACCATGCCCGGCGCGCTGCATGTGCTGTGGCGCGCTGCGGCGGGTGGCTACCACATGGAATACGGCTTTAGCTGTATGGGTTATGAGGTTGCAGGTGCCATGGGCATCAAGATGGCCGCACCTGAAAAGGATGTGGTCTGCATGGTCGGCGACGGCAGCTATATGATGGCAAACTCGGAACTGGCGACGGCGGTGATGATGGGGATCCCCTTCACCGTGGTGCTGACCGACAACCGCGGCTACGGCTGCATCAACCGGCTGCAAAAAGGCACCGGCGGGGCGCCGTTTAACAATATGCTGGACGACAGCTATCATGTGAACGCCGCCAATATCGACTTTGTCTCTCATGCCCGCAGCATGGGCGCAAAGGTCGTGAAAGCAGCAGACATCGCCCAGCTGGAGGCCGAGATGCAAAAGGCCAAGACCGCCAGCATCCCGACTGTGATCGTGATCGACACCGATCCGATGCCCGGCACCGGAGCAGGTGGCACATGGTGGGACGTGGCCGTGCCAGAGGTTTCGACCCGCAAAGAAGTGAATGAGGCCCGCGCGGGCTATGAGAATGCAACCCGCCGTCAGTGGCTGGTGAACTGAGGTCCGCCGGGTCAGCCCGGTAAACGAGGAAACGACGACAATGATCCAATTCGGAACCAACCCCATCGCTTGGGCCAATGACGACGACCAGACCATCGGCGCCGATATCCCGACCGCCCGTATTCTGGACGAGGCCGGTCGCCAGATCGGCTTTGACGGCATCGAAAACGGCCACCGCTGGCCGGATGAGCCAGAGGCCCTGCGCGCCCTTTTGGCCGATTATGGTCTGAAATTCATCTCGGGCTGGTATTCGACCGAACTTCTGACCCGCTCGGTCGAAGATGAGATCAAAGCCTGCCAGCACCACCTTGCCAAGCTGAAGCACAACGGCTGCAAGGTGATGATTGTCTGCGAAACCTCGAACGCCATTCACGGCGACGCAAAAAAGCCGGTCAATGACCGCGCGCGCCTGACGCCCGCCGAAATGGTGGCCTTCGGCAAGAACCTTGAGGCATTTGCTGCCTATCTGGCCTCCGAAGGTGTGACGCTGGTGTACCACCACCACATGGGCACCATTGTCGAATCCCCCGAGGAAATTGATGCCCTGATGGCCGCGACCGGCCCGCACACCCACTTGCTGTTTGACGCGGGCCACTGCGCGTTTGGCGGCGGCGATCCGGTTGCCGTGCTGACCAAACACGCCGCCCGCGTGCGTCATTTCCATGCCAAGAATATTCGCCCGGCGATCACGGCACGCGTGCGCGCCGAAGGCTGGTCTTTCCTGCAAGGCGTGGTGGGCGGGGCGTTCACCGTTCCGGGCGACCAAGAGGGTGGCGTTGATTTCGGCCCGCTGCTGAAAATCTTGGCTGCCCACAACTATGACGGCTGGATCGTGATCGAAGCGGAACAAGACCCGAAGGTGCGCAACCCGCTTCTGTATCAAACGCTGGGTCTGGCAACGCTGAAGCGGCTGGCCAAAGAGGCGGGTCTTGTAAAGGCTTGAGACGGCGCGCAAGGTGGCCATCATGCTTAATCCTGACTGGCCCCTCGCCCTCCGCTTGGTTGTCGTGGCCGCCCCCATGGCCGCCGCGATCTGGTTTTTCTCCACCGGCTCCGTCGCGTTCGGGGCCGGGTTCACCGCGCTGACGGGATACGCCTTCAACGCGCTTTTCATGGCTTACCCCGGAGGCAGGAAATGACCCTGTTGCGCCACCCCACCGCCCCCCATGGCAAGATGCATGACATCACCCCATCCGATGCGAACTGGGGCTATGTCGGCTTTGCGCTGTATCGGTTGGCACCGGGGGAACGCGCCTCAGAGGCCACGGGCGACAACGAAGCGATTCTGGTGATCGTCGAAGGCAAGGCGCAGATCACAGCCTCGGGGCAGGATTGGGGCGAGCTCGGCGACCGAATGTATGTGTTCGAAAAGACGCCGCCGCACTGCCTTTATGTCCCGAATGCCGATAGCTGGGAGGCCGTCGCCACCACCCCTTGCACGCTTGCGGTCTGCCGCGCGCCGGGCAAAGGCGGCCACAAGGCGCAGCGCCTTGGGCCGGATGGCATTGAGCTGACCCCGCGCGGCAAAGGCACCAACACCCGCTATGTGAACAACATCGCCATGGAAGCGCGCGACGTGGCCGACAGCCTGTTGGTAACCGAGGTCTTCACCCCTGCGGGTCATTGGTCCAGCTACCCCAGCCACCGCCATGATGAGGATGACTTCCCCAACATGACCTATCTGGAAGAAACCTATTACATGCGCCTCAACCCCGCGCAGGGTTTTGGCATCCAGCGCGTCTATACGGAAGACGGGTCTTTGGATGAAACCATGGCCGTCAAGAACCATGACGTCACGCTGGTTCCCAAAGGTCATCACCCCTGCGGCGCGCCCTATGGCTATGAGATGTATTACCTGAACGTCATGGCGGGACCGCTGCGCAAGTGGCGCTTTAAGAATGACCCGGATCATGATTGGATCGCCCAGCGCGACGCCTAGAGCCACTAGATCCGCAGCGGGGATTTAGGCTTGTGCGCCCTTGGCCCGGCCCGACAGGCCATGGCGGGCACGGAAGGCATCCACTTCGGCCGGAGATGGGAGTTTACCTGTAAAGGTCAACGCATAATGCGGCGCCCGATCAAGGCGCGACAAAAGCGGTTCAGAGAACCGCATCGAGATATAGCCGATCTGCGTCAGATAGACGGTATAGGCACGGATATCGGCCTCGTCATCGGGATAGCCAAATCGCAGGAACATCGCCTTGATTGCAGCGATTCGGGTGGCGTCCGCGGTGGCCAATGTCCGTTCCAGCTGCGGGTCGGTCAGCGCCCAAGTGCGGATCGCAAATTCCAGCCGATCGTCAAAGATGTCTGGCATGAACCAGCAATCGCACAGGTTCAATGCGGCCTCGGCGATAGTCTGCGCGGCCTTTTGGGTCTGGGCAATCAGGTTTGCGGTGTTCTTATGCTCCCAGCGGGCGATCAGCCCATCCAGCAGCGCCTCGCGATCCGCGAAATGCCAATAAAAACTGGTGCGTGACAGGCCTAGCTTTTCCGCCAGCGGCATCACCTTGACCGCTTCGACGCCGCCTTCAACCAACAGATGATAGGCGGCATCCAGCCAGAGATCGGCCGAGCCGCGCCAGCCGCGTTCATTGGGTGCAGGCGTGTTCATCGCCCGGACCCTAGGCAATTCAGCCCCCCGCTGCAACCCGGCCCAAAACTCGACACACCTGTCGATTTTTGGATTGACTTGTAAGCGGCAGGCAATAATCTTGTGCCAGCCCCCAAAACAGGTAGCGCCATGTCCAACGATCCGCTTTTGCAGCCTTACCAGCTGAAACACCTGACCCTTCGCAACCGCATCATGACCACCAGTCATGAACCCGCCTATGGCGAGGACGGCATGCCGAAGGACCGTTATCGGCTTTATCATCTGGAACGCGCCAAGGCTGGCGTCGCCATGGTGATGACCGCTGGTTCGGCATCTGTCAGCCGCGACAGCCCGCCGGTGTTCTCGAACCTGCTCGTCTGGAAGGATGAGGTCGTTCCATGGATGAAACGTCTGGCTGATGACTGCCACGAGGCGGGCGCCGCCGTGATGATCCAGCTGTCGCACCTTGGCCGCCGCACCCGCTGGGACAAAGGCGACTGGCTGCCGGTCGTGGCCGCAAGCACCGATCGCGAACCGTCGCACCGGGCCTTTCCGAAGCGGGCCGAAGAATGGGACTTGGCGCGCATCATCAGCGACTATGCTGATGCCGCCGAGCGGATGAAGGCCTCGGGCCTTGATGGTGTTGAGTTTCTGGCCCACGGCCACCTGCTGGACCAGTTCATTTCGCCGCTGACCAACAAGATGGACGCGCCTTATGGTGGGTCTTTGGAAAACCGCGCCCGGCTTTTGATGGAAGTGCTCGCAGCCTGCCGCAAGCGGGTGGGTGACAAGTTCATCCTCGGCGTCCGCTTTGGCGGCGAAGAAGCGCAGGCGGGCGGGACGACCGTCGAAGACGGTATCGCGCTGGGCAAAATGCTGCGCGATTCCGGTATGGTTGACTATATGAACATCAACCGCGGCCGTATCCACACCGACCCGGCGATGACTGACATGATCCCGGTTCAGGGCATGAAGTCGGCCCCGCACCTTGACCTTGCAGGCCGCCTGAAGGCCGAAGTGGGCCTGCCCACCTTCCACGCCGCCCGCATCCCCGATGTGGCCACCGCGCGCTATGCCGTGGCCTCGGGTCAGCTGGATATGGTTGGCATGACGCGCGCCCACATGGCCGATCCGCATCTGGTGCAAAAGATCGTCGAGAAGCGCGAGGATGATATCCGTCCCTGCGTCGGCGCCACCTATTGCCTTGACCGGATCTATCAAGGCGGCATGGCCTTGTGCATCCACAACCCGGCAACGGGCCGTGAAGGCACCATGCCCCACACCATCACGCCCGCCAAAGACCTGAAAAAGGTTGTGGTGATCGGGGCCGGCCCGGCCGGTCTGGAAGCCGCCCGTGTCGCGGCAGAGCGCGGACATCAGGTTGTGGTCTTTGAGGCCGCCGACCAGCCCGGCGGTCAGGTTCGCCTGACCTCGCTGACCAAACGGCGCGCCGAGATGATTGGCATCATCGACTGGCGGATGGCGCAATGCGCGGCCCGCGATGTTGAATTCCGCTTCAACACCTTTGCCGAAGCTGCCGATGTGGTCGCTGAAAAACCCGATGTGGTGATCGTCGCCACGGGCGGTCTGCCGCAAAAGGACATCCTGGCCTTTGGTAATGAACTGACCGTCAATGCTTGGGACATTTTGTCAGGCGATGTGAAGCCGGGGCAGAACGTGTTGCTGTTCGATGATGCGGGCGACCACTCTGCCCTGCAGGCTGCACAGCTTCTGGCCGAGGCGGGTTCGACGGTAGAGGTGATGACCCCTGACCGCGCCTTTGCGCCCGAAGTCATGGCGATGAACCTTGTGCCTTACATGCGCGCATTGCAGGACAAGAAGGTAACCTTCACGGTGACCTATCGTCTGTCCGGCGTGAAGAAAACCGGCAACCAACTGACCGCCGTGATCGATTCCGATTACATGGATCTTGGTCAGGAGCGGAACTTTGACCAGATCATCGTCAACCACGGCACTGCGCCCTTGGATGACATCTACTTTGATCTGAAACCGCAGTCGGAAAACCTTGGCGCGGTGGACTATGAGGCGCTGATCGCCGGCAAACCGCAAACCGTCAACGGCGGGCCGAAGGGCTTCAAGCTGTTCCGCATCGGGGATGCTGTCGAAAGCCGCAACACCCATGCTGCGATTTATGACGCGCTGCGCCTGATGAAAGACATCTGATCGCGTGCCGTCCCGGCCAACAGGTCGGGGCGGCATCCTTTAGGCCCGCAGACGCAGACCCTCTGCGTCAAAGCGGAAGGTCTTTTCCGCGGTCAGGCTAAGGAACACGGCCTCATCAACCGCATAGTCATGTTCGCCAAACAACCGGACGGTCAAAAGACCATGGTCGGTGGTATGAACATAAACCAACGTTTCCCCGCCGAGTTTTTCAACATGGCTGACCTTGCCTGCAATCGCCCCCGTATCACGCGACAGCGTTAGATGTTCGGGCCGGATGCCCAAGCTGCCTTCCCCCTGACCCATGGCCTTGGCGGCAAGGAAATTCATCTGGGGTGATCCGATAAAACCGGCCACAAAGGTATTCGCCGGGTTGTTGTAAAGCTCCATCGGCGCGCCAACCTGCTCCACCCGACCTGCACGCAAAACAACGATTTTGTCAGCCAAGGTCATCGCCTCAACCTGATCATGGGTCACATAGATCATCGTGGCCCCCAACTCGCGGTGCAGGCGGGCAATCTCGATCCGGGTCGCAACGCGCAAGGCGGCGTCAAGATTGGACAGTGGCTCATCAAACAAGAACAGCTTGGGCCGCCGCACAATGGCGCGCCCGATCGCCACGCGCTGGCGCTGCCCCCCCGACAGTTCCGCCGGACGCCGTTCCATCAAAGCGGCAAGCGCCAGCATTTCGGCGGCGCGGTCGGTTGCAGCCTTGATCTCGGCCTTTGATCGGCCCGCCTGCTTCAAGGCCAGCCCCATGTTGTCGCGCACGGTCAGGTGCGGATATAGCGCATAGGATTGAAAGACCATGGCCAGTTCACGCTTGGCCGGGGCGACATCATTGATCCGCCCCCCATCCAGCGCAATCTCGCCGCTGCTGGCAGCTTCCAACCCGGCGATGATGCGCAAAAGCGTGGACTTGCCGCACCCCGAAGGCCCAACAAAGACGCAGAATTCGCCGTCGTTCACCGTCAGATCAACGCCCGAAATCACCTCGGTCACCCCAAAGGATTTCGAAACCGCCTTCAACTCCAGCGCACCCATGGCCGCTCCTTACAATTTCACCGGCTGGCCCGAGCGAACACTTTCGTCCGCCGCCAGACAGATTGCCAAAGATTGCACCGCATCCTGCAAATGCCGCGTCAGATCGAGGTTTTCGGTAATCGCGCGCGCCATGAACGCCTGCTCGCGCTCGCACAGGTCCTGATGGCCCGGCTCGTCTGCCATCGACAGGTCTTCATCCGGCTGCCCCACCCGATGCACCCTGAGCAGGCTGGTCTTGGTATGGGTGTCCACATCATCCGACCGCGCCGTGTCCGGCATGCGGATCGAAACGGCGCCATTGGGGCTGATCACATCCTTCACGAAAAACGCGGTGTCCGACATCATCGGGCCCCATCCGGCCTCGTACCAGCCCAACGAGCCATCCTCGAACAACACCTGAAAATGGCCGTAGTTATACATATCCGCCGCGATTTCATGGGACAGCCGTAGGCCCATGCCGCGCACCTCAACGGGCTTGGAATCGGTGATCTGGCACATCACATCGACATAATGCACCCCGCAATCCACAATCGGCGGCGTGGTCTGCATCAGCGCCTTATGCACCTCCCAAGTCGCGCCTGAAGACTGCTGGTTCAGGTTCAGCCGGAAGACATAAGGCCCGCCCAGCGCCCGCGCCTCGGCGATCAGCCGCATCCAACTTGGGTGGTGGCGCAGGATATAGCCCACGACGACCTTTTTCCCCGTCCGTTTGGCACAATCGGCCACGCGCTTGGCATCGGCCACCGTCGTTGCCAAGGGCTTTTCGACAAACACATGCGCCCCTGCCTCCATCGCTGCGATGGCATAATCGGCATGGCTGTCGGAATAGGTCGACACACAGACCAGATCGGGCTTCAGCCGCGCCAAGGCTTCGTGGAAATCCGGCGTAACCGGATAGCCTGCCAGGGCAGGATCCAGCGTGGGGCGACTGCGGTTCACCAAGCCCACCAGTTCAAACGCCGGGTCACGATGATAGGCCAACGCATGGCTGCGCCCCATATTCCCAAGACCGGCAACCATAACCCGGATCATTTCACCGCCCCCGCTGTGATGCCGCGGATAAGTTGCCGCGAGAAGATGAGATACAGCACCAGCACCGGCAGGATCGCCAACGAAAGTGCGGCCAGCACCGCGTTCCAGTTGGTCACAAACTGCCCGATAAAGACCTGAGAGCCGAGCGTCACCGTCTTCGTCTCCTCCGCCGGCGCAAGGATCAGCGGAAACCACAGGTCATTCCAGATCGGGATCATGGAAAACACCGCCACCGTCGCCATGGCCGGGCGCACCAGAGGCAAAACCAGCGTGAAGAAGATGGCGTATTCCGAAAGCCCATCAATCCGACCGGCGTTTTTCAGGTCATCCGAGACAGTTTTCATGAATTCAGACAGGATGAACACGGCCAAGGGTAGCCCCTGCGCGGTATAAACAAGGACCAGCGCCGTCAGCGTATTCACCAAACCGCCCGCCACCATCAACTCTAGGATCGCAACGGTGCCCAACCGGATCGGAATCATGATGCCAAGCGCCAGATACAGCCCCATCAGCGTGTTGCCCTTGAACCGATATTCCGACAGCGCAAAGGCCGCCATCGCGCCAAACAGCAGCACAAAGAACAGGCTGGCCACAGTGACGATCAGACTGTTCTGGAAATAGGCGAAGAAATCGCCTTGTTTCATCACCGTCTCGTAACCGACCAGATCGAAATTGTTGAGGCTCGGCAAAGCCAAAGGATCAGCAAAGATCGCCTTGCGGCTTTTGAAACTGTTGATCACCACCACAAACGCCGGGAACAGCGCAATCAGCGTGTAGGTGATCAGGATCGCATGGGCGGCAATGGTCCGGCCGGTGGAAAGACGCGCATTTGCCATCAGAACTGATACCTTCTGAGACGGGTCTGGATGCCGAAGAGGTACACGCAAACCCCCACCAGAATGATCGCAAACATCGCCCCCGCAATGGCCGAGCCCATGTAGGGATCGCCAAGTTGCAACTGAAAGCCAAAGAAGGTGCGGTAAAGGAAAGTTCCGAGAATATCGGTCGAATAGTCCGGCCCGGCCAAGGCACCTTGCGCCACATAGATCAGATCAAAGGCGTTGAAATTGCCGACAAAGGTCAGGATCGAGATGATGCCGATCGAGGGCAAGATCAACGGCAACTTGATCTTCCAGAACTGGCTCACCCCGGTGATGCCATCCATCTCAGCGGCCTCCAGCACCTCATCCGGGATGCTCAGCAGGGCGGCATAAATCAGCATCATCGGGATGCCGACAAATTGCCAGACGGAGATCAGCGCCAAAGTGGTCAGCGCATAGGCCTCTTTCCCCAACCATGGTGCGAACAGACTTTTCAACCCCACCATGTCCAGCATCCCCGGCGCGATGCCCCAGATGGGCGACAAGATCAGCTTCCAGACGAAGCCCACAATGACAAAACTGAGGATGGTCGGAATGAAAATCGCTGTCCGATAAAACGCCGCCATGCGCAGCCGCGGTGTCGACAAGATCGCCGCCAAGGCAATGCCAATCGGATTTTGCACCAACATGTGGATCAGGAAGAACCACGCGTTGTTACCCAAAGCGTTCCAGAACGCCTCTGACCACAAAGGCTCACCGAACAGCGTCGCAAAGTTTCCCAACCCCACAAAAACCCGCACATTGCCATCCTCGTTAAACAACGACAGGTTCAGCGTGCCGAACAACGGAATGATCATGATTGCGGTGTAAACCAACACCGCCGGGGCCAGAAACAAGGCAATATGCCAGCGCACCGGCTTTCTCGTAGCCATGTCTCCCTCCCTTTATCTTGGTAAAAATATCCGTGGGGTGGTCTGGAGGGGCAGACGGCCCCTCCAGTCCCGCATTCGCAGTCCGCGCTTACTTCTGCGGTTCATACCAGCTTGCCAGCCCGTCTTGCAGCCGCTTGGCAGCATCCTCGGGCGTCTCGGTGCCCTTGATCACATTGGCACTGGCATTCCAGGTTTCATTTTCCAAGTTCGGCGTGCCGCGCGACAGGATCTGATAGGTCGAACGGATGGTCGACTGGCACTTGCCACGCCATGACACGAACTCTTGGGCCAGCGGGTCTTTCATTTCGACGGCCGTAGAGTTCAGACTGAAGAAGCCCGGCAGCGCGTTGGCGTACATCGCAGCAAATTCCGCCGAGCCGACCCATTCCAGGAATTTCTTGGTTTCTTCCGGATGCGCGGTCTTTGCGTTCATACCGATCGCAATATCGGTGTGGTCCGAGATATAGCAGGTGTCGCCAGCCGCGCCGACCGGCGGCGGGAAGGCGCCCATCTTGAACTGTGCTTGCGTGTTGAAGCCCGAGATTTCCCACGAGCCGGCAGGGTAAACGGCGGCACGGCCAAGGGTGAACAGGTTCTGGCTGTCGGGGTAGGTTTGCGCCTCAAACCCGTCGCCGAGATAATCCTTCCAGCGCGCCAACTCCTTGAATGGGGCCACCCATGCCTCGTCGGTCAGCTTCTGTTCGCCCTTGATCAGCGCCAGACGGCCTTCCTCACCCTTCCAATAGTTCGGGCCGATGTTGTTATAGCCCATCGTGGCCGCTTCCCACTGGTCGTTGGTGCCCATGGCCATCGGGATATAGGTGCCATCCGCCTTGATCTTGTCCAATGCGGCAAAGAATTCATCCCGCGTCGTCGGCACGGCGATGCCCAGCGCGTCAAACGCATCCTTATTGTAGATGAAGCCGTGGATCACCGAGGCCATCGGCACACAGAAGGTGGCCGCGCCATCATCGGTCTGCCATGCGGATTTCGCCACCGACGAGAAATTGGCCATCGAAGCAAGACCCGACAGGTCTGCCAGATTGCCCTGATTGTAAAGTTCAAGGCTGGCATCGAAAGGACGGCAGGTGATGAGATCGCCCGCCGACCCGGCCGCGAGCTTCGAATTCAGCGCGGCGTTATATTCCGCCGGTGCAGTGGGGGCAAAGACCACCTTGATCCCGGGGTTTGCCGCCTCAAACGCGGGAATGATCTGCTCTTGCCAGATCGACAGGTCGTCGTTGCGCCAAGATTCAATTGTTAGGGTCACATCTTCGGCCCAAGCCGCGCCAGCCATCAAGGTGCTGGTCAGAAGGGCAATGCGGAAAGTGGATTTCATGGCAGTCTCCCTATTGTCGGGCGCTTTGGCCCGGTTTTGAAAATCAATCCAAGTATGGGGCCAGCTTTCCACCGCTGGCCGCCAATGCTTGTAAAGCCGCGTCAGCGGATTGGCCGCGCGCGACCAAAATCGCCGGTTTCACCGCCCCGTTGGTGTGATGCAGCGCCACCCGTGCGGCCTCTTCTCCGGTACCGGCGATCCGCGCCACAATGCGGGCGGCCCGGTCGACAAGCTTGATGTTATCGGCAATCAGGTTAACCATCTGCCCGTCATGCACGGCACCCAGCCGGACACCGACAAGGACAGAGATCATGTTCAACGCGGCCTTCTGTGCGGTCGCGGCACCAAGCCGGGTTGACCCGGCCACCACCTCTGGCCCGGTCTCCAGCAACACTGAAATGTCGCTCAGATCGTACAGGGGGGCATTGGCGATATTCGCCAAACCGATCACCCTTGCCCCCGCGCTTCGGGCTGCGGTTGCGACAGCCACTGTGTAAGGCGTTGACCCCGATGCAGCCAGACACAGCACAACATCACCAGCCCCGATTCCGGCGTTCACCACATCTGTCATGGCTTGGGCGACATCATCCTCGACCCCGCCCGTCATGGCCAAAAGTGCAGCCGCACCACCGGCAAAAAGCATAGGGGTTTGTTCGCGCGGAATACCAAAGGTTCCCGCAAGCTCCAGACAATCGGCCAGCGCCATCAACCCGGAAGATCCCGCTCCGGCATAGGCCAGCTTACCCCCAGCCAGAAGCGCCTCTGCCGCAAGGTCTGCCGCACGCTCAAGATCCGGAAGGCAGGCGTGCAACTTGGCCAAAGCCTGCTCTTGCGTGACCAGAACGGCGGACAGCACAGCCTGAGCGGGTTGCCGATGAAGGCCCTTGCCCAGCGGATGCACCTGCTCTGTCTGACGCTCAGCCATACGAATCCCCCTCGGCTCAATATAATGCCACTTTAATGCCAGTTGTAAAGTATAAGCTGACAAACGATCAAAATTGACCTATAAGAACCTAATATCAGCATACGAGCAATACCAGATTACAAATTGGTATCTATGTTGTATTGTTCGAGTGGGAGATTCGGATGCAGCTGTTCTTGGGCGTTGACGGCGGGGGGACGGGGTGTCGCGTGGCTTTGGCTGACGCGACGGGCCGTATTCTTGCGCGCGCCGAGACGGGGCCAGCGAATATCTTTTCAAATCGCGATCTTGCCTTGCAAAACATTCTTGGCGCGGCAACCAGCGCCGCGCAGCAGGCCTTGGGGTCCAGCGCGCCGTTGTCGCAAATTCGTGCGGGCTTGGGGCTTGCCGGGGCCAACGCCGCCGGGGCGGCTGAATGGCTTGGGGCGCATCTTCCCTTTGCCGCCAGCCGGATTGAGACAGACGCGCTGACCACGGCCAAAGGGGCGCTTGGGGCCGAAGACGGTCTTGTGGCCGCGATGGGGACCGGTTCGGTCTTTGCACGGCAACAGGACGGGCGGATGCGCCAGATCGGCGGCTGGGGGTTCTGGCTGGGGGATGAGGGCAGCGGCGCCGCCTTGGGCCGCAGCCTGTTGGCCCGCGCGCTGCGGGCGCTGGACGGGGTGCATGAGATGACCCCGCTTTTGCTGGCGGTGCTGGACCATTTTGAGGCGCCTGACCGGCTGGTGGCCTATAGCCTGACGGCAAGACCCGCCGATTACGCCCAATGGGCACCACGGCTGTTGAACTCCACAGATCCAGCGGCAGAAGCCATCCTAGACGTCGCCACGCAAGAGGTTGAAGCGACCCTTGCAGCCCTTCAGCCTGACCCCGCACTGCCCGTCACCTTTGTCGGCGGCCTTGGGACAACCTATGCGGGGCGCATCGGCCGCTGGACGCAGCGCCCCGCCCAGGGCAATGCGTTGGACGGCGCCCTGATGCTTGCCATGGAGACCGCAGCATGACGCTTTTTAGTGCTGGACATTTCGACGGCGGCGCTTCCGGCCCGCTTTATCTGCAATTGCAGCGGCACATCGCGGCCGCGCTGGCCGCAGGGGAACTGACCCCCGGCGATTGCCTGCCGGCAGAACGTGACATGGCCCAGATGACCGGGCTTTCCCGCGTTACAGTGCGCAAGGCCATTCAGGAACTGGTGGCCACCGGCCAATTGGTGCAGCGCCGCGGATCCGGGACCTATGTTGCGCAAAAGGTCGAACGGCTGGAACAGGCGCTATCCTTGCTGACCTCGTTCACCGAAGACATGGCCCGGCGCGGGCGCAGCGTGGAAACCCGGTGGATCTCGCGCCGGATCGACGCGCCCGCCCCCGAAGAGGTGATGGCGCTTGGCCTTGGCGCGGGGGATCGGGTCACGCGGTTGGAACGGGTGCGCTGTTCGGATGGTGTCCCGCTGGCCATTGAACGCGCCACCCTCTCCACCAACCTGCTGCCCGATCCAGAGGCGGTGCAATCTTCGCTTTATGCCGTGCTGCAAACCCGCGGCCTGCGCCCAACCCGCGCCGTACAGCGCATCTCGGCAACCTCGATCGACGCCAGAGATTCGGCACTGCTGGGCGTGGCGGTTGGCGCGCCCGGATTGAAGATTGAACGGATCAGCTATCTGCCATCGGGTCAGGTCGTGGAATTCACCCGCTCGCTTTATCGCGGCGATGCTTATGATTTTGCGGTTGAATTGAAACTTGCGCCTGAAGACGAAAGGCCTGCATCGTGATCCAGCCTACCCAAACCCGAATGGCCCGCGAAGTCGCCGAAATACCCGAGGCTGCACAGCGGTTTCTGGATGGCTCTGGCGCGGCGTTGAAGGCCGCCGCACAGGCGCTGCGTCAGGCGGACCCCGTCCTGATTGCCACAATTGCCCGAGGGTCTTCCGACCATGCGGCAACCTATTTGAAATATGCCATCGAACTGCTTGCCGGGGTGCCGGTCGCCTCGGTTGGCCCGTCGGTTGCCTCGGTCTATGGTCGGCACCTGCGGCTTTCGGGGGCTGCTTGCATCGGCATCTCGCAATCCGGCAAAAGCCCCGACATCGTTGCCATGATGGAATCGGCCCGTAGCACAGGGGCGTTGACGCTGGCCCTGACCAATCAGGCCGACAGCCCGATGGCCGCCGCTGTGGAACATCCGCTGGCGCTGCTGGCGGGGCCGGAAACCTCGGTCGCGGCGACGAAAACCTTTGTGAATTCGGTTCTGGCGGGGCTTGCCCTGCTGGCAGAATGGCAAGAGGACGCCGATCTGCGCCGTGCTGTTCAATCTTTGCCAGACGCTTTTGCCAGGGCCCTGACGCTGGACTGGTCGCCGTTGGCGCAACGGCTGGTGCGGGCGCAATCGCTTTATGTCTTGGGGCGCGGGCCAGCCTATGCGATTTCGAACGAGGTGGCGCTGAAATTCAAGGAAACCTCAGGCCTGCACGCCGAAAGCTATTCTGCGGCAGAGGTGCTGCACGGCCCCGCCGCCATTGTACAGGCGCAGTTTCCGGTCTTTGCGCTGGCGGTCGAAGACGCGGCACAGCCCCATGTCTGCGCCACCGCCGCGCGGCTGGCCGCACAGGGGGCAGATGTATTCCTGACCGGGGCCAGCGCGTCAGGCTGTGCCAGCTTGCCCACCGTCGGCGGGCTTCATCCCCTTGTGGCGCCGCTGGTGCTGATCGTCAGCTTTTACAGCTTTGTCGAAGGTCTTGCGCGCCGCCGCGGTTTTGATCCAGACACCCCCCCACATCTGCGCAAAGTGACGGAGACAGTGTGATGAAGCAGGCCTTCACCGGGGCGGATATCTTTGACGGTCACGTCTTGCACCCCGGTGCCTGCCTTGTGACCGAGAACGGCAAGGTTCTTGGGATCTGGGCCGATGCCCCAGCGGATGCGCAAGTGGTTCGGTTGCCGTCAGGCACCTTGGCACCGGGTTTTCTGGATCTTCAGGTCAATGGCGGCGGTGGGGTCATGGTCGATGGCCAGACCACGGCTGACACATTGGCCCAGCTTTGTGCTTTGCATGGCAGGCTGGGGGCAACCGGAATTCTTCCAACCCTGATCACCGACACGGCTGATGCCACCCAACGCGTCATCCACGCCGGGATCGAGGCCGCGCGCGCTGGCGTGCCCGGCTTTCTCGGGCTGCATCTCGAAGGCCCGCATCTGGATCCGCGCCGCAAGGGTGCCCACGATTCCGGCCTGATCCGACCGATGACGGCGGCCGATCTTGATCTTTACTGCAAGGCCGCGCGCCAATTGCCGGGCCTGATGCTGACCCTAGCCCCTGCATCGGTCACCGCCGATCAGATAGCCACACTGGCAGCGGCGGGCGTTGTGGTCAGCCTTGGCCACAGCGAAGCCAGTTTTGCCGAAGCGCAAATGGCAATCAGAGCCGGGGCGCACTGTGCCACCCATCTGTTCAACGCCATGAGCCAGCTTGGCAATCGTGATCCCGGCATGGTTGGCGCGGTGCTAAGTTCAGATCTGGCGGCGGGGTTGATCGCCGACGGCCATCATGTTGCCATTGCCACGTTGCGTATCGCCCTTGCCGCGCGGCCATCTGGGTTGTTTCTGGTGTCGGACTGCATGGCCGCAGCGGGCAGCGATTTGACCGAATTCATGCTGGGCGGGCGGCGGATCCTGCGGCAAGGCGGACGGCTGACGCTTGAGGACGGCACCTTGGCCGGGGCGGATCTTACTTTGCCGCGCGCGGTCCAGATCATGGTGCAAGAGGTTGGCCTGCCCTTGGACCAAGCGCTGCGGATGGTCACCACGACGCCTGCCAAATTGCTTGGCCGTCTGTCAGACCTTGGCCAGTTTAAGCCGGGGATGCCGGCTGACATGGTGCATCTGGACGGAAATTTGCAGCTTGCCGCTGTCTGGCGGGCTGGCGAGCGCCTTGCCGCCTGACAGGTCAGGCCAACTCGGCCACAATCGCCCGCGCTGCGGCGGCGGGATCAGCGGCCTGCCAGATCGGACGCCCGACGACGATGTGATTGGCCCCATCGGCAATCGCCTGCGCTGGCGTTGCAATGCGCTTTTGATCCCCCACGGCCGCGCCAGCCGGGCGCACACCCGGCGTCACGATCAACCGCCCCTTCGCCTGCGGCAACGCGCGGATCATCGCGGCCTCTTGCGGGCTTGCAATGACGCCGTCGGCCCCCGCCTCCAGCGCGCGTGCGGCCCGCTCCAAGGTAATCTCATGGATATCGCCCGGTTTGATCAGGTTCGCATCCAGATCGGCCCGGTCCAAAGAGGTCAGCACCGTGACGGCCAGAATCTTCAAATCGGTGCCGCGCTTGCCCTCGCAGGCCGCGCGCACAACTTGCGGATCGCCATGCACGGTCAGGAAATCCAGATCATATTGGGAAATGCCGCGCACCGCGGCCTCAATCGTGGCGCCGATGTCGAACAGTTTCATGTCCAGAAACACCCGCTTGCCCTGTTCCTGCTTCAGTTCATTGGCCAAGGCAAAACCGCCGCCCGTCAACATCCCAAGGCCAATCTTGTAAAAGCTGACCGCATCGCCAAGGCGCGACGCAAGTTCCAGCCCCTGCACCACATTCGGCACATCAAGGGCAACGATCAAACGGTCATCAGACATTTCGGGCTCCGGTCAAGTTTGCCGGGGTTTGCGGTGCAGGACGCCCTGTGTCAAGCGCAGTGTCAAGCACGGGATTGCCCGCAGCGGTGGCACCGCTATTCTGAACGCAATGAACAACAGGACAAGCATGATCGCAGCATTCGACATTGGCGGCTCGCGGATCAAAGCCGCACGGGTGGCGGCGGGCGAGATTACCCGCGTTGGCGAGGCCGAAACGCCAGCCAATGACCTTGTTGCCTTTGCCGCAGCCCTGTCAAACCTCGCCGGGGACGCCAGAGCCGTGGCAATTTCGATCGCTGGGGTGGTCGACCCAGACACCGGGGTGGCGACTGTGGCCAATATTCCGTGCCTGAACGGAACGCGGGTTGTTGAAACGCTGCAAGCCATGCTCAGCCGCCCAGTTTTGGTGCTGAATGACGCCGATTGCTTTGCACTGGCAGAGACACGGCGCGGCGCGGCGCGCGGGCATGGGAATGTCTTTGGCATCATCTTGGGGACAGGCGTTGGCGGCGGGCTGGTGATCGACGGGCGCCTTGTCTCAGGGGCTGGTGGTTTTGCCGGCGAATGGGGGCATGGCCCGATTGTCGCCCATCCGGCCCTGCCCTGCGGCTGCGGGCAGATCGGCTGTCTTGATACCGTTGGCGGAGCACGAGGCTTGGAGCGGTTGCACCACGCGCTGACGGGTGAACGGTTGGAGGCCCGGCAGATTGTGTCAGGCCGGCCAGAAACCATGGCACATTGGCTGACCATCGTCTCGGGACCCTTGGCGATGGTGCTGAATGTCGTTGGCGCCTCGGTGGTGCCGGTGGGGGGCGGGCTTGGGAACGACGTCGCGCTGGTCGCGATGCTGGATCGGGCCGTGCGGGCGCGCATCCTGCGCAAGACGGACGCACCGTTGGTCGTACCCGCACAGTGCGGGGCCGATGCCGGGTTGATCGGCGCAGCCGAAGCTGGACTGGCCGCTTTTGGCAAGGGGGTTGCATGATCCTTGAAGTGGCCGTCGATGATCCTCTGGGTTTGGCCGCCGCTGTCGCAGGCGGGGCCGACCGCATCGAATTGTGCAGCGCCTTGGACCTTGGCGGCCTGACGCCCAGCGCCGGGCTGATGCGGCATGCGGCAGGCTGTGGCCTGCCCATCATGGCGATGATCCGGCCGCGCGCCGGTGGGTTTTGCCTTGATGACACCGACCTTTTGATAATGTTGGCGGATATTGCCGTCGCCCGGCAGGCTGGTCTTGCGGGTGTGGTGTTTGGCGCGTTGACCACAGACCTGACGCTGGATCTGCCAAAAATGAGCCAGCTTTGTGCCGCGGCGGATGGGATGCAAATTACCCTGCATCGGGCGTTTGACCTGATCGAAGATTGGCGGCGTGCCTTGGATCAGGCCGTGGCCTTGGGAGTTCACCGCATCCTGACATCGGGGGCGGCGCTTTCCGCCCCTGCCGGGATTACGCGGCTGGCAGAGATTGTCGATTATGCCGCCGGTCGCATCGGGATCCTGCCGGGTGCCGGAATTTCTGCGGAAACGGCAGGGCCATTAAGGAATTTGAAGATAGAAGAATTGCATGCTTCGTGCAGCGCCCCGGTTATGGGCGATGCCAAAAGCATCGCTTTCGGCTTTGCCAGCCCCAACGCACGACGAACCGACGCAGGGAAGGTCCGCGCCTTGAAGGCCGTGATGACGGGGCATTAGGCAGGGCAATTTTAGCCTGAAAAGGAAAGGATATTTGATGGAGTTCAACATTTCGATTGCCCGGCCGGAGGGCGATCCCAACTCTGGCCCGATCATGGTCGGATGGTTTCTGACGTCGGACAAAGGGGCCGTGATGTACGATCCACCCGAGCGGGTGTCGTTCCGGCAAACCAATAAGGTGCATTCCAAAAGCGCAGGCCGTTGCCCCGGCGTGATCCAGCTGGAAAGCCGCTATTTCATGATCAAATGCCCCTTTGACATCCACATCGGCTTTGGCCGTGACGACAAGGGCAAGGCCGTTCTCATCAACCGCGCAGGCACCGCCAGCCCGATTCGTGCCAACAAATTGGGCGAGGTGATGACGCTGGTGAACGAGGCCGAGTGGCGCTATCCCGACCGGCCCACCGTGCAACTGATGCTGCCCTACTGCTTCATCGCCGATGAGCTGGTCTATATCACCCAACTGTCTGCCTTCATGCATTACCGCAAGGAACAGCTGCCCGGCACAATCTTTGGCGGGCGATTCCCGGTTTCGGTCTGGCCGCGCCCGTTGATGTGGGCCTTTGAGTGGCACGAACCGGAGAAAGACATCATCCTGAAACGCGGAGAGCCGCTGTTTTACGCCCAGTTCGAAGGCGAAGGCCCGGACCGCCCGGTGCAGGTGGTCGAGGCGGAACGGACACCGGAATTGCAAAAGTATCTGGAGCAGATCGGCGGGGCGGTGAACTACGTCAACCAAACATTCAGCCTGTTCAAAGCCGCCGAATCCATCAGGCCAAAAAAGCTTTTGACGCCAAAACAGCGTGAGTGAGCTTTGATTTTGTGAGATGTTGCTTCCCCGTTTGGGGAAGTGGTGCCGCTGAAGGGACTCGAACCCCCGACCCCATCATTACGAATGACGTGCTCTACCAGCTGAGCTACAGCGGCCTTTGGTGACGGGCTATTAGCATCGCTTTCCGGCGCTGTGTAGCCCTAATCTGCACTTCTTGCGACGGCTGCAAGGTCGATCACTTCGGGCTCAGCCGCAGAGCCCTGTGGCGCAGGCTCTCCCTTGGCCGCGGGCTGGACCAGCAGCGGCAGCAACTCGGCCCCGCGGGCGCTTTGCGCGATGCTTTCCTGCGGCTCACGCCAAGAGAGCGTGTCGAAGCTGCCGCAATTGGTGCAGATCGGGTGCCATTCGGCGTGAATCGCCTGACATTTGTCGCAGCACCATTGCGGCCCGCGCGGGGCGACCAGCGCCTTTGCAAGCCAACCCCGCACCACGGCATCATCTGCCCCCTCGCCACGCTCAATCGCCGCCATGATTGCTAAGGCGCGTTGGGTGGGATGACGGTCGATCAGATCGCTCAGCGCGCGGCGCGCGGCAGGGAAATCTTCGGCGGCGATCAGCATTTCGGCCTGCAGAAGCTTTGTTTCGTCATGGTCGGGATGCTGGGCGATCAGCGGTTTGAACCGCTTTAATCGGGCGGCGGGGGTTTCATCAGGTTCGATTTCAGCAAAAACGGCGGCGAGATCTGGGTGGGCCACCCCTTCCCAAGCCTTTTTCACCACGCGCGCAGCCCCTTTATGGTCGCCCTTGGCGACCAGACCACGGGCGGCCATGACGGCAGCCGGAATCAGGTCAGGCGACTTGCGGTTTGCCTCAATCGCCGCTTCGCGCGCCTCAACGCTGGCGCTGTCATCCATGATGCCCTTGGCCTCTTGCAAGGCCAGCACCGCATCGCGGCGGCGATAGACCTCTTTCGGCAAAGCGCCCGCTTTCAGCTTGGCCCCAAGTGTCACCCGAGCGCCCTTCCAGTCGGCACGTTCCGATTGCAGTTTCAACAAGACGTCCTGCGTTTCGGGGTGCTTTGGCTTCAGCGCAAAGGCCTTCTCGGCCAATTTCAGGGCGGTGTCAGTATCGCCTTCAGCCAGTTTTTGCTGCAAAAGACCGCGGATGCCGACAAAACGCGTAGATTCATCGGCCAACAGGCTTTTGTAAGCCGCTGCTGCACGGGCTGTATCCCCCGCGACCTCTGCCGCCTGTGCCACTAACAGCGTCGTCAACTCGGGCTTGCCAAGATATTTCTCGGCCCGTTGGGCGCGCAAAAGCGCCAAACGCCCCTCACCCGAGGCCAGCGCCATAAAGCCGTCCGACAGCGCCTGATAACCTTTGCGCTGCCGATCGCGGTCGAAATAGCGCGAGATCGCCGTTTCATCGCCGTTCAAAAAGCGCAGCGTGGCCACGGTAAAGCCGATGATCTTCATCAAAAGCCAGACTGCCAGCATCAAAACCAAAAGACCGATGACCGCCTGCAACGGGCCAAGGGTGAATTCATAGCCCGCCGCCGCAATGCGGATGCCGCCGCCGGTGTCCAGCAGCAGGCTGCCCCCCCAGGTCAGCCCTGCAACGGCAAAAACGAACAAGAGAACCTTCAGAAGTGACCAAAGCATCGCTAACCCCTTATCCGCCGATCTTGCCGGCCAGTTCGGCCAGCGCAACCAAGGCCGCTTGTCGGGTTTCCGCCTTGGCGCGCCATTCGGCCATCGGGGCCTGAGCAGCCTCTGGCAGGGCAGAAATCTCGGCCAAGGCAGTGGTCAGATCCCCGGTTTTCACGGCAGCCTCTGCCCGGGACAGGATGGCATCGGGGTCGTTCCCCTCGCGCGGGGTCAGCGAACGCGCGCCGGTCTGGCTGCGGAAAAAGCTGGTTGCCCGCTCTGTCCAGCTGTCGCCCATATCGGCGCGCAGGGCGGCCTCAAGCGCGAGACGCGCCGCTTCGGGGAAGGTTTCTTGCAACAGGAAAAGGCTGGGCAGGCCAGTTTCCGCGTGGTCCAGCAGGGCCTTGGGCGGTTCTTGCCCAAGGTCAGGCAAAATTGTCGCAAAGGGCGCGCCGGAATCCACCGCGGCCTGCAACCGTCCAAAGGCGGCTTGGGCCACCGCAGCGCGGGTCAACGCCTCAGCCTCGGCTTTCATGGCTGCGGCCTGTACTTCTGCCTCTTTCAGCCGCGCCTCGGCCTCGGCGGCCAATGCGGTGATATTGGAAGGCACGGGCGCTGCGGTCTGCCCCGTTGCGGGGGCCGCGCCCAGCGCTTTCACCTCGGCTTGCAAGGCAGTCACAGCTTCGGCCAAGGCAGCAGTCTGTTCGGACCGCTCCGCCGGGCCGGTTTCCAAAGCTGCCATCCGCCCGTTCAGGGTGGCGAGCGTTTCCATCAGCGGCGAAATGTCCGGCACCTTTGCGGCCTCAACGGCGGCAAGGCGCGCTTCTAGCGTGGTGATCGCCTCGGTCTGGGTAGCGAGTTGTTGTTCAAGCCGCGCAGTATCCTGCAACGGCCAGCCGTTCGGCACATATTGCGCCAGACCATAGCCCGCCGTCGCTGCAAGTGCGCCGCCGATCACCGGGGCGAAAAAGCCGCCGCGCCGCTTGGCGGGCTGGGGCGAACTCGGCGCAGAAGGTGATATTTTCTCGGCCGCGGCTGTAGGCGCCACGTGCGCTTCGGCCTGGGTGGTGATCTCGTCAGTCTCGGCCATGTTCATCCCCCATGTGCCCGCGGCACAACTCAAGCTAATGCCTAGCCCCGTCCGGGTTCAAGCGCTGGTGGCCGACATATAGGCCTCCGCGACGGCGTGAAGCATGTTTTCGCCGTCGGGATGGGCAGAAATTGTCATAAAGGCTGGACCAAGCGCTGCTGCCTCTGCGGCGGCGGCCTTGCTGATGGCCACAATCCAAAGCGGACCGACGGCCGTCTTGGGCAACGCCTGCGCCAAAAGCCGGGCCGAGCGTGGCGAGAAGATCGGGATCAGAATCGGCGCGCCGCTTTCAATCACATCCTTGGCCATAGCCGACAAAGCGGTGGGGTTCTGACTGTAAACAATCAGCGAAACCGTCTCTAACCCTGCATTTGTCAGGGCACCGGCCAAATCCCCAGCGCTGTCGGCGCCACGCAGGTGCAAAATTGGCCCTTTGATGCCAGAGGCAAGGATCATGGCGGCAAGAGCCTTGACCTCACCATCGGCAGACAGGGCGGCAAAGCCCCCCGCGCGGGCGGCTTGGGCCGTACGATTGCCCACGCAAAAGGCCCGTGTTGGAAGATTAGCCTGCAGCCGCATCGCAGCCTCAACCCCGGTTTCAGAGGTGAAGATCACTGCCTGAAAGTGCCGCGCGGGCAGGGCCGGCTGATGAAACTCAGTCTGCATCAGGGGCGAGATCACAACCGCCACATCCCCCAGCCGCGCACGAAGCTGTTGCGCAAAACGCTGGCTTTGCGGGGCAGGGCGGGTCAAAAGAAGCGTAGGGGCGCGGGATTGTCTGGCCATGGCCAAGGTGTTACCTGCGCTGAACCCCTGAGGCAACGACAGACCGTGATGACGCAGGCGCTGACTTTTCTTGGCATTGAATCAAGCTGCGACGACACCGCCGCTGCCGTGGTGCGTCATGTGCCGGGGGCTGCGCCGGAAATCTTGTCTTCGGTCGTCGAAGGCCAGACGGCGCTGCATGCGGCCTTTGGTGGCGTCGTGCCCGAAATCGCCGCCCGCGCCCATGCGGAACGGCTGGACATCTGCGTCGAGGCCGCGCTGGCAAAGGCCGGACTGGATCTTCGCGATCTGAGCGGCATCGCGGTTACGGCGGGGCCGGGGCTGATTGGCGGGGTGTTGTCGGGCGTGATGCTCGCCAAGGGATTGTCAGCGGCCAGCGGGCTGCCGATGGTTGGGGTCAACCACCTTGCGGGCCATGCGCTGACCCCGCGCCTGACCGATGAGGTGGCGTTTCCTTATCTGATGCTGCTCGTCTCGGGCGGGCATTGCCAGTTTCTGATCGCCAAGGGTGTTGAGGCGTTTCAGCGCCTCGGCGGAACCATTGATGATGCGCCGGGCGAGGCCTTTGACAAGACCGCCAAGCTTTTGGGTCTGCCGCAACCGGGCGGTCCTGCCGTGCAGACCGAGGCTGCGCAGGGCGATGTCAAACGCTTTGCCTTTCCGCGCCCTCTCTTGGATCGTCCGGGCTGCGACATGTCTTTTTCGGGTCTGAAGACCGCCCTGCTGCGCGCCCGCGATGCGGTGATTGCCGAAAAGGGTGGCCTTACCGAGCAAGATCGGCGTGACCTTTGCGCAGGATTTCAGGCGGCAGTGGCCGATGTGCTGGCCGAAAAATCCCGCCGCGCGCTGGAAACCTATCTGGAACTAAAACCCGCGACACCCGTGCTCGCCGTCGCGGGCGGCGTTGCCGCCAACACCTTGATCCGCGCGCGGTTGACGGCGCTGTGTGATCGGATGGGCGTGCAGTTTCTTGCCCCGCCGCTGCCGCTTTGCACCGACAACGCCGCGATGATCGCTTGGGCCGGGATCGAGCGGTTTCGGGCGGGCGCCCGGGATGATTTCGCACTAGCGGCACGCCCCCGTTGGCCGCTGGACCAAACCGCCGCGCCGATGATCGGGTCGGGCAAAAAGGGGGCCAAGGCATGATCGCAGTTGCGGGTGCAGGTGCCTTTGGAACAGCCTTGGCAATCGCGCTGGGGCGCGAAGGGCGCGCCGTCTCCCTTTGGGCGCGCGACGTTGGCGATATGGCAAAAACGCGTCAGAATGAACGCCATCTGCCGGGCGTTACCTTGCCAGAATCCGTCTCGATCAGCGCGGAGAGTGACGTTTTCACCCGCGCCGAAGTTGTGCTTCTTGCCGTTCCCATGCAGGCGCTGGCCGGGTTTCTTGGGAAATACTCAGGCGTTCTGAACGGGCGGGCTTTGGTGGCCTGCTGCAAGGGCATAGATCTGAAAACTTGGGCCGGCCCCAGTGGGGTGATCCGGCCAGCCTGTCCCGACAGCCCGGTTTCGGTGCTGACCGGACCCAGCTTTGCCGCCGATATTGCCCGCGGGCTTCCCACCGCGCTGACGCTGGCCGGGGCGGATGAGGCCCTGCAAACCCGGCTTTCGACGCCCACCCTAAGGCTTTATCGCAGCGCGGATGTGGTGGGAGCGGAATTGGGCGGCGCCTTGAAGAACGTGATCGCCATCGCGGCAGGCGTCGTGATGGGGGCAGGGCTTGGTGACAGCGCCCGGGCGGCACTTATGACCCGTGGCTTCGCCGAAATGCAGCGCTTTGCCTTAGCCAAGGGCGCGCGCGCCGAGACGCTGGCCGGACTGTCCGGCTTTGGTGATCTGGTGCTGACGTGCACATCAAGCCAGTCACGGAACTTCCGGCTGGGGCAATCGATCGGGCAGGGCGTGGGCTTTGACCCGACCATCACGGTCGAAGGGGCGGCAACCGCCCGTGCCGTGGCCGCCTTGGCCAGCCATGACGGGATTGACATGCCGATCACCCGGATGATTGCTGCGTTGGTGGATGGCAAGATTCAACTTTCCGATGCCATTCAGGCCCTGATGACCCGCCCTTTGAAAGAGGAATGATGCGATGCGCTATGCCCTGATTTGCACCGACAAGGCCGACCATTTGGAGGTTCGCAAAGCCAACCGCGATGCCCATCTGGACCATATCCGCACCTCGGGCGTGGTGGAAATGGCCGGACCGTTCTTGAATGAGAAGGGGGAAATGTCAGGGTCTTTGGTGATCTTGGATGTCGCGTCAAAAGCCGAGGCCGAGGCTTGGGCGGCGGCAGACCCCTATGCCAAGGCAGGACTGTTCGCCAAGGTACGGATTGAGGAGTGGAAGAAGGTCATCGGATGAACCACTGGCTTTTCAAGTCCGAACCTGACGTCTGGGGCTGGCCGCATCAGGTGGCCAAGGGCGATCTGGGCGAGGAATGGCATGGTGTGCGCAACTATCAGGCGCGCAACAACATGCGGGCGATGAAGGTTGGAGATCTGGGGTTCTTCTATCATTCCAACATCGGCAAAGAGATCGTCGGTATTGTCGAGGTAATCCGCGAAAGTGCGCCCGACAGCACCACGGATGATCCACGATGGGATTGCGTCATGATCCGCGCCGTTCGTCCCCTTTTGCGCCCGGTGACGCTGGACGACTGCAAGGTTCAGCCGGGTCTGGAAAAGATGGCGTTGGTGAACAGCGCCCGGCTTTCGGTACAGCCAGTCAGCCCGGATGAATGGCGCATCGTCTGCGGCATGGGCGGTATCGCGCCCTGAAATCTGCTTTGGCCGGTCGTCGACCGATGTTAGCCTGAACGGACGAGCAGGGAGGCTGCGATGGCTGTTTCGGTTCTGGTCGGTTCGACCAAAGGGGCGTTCGTTCTGACGTCTGACAACAGCCGCAAGGATTGGGCTTTGTCTGGCCCGCATTGCGGCGGGTGGAATATCAACCATGTGTTGGGCGATCCGGCGACCGGAATGCTTTGGGCCGCGGGCGGATCAGACTGGACCGGCGCAGGGGTGTGGCGCAGCACGGATAACGGGGCGACTTGGACGCTGGCCAAGCTGTCGAACGGTAAATTCTATGAGTGGTTGGCGAATGATCCGGGCTTTGCTGCCGAGATTGGCGTGCAACCGGATCCGCCCGCACCCTTTACTGGTGACGTTTCATCCATCTGGGTGCTGCATTTCGCGCATGGTCGGCTTTATGCGGGGGGGAAGCCGGGGGTGTTGTTTGCCAGCGATGACATGGGGCAAAACTGGCAGCGGCTGTCAGGGCTGAACGCCCATCCATCGGCGCCGGATTGGCAACCCGGCGGGGCGGGGTTGGTGCTGCATACCATCCTGTCGGCCCCCCAAGACCCCGGAAAACTCTGGGTGGCGATCTCGGCGGCAGGGGTCTTTCAGACCGAGGACGGCGGCGAGACATGGGAGCGGCGCAATCGGTTGTCAAATGCGGCAGCGGGACATGCCCATGCGCATACCGAGAACGCGCAGTGTGGCCACGAGACGGGGCATTGCGTGCATAACATGGCGCGCGCCGCCGGGGCGGGCGAGGTGCTGTATCAACAGAATCACCACGGCGTGTTCCGCAGCCCGGATGGCGGGCGCAGTTGGGATGACATTTCGGGCGGACTGCCCTCGACCTTCGGCTTTCCGATTGCGGCCCATCCGCGCGATCCAGATACGATCTGGACCCTGCCACTGAACGGCGACATGGCGGGGCGCTATCCACCAGATGCCAAGGCCGCCGTGTGGCGGTCACGCGATGGCGGGCAAAGCTGGACTGATCTACGCGCCGGGCTGCCGCAAGCGGGATGCTTCTTTACCGTGCTGCGTCAGGCAATGGCGGTGGACAGGCTTGATCCGGCGGGTGTCGCCTTTGGAACCAATTCTGGTTCGGTGTTTTTCAGTGCTGACGAAGGCGATCATTGGGCCGAAATCGCACGGCATCTGCCCACGGTCTTGGGGGTCGAGATCATGGTGCGGTGAAAAAATGAAGGGCCCCGCACCCCTACGGGACCCTTCACCACCCCACGCGCTCCCCTAGCACCGCACGTGTTCTGAATAAGGTCCCGGACATGATGCCCTGTTGAACTGACCATAGCCGCAAAGCGCAGCCCATGGCAAAGCCGAAGCGTTTAAGGTTTGAGACGAATCTGGCCCAGATCGTGTCAGACTCTAGTGCCGGGTATCCGGCAGAAGAAAGGCCGCCAGCCCGAAGAGCGGCAGGAAGGCACAGATGCGGTAGACCGCGATGATGCCCCAATGATCGGCCAAGACGCCCAAAATAGCGGCCCCAATCGCCGCAATTCCGAAGGCCAGACCGAACAACAGCCCTGCCACCATCCCGGTGCGCTGCGGCATGAGGTCTTGGGCATAAACCACCATCGCCGGGAAGGCCGAGGCCAACACCATCCCCGCCACCGCGGCGACAAGGATGGTTGGGATCAACGGCAGGTAGGGCAGAACGAGCGTCAAGGGCAGAATCCCAAGGATCGACCACAGGATCACACGGCGACGCCCGATACGGTCACCAATCGGGCCACCGATAATGGTTCCCGCCGCGACAGCGGCAAGGAACACGAACAGGCTCAGGTTGGCTTCGGCCTTGGTCAGGCCAAAGCGCTCGATCAAGTAGAAGGTGTAATAGCTCGAGAAGGAGACGGTGTAGACGAATTTTGAAAAGATCAGCACCATCAACAGCGCCATGCCCCGGCGGGCAACCTGCGGTGAGGGGGCCGAGGCCAGAGCGCGGGCCTTGCGGTGGGCAGCGCGCACCTTGCCGGCGGCCTGATACCAGCGGCCGATAAAGTAAAGCAGCAGCATGCCCGCTAAAGCGACGCCAGCGAACCACTCGATCGAGGCCTGACCGCGCTCTAGCACGATGAAGGCGGCGGCCAAGGGGCCAAGGGCAGAACCAGCGTTGCCACCGACCTGAAACACCGATTGGGCAAAGCCGGGCTTCATTCCCGCTGCCAGCCGCACAATGCGCGAAGATTCCGGGTGGAAAATAGACGAGCCAAGGCCGATCAGCGCCACCGACAACAGGACCAGACCAAAGGTTGACGCATTGGCCAGCAGGATCAGCCCAACCCCAGTAGAGGCCATCCCGGCAGACAACGCATAAGGCATGGGGCGTTTGTCGGTATAAAGCCCGACCAAGGGCTGCAAAATCGAAGCCGTGCCCTGAAACACAAAGGTAATCAACCCGATCTGGGTGAAAGACAGCTGCAGGTTTTCCTTCAACAGTGGATAGCCCGCCGGGATCAGCGACTGCATCAAGTCATTCAGAAAATGGCCCAGCGCGACGGCAAAAATCACCGGAACCACGGTTGTTTCAGCGGCATGGATTTGAGGCTGTTCGGACATGACGGCTTTCCAAATGCAGACGGGCGGCACCATGGCCGCCCATCGGGAAAACTTCAATGCCAGTTGCGCCTTACTTGTAGGCGCCTTCCTTGCCGAAATGTTTGACCAGCAGATAATAGAACACCGCCCGGTACTTGTTGCGCTCAGACTTGCCATAGGTGTCGACGGCGGCATTGATGCCTTCCATCAGTTTGGGGCCGTCAGTCAGGCCCAATTTCTTCACCAGAAAATTCTTCTGGATCCGCTCCAACTCGTCCTTATCGCTGGCTGCGACAGTCTGGGCATCATTGTCATAGATCGACGGGCCGCAACCAATGGTCACTTTGGTCAACAGGGCCATGTCCGGCGAAATTTTGCACTTGTTCTTCAGATCGTCGGCATATTTCGCGATCAGATCATCTCTCTTGCCCATGATTATTCCTTTATGAAAGTCGTTGTGGGTGAATTTATGACGCGAATGTTAGGCGAGGATGTATTTTGAACAAAGGGAAATGTCGTCGCAGGTTCCCCCCAAAAAGAAAAGGGCCCGCGAATGGGCCCTTTTGGGTGGAAATGCCTGAAATCAATAGCGATAGTGTTCAGGCTTGAAGGGGCCTTCAACCTTGACGCCGATATAGTCAGCCTGCTCTTTGCGAAGCTCGGTCAGTTTCACACCGATCTTTTTCAAATGCAGACGGGCCACTTTTTCGTCCAGCGATTTCGGCAGAATATAGACGCCGGGGGCATAGTCCTGCCCTTTGGTCCACAGTTCGATCTGGGCCAGAACTTGGTTGGTGAAGGATGCCGACATCACAAAGGACGGATGGCCCGTGGCATTGCCAAGGTTCAACAGACGACCTTCGGACAGAAGGATCAGACGATTGCCCGAAGGCATCTCGACCATATCCACCTGCTCTTTGATGTTGGTCCATTTGTGGTTGCGCAGCGAGGCCACCTGAATTTCGTTGTCGAAATGGCCGATGTTGCCGACGATGGCCATGTCCTTCATCTCGCGCATATGCTCGATGCGGATCACGTCGCGGTTGCCCGTGGTGGTGATGAAGATGTCAGCCGAAGCGACCTCATCTTCCAAAAGCGTCACTTCGAAACCATCCATAGCGGCCTGAAGGGCGCAGATCGGGTCAACCTCGGTCACCTTTACGCGCGCGCCAGCACCACGCAAGCTTGCGGCAGACCCCTTGCCCACATCACCATAACCGCAAACGACGGCAACCTTGCCCGCCATCATGGTGTCGGTGGCGCGGCGGATGCCGTCGACCAGCGATTCCTTGCAGCCGTATTTGTTGTCGAACTTCGACTTGGTGACAGAGTCATTCACGTTGATCGCCGGGAACGGAAGCTGGCCCTGCTTGTGCAGTTCATACAGGCGATGCACGCCTGTTGTGGTTTCCTCAGAAACGCCCTTGATCGCGGCCTTTGTCTTGGCGAACCAGCCGGGCGATGCCTTCATCCGCTTTTGGATCTGCGCCTTGATCACCTCTTCTTCTTCGGATTGCGGCACGGCCAGAACATCTTCGCCTGCTTCCATGCGGGCGCCCAGAAGCACATAAAGCGTCGCGTCACCACCATCATCCAAGATCATGTTCGCGCCTTCGGGGAACATGAACGAGCGGTCCAGATAATCCCAATGTTCGGTCAGGGTCTGGCCCTTGATGGCGAAAACCGGAATGCCGCGCGCCGCGATGGCCGCCGCCGCGTGATCTTGGGTCGAGAAGATGTTGCACGAGGCCCAGCGCACATCGGCGCCAAGCGCCACCAGCGTCTCGATCAGGGCTGCGGTCTGGATCGTCATGTGCAACGAGCCGACAATCCGCGCGCCTTTCAGCGGCTTTGCGGTGCCAAATTCTTCGCGGCAGGCCATGAGACCGGGCATTTCGGTTTCGGCAATGGTCAGTTCCTTGCGGCCAAACTCGGCCAGGGCGATGTCTTTGACGATGTAATCGGCGGCCATGACGGCGCTCTCCTTGATCCTTTGATTGTGGGGCAAATAGCATTATCAGGGTGTTTCGACAACCGAGGCCGCAAGATGAAACACCCCCGCGCCTGGCAGCGTATGTTATCGGGCCGCCGACTGGACCTGCTCGACCCGACGCCGATGGACATCGAAGTCGAAGACATTGCCCATGGGCTGGCCTTTGTCGCGCGGTGGAATGGTCAGACCAAGGGCGACTGGCCCTATTCGGTGGCAGAACATTCGCTGCTGGTGGAAGAGATTTTTCGCCGCCAAAATCCGGGAATTGCCCCGCGCTGGCAATTGGCAGCACTTTTGCACGATGCGCCGGAATATGTGATCGGCGACATGATAAGCCCCGTCAAAGCAGCGATTGGCGCCGAATACGGAGAGTTGGATGCCCGGCTTACCGCCGCAGTGCATCTGCGCTTTGGCTTGCCCGCGCAACTTCCCGTGGCCATCAAGAAGGCGATCAAGGCTGCCGACAAGTTGTCGGCTTGGGCAGAGGCGGTGCAGATTGCCGGATTTTCGGTGGAGGAAGCCAATAGGCTGTTCGGCAAACCGGATCAGATGGTGATGCGCGGCCTGTCGATCAAACTGGAACCGCCCGCAACAGTGCGGGCGGCTTTCGTTGCGCGACATCAGGTACTTTTGGCAGCCTGCTGAGTTCAGATCGAAAGATCTTCCGGCGATTTTCCGGCTTTCAACGCAGCCTCAAACCACCGCGGCTTGCGGCCACGACCCGACCAAGTGTCTGATTTATCTGCTGGGTTGGCATATTTCGGCACTGCAGGAGAGCGTTTGCGGGTTTTTACGACAACGGCGCCCGTCAGTTCAGCAAGCGAAAAACCCATTTCGCGTGCCTTATCTTCCAGTTCAGCCAGCGCCTGCTTCTTTTTACGGTCTTCAAAAGAGGCGATAGCTTTAGCCACTTGCACCCCAAGATCTTTCAACTCTTTAAGCGACAGAGCATCGAGATTGATCGCCATTTCAATATTCCCTCTCATACCGGATATATATTCCTTTAGGGCCGTAATTTCGAATAAGCAAGAATTGCAAATTATTTCGGGCTGCGCTTCGCAAGAATTCGCTGAAGGGTCCGACGATGCATAGAAAGTCTGCGCGCCGTCTCTGAAACGTTGCGATCGCACATTTCATAAACCCGTTGAATATGTTCCCAACGCACCCGGTCTGCAGACATCGGGTTTTCGGGTGGGGCGGGCATTGCCTCGCCCTTGGTCAAAAGCGCATTGGTGATGTCATTGGCATCGGCAGGCTTGGACAGATAATCTGTCGCACCAACTTTCACGGCCGCAACCGCCGTCGCAATGGCACCGTACCCCGTCAGAACGACAATACGGCAATCCGGCCGCCGCTCACGCAGGGCTTCGACAACGTCCAGCCCGTTACCATCCTCCAGACGCAGATCGACGACGGCAAAAGCCGGCGGACGCGTTACGGCAATGGCCCGGCCTTCCGAAACACTGCCTGCGGTTTCGGGCACAAAACCGCGCTTTTCCATGGCCTTGGCCAGTCGTTTGACAAAGGCCTCGTCGTCATCAACCAGAAGCAGGCTGCGGTCTGCACCGATTTCGGCTTGGGGCTCATCCACCATGCTACGGGTCCTTGTTACTTGACGGCTAGAGCGTAATGCGTCCCCAGCCTAGGGTCAAACGACTGCGGGTCAGGGATTGGCTTTTTCAAGAAAACAGGCGGTGCGCTCCGCCATGCCTTCGGCGGTTTCATCCCGCTTGAAAAAATCAACAAAGCCTATCTTCGGCAGGACCAGATAAGAGAAGGTCGAGTGATCCATCAGGTAGAGGTCGTCCTGACTGTCCTGCTTTTTGTAATAGGTCTTATAAGCGAGAGAGGCCGCTTTTACCTGTTCCTCGCTGCCGGTCAGGCCGATCATCTTCGGATGCAGGTTGGCCGCAAAGTCGCGCACCACATCGGGCGTGTCGCGGGCGGGGTCGATGGAAATGAAGGCGGGCTGCACATCAAAGCCCCGCTCTTCAAGAATATCGACAGCCTCGGCGTTGCGGGCATTGTCCATCGGACAGACATCGGGGCAGAAGGTATAGCCGAAATAAAGCAGCGTGGGCTTGGTGAAAATCTCGGCGTCGGTCACCGTCTTGCCCTCGCCATTGACCAAGGACAGCGGCCCGCCGATCGCACCGCCGCCGATCGCACCGGCTCGGCACTCGGCGAAGCGGTCTTCGCTTTGTGCCGATTGGATCGCGATCCAAGTGCCCCCCAGCAAGGCAACAACAGCCAAAGTCGCTACGCCAGCAAGCAGCTTTGTCATCATCTCGTCTCCTTAGCCAAAGGTTCGCGTTGAACCTGCACGGCCCCAGCCTTAACATTCGCTGGACGCCCATCAAGGCCGATTGTCAACCGAAACCATGGACAACACAGCAAATTTGGCCGAATTCAGCCCCGAACGCAGCAACTGGCTGCGGTTGCAGACGCTTGTTTTGTTGCGCTGGATGGCGATCGGTGGCCAGCTGGTCGCAATTGCCGTCGCAACGCGGATGTTGCAGATTTCGCTGCCGCTTGGCCTGTGCTTCATGGCGGTAGGAGCAGCTGTCATTGCCAATCTTGTACTGATTTCGGTCTATCCGGCCAACAAGCGGCTGAATGAGATCGAGGCGCTGGTCGCCCTGCTGTTCGACCTGTCGCAACTGTCCTTCCTGCTGTTTCTGACCGGCGGGCTTTCCAACCCTTTCGCGATCCTGATCCTTGCGCCCGTCACGGTTTCAGCAAGCACGTTGCCCTTGCGATCAACGGTGTTTCTGGCCGGTCTGGCGATCTTGTTTGTCACTGTTCTGGCGGTATTCAATCTGCCGATGCAGGCGCAGACCGAGCAAATCCGCATGCCCGCGCTGATCGGTTTTGGCTTCTGGCTGTCGCTGGTGATCGGGATCGTCTTTCTGGGGCTGTATTCGCACCGGGTAGCAAGTGAAAAGCGGTCAATGTCCGAGGCCCTTTTGGCAACCCAGATGGCGCTTGCCCGCGAACAAAAGCTGACCGATTTGGGGGGCGTCGTGGCCGCCGCTGCCCATGAGCTGGGAACCCCCTTGGCGACGATCAAGATGGTCAGCACCGAGATGATGGACGAGCTGTCCGATCAGCCAGATCTGGCCGCGGACGCCCAACTGATCCGCGAGCAAGCCGATCGCTGCCGGGATATTCTGCGCTCGATGGGCAAGGCCGGCAAAGACGACCTTCATATGCGGCAGGCCCCACTTAGCGCGGTTCTGCATGAGGCGGCCGAACCGCATCTTGGTCGCGGCAAGCTGGTGCATTTCAACCTCGCTGCCTTGGGAAATGGGCAAAAGGAAGAACCCGCGATCCTGCGGCGGCCCGAACTTATCCACGGGTTGCGGAACCTGATCCAAAATGCCGTCGATTTCGCGCAGACCCAGATCTGGGTGGATGCAAGCTGGACTGCGGACAGGTTGACCTTGCGGATTATTGATGACGGCGACGGATTCCCACCGCAGGTTCTTGGCCGCATCGGCGATCCCTTCTTGCGCTCGCGGCGGGAGGACGCTGCAGCGGTCAGACGGCCAGGATATGAAGGGATGGGTCTTGGTCTTTTCATCGCAAAGACATTGCTCGAAAGAACCGGGGCCGAATTGAGCTTTGCCAATGCGGCCGACCCCTTTCTGGGTACGGATGAGCGACCAGAGCGGTCTGGCGCAATTGTCGAAGCCGTTTGGCCGCTGATGATTGTCACGGCGCAAAGGGGTCTGACCTTGGGCGCGAACCAGATCATTGCCTAAACGGCATCTCAAACACGGCACCTGAACTTAGGCGTTAACAACCGTTTAACTATTCCCCCATAAGTTGAGAAAATTGGAAATAATCCGAATTTCGGAGAAATCGCTTTGGACTGGATTTTTGGCCTCGCGCTCGTGCTGATTGCCTTTGTCGCCGCGGTGGCGGGTCTGTTGGTTGTAAACGCACTACAGACACCCCCCAAACGGCAGACAGGATCGGTGTTTTCCGACGTCGCGCATCCGGGTGAGGGCGGTTCGGGAACGGTCTATTTGTTTGATGGCGAGGTGCTGGTTGATGCCACACCGGGCGCACGGCAAATTCTGGCGACCAGCCGTGGCAGGGGCAGCAACTGGCTGCGACTGATCGGCTATCTGACCCTGTATATCCCCGATGTGGAATCTGAACTGCGCCGGCTGGACGAAGAGGGTCAGATCCTGATCGAAGGGCGCTCTGCCTTGGGCCGTGCGCTCTTGGTGTCGGCCGAAGTGCGCGGCGGCTTGACGCGCATTGCGCTGACCGACCCTGCGCAAGACGGCAAACCCCTGATGACCGACGCACTGGCGCATCGCGCCCTGATCCAAGAGGTTGAACAACTGCGCGAAGTTCTCGCGCAGGCCCCAATGTTGATCTGGCGCGAGACAGACGCCGGCGATGTCGTCTGGGCCAATACCGCCTATTTGCTGAAAGCGATTGCCACTTTGCCCCCTAGCAAAGAACTGGGCTGGCCGCTGCCACGGCTGTTTGAGCGTCAGGCCAGCCAGACCGCCCCGCGCGGGCAACGGGCTTCGGTTGCGGTGCCGGGCGAAACAGCCATCTGGTATGATCTTCAGGGCATGCAAAGCGGGGAGGAGCGCCTGAATTTTGCGTTGCCAGCAGATGCCGCAGTCAATGCAGAAGGGGCCTTGCGCGATTTCATGCAGACCCTGACAAAAACATTTGCGCAATTGCCAACGGGCCTTGCCATCTTTGATCGGCAGCGACAGCTGCAACTGTTCAATCCCGCGATGGTCGATCTGACCGGGCTGCCAATCGATTTCTTGTCCTTGCGGCCATCTTTTGTTTCATTTCTTGATGCGCTGCGCGATCGCAGCATGATCCCCGAACCCAAGGACTACCGCAGCTGGCGGCGGCAGTTGGTGGAAATGGAAAAGGCGGCGGCGTCGGGCCTGTATGAGGAAACCTGGAACCTGCCGGATGGCCAGACCTTCAAGGTGGTCGGGCGCCCGCATCCAAATGGCGCGCTGGCCCTGATGGTCGAAGACATCACCAATGAAGTGTCACGCAGCCGCCGCTATCGTTCGGATATGGAATTGGGCCAGGCCGTCATTGACGAGATGGAGGAGGCGGTTGCGGTGTTCTCGCCGTCCGGGCAGCTCGTGATGTCAAACATGGCTTACGCGGTGATGTGGGCCCATGATCCAGAAGAAGATGTCCGCAACGATTCGATCCGCACCATCGCATCTCATTGGCGCGCCAGATCCGCACCCGCCGGGCTGTGGTCAGAGGCGGAAGAGTTCATTTCTACCGTTGGAAACAGGGTCAGTTGGACGGCCGAAACCCGGCTTTTGGATGGCCGATTGTTGCACTGCCGGTTTGCCCCCCTGTCGGGCGGGGCGACCTTGGCTGCGTTTCGGACCCATGACCCGGCTGACAAGGCACGACCCGTTTTGACCGAGGCCGAGGCGTTGAAATTTGCCTGAAGGCTTGCGGTTGCGGGCCGGGCGGGTAAGGTCGGCCCACCATGGTTTCCGACACCCTCCCCCTGTCTTTCGCCCTCTGTGATGCCGATGAAACCACCCGGTTGGGCGGTTGGTTTGCCGCGCATTTGCGCGCCGGAGACTGCCTTTTGCTAGAGGGACCGATCGGCGCAGGAAAAAGCCATTTCTGCCGTGCTCTTATTCAAACCCGACTGGGCCGCGCTGAAGATGTGCCCTCCCCCACTTTCACGCTGGTGCAAACCTATCAGGCGGACATCGAAATCTGGCATGCCGATCTTTATCGCCTAAGCCATCCGGATGAGGTGCTGGAACTGGGCTTAGATGCAGCATTCGACACCGGTATCTGCCTGATCGAATGGCCCGACCGTCTGGGTCGGCATGCCCCGCCCCATGCGCTTCGCCTGCGGTTTCAGCAAGAGGGCGACGGGCGGCGGGTGACCATTGACCTTGGAGGTCGAGAAGACCTGCGTGGCGCTTTGGCAAGGGATTTTCCGGATGCATGATCGCGCAAAACTGTCGGCGCTGTTTGTTGAAAAGGCCGGCTGGGGCAAGGCTGAACGCCGTTTTTTGGCCGGGGATGCCTCGGATCGCAGCTATGATCGGCTGCGGCTTGGCAACGAAACCGCCGTTCTGATGGACGCTCCGCCGGGCAAGGGCGACGACCCAGCGATCTTTCTGCAAGTGGCACAGCACCTCCAGAACATCGGCCTGTCAGCGCCGCACTGCATGGCACAGGATCTGGATGACGGCTTTCTCTTGCTGGAAGATTTCGGCAACGGCGTCTTTGCCCGTCTGATCGAGGCCGACCCAAGCGCCGAGCCCGCACTTTATGCAGCGGCCACCGATACGCTTTTGACGCTGCAAGCCCATGCCCCGATGGGCGACCTGCCCAACCTCTCCGCCGGAGATTGGGCAGAGGCCGCGTGCTTTGCCCTAGACTGGTACCGGACCGCCATTCTGGGCGACACGGGCGACCGGGCCGGGTTTCGCGCCGCGCTGGAAGACGTGCTTTCCGCCCATGCCGATGGCCCGCGCGTGATGATCCTGCGCGACTATCACGCCGAAAACCTGCTCTGGCTGCCCGCTCGCAGCGGGGTGCAGCGGGTTGGGCTTCTGGATTTCCAATTGGCCCAACTTGGACAGCCGGGCTATGATTTGGTTTCACTTTTGCAGGACGCCCGACGCGACGTTTCACGTGAAACAGAGTTGCAGATGATCGACCGCTTCAAGGTTGCCACGGGGGCCGATGCTGGCTTTGACGCCAGCTATGCCGTTCTTGGGGCGCAACGTGCACTGCGGATTTTGGGGGTTTTCACACGGCTCTGCCTTGTTGCGGGCAAGCGGGATTATCTGCGACTGATGCCAAGGGTCTGGCACCAGCTGCAACAAAACCTGTCCCATCCGGTTAATGCGCCTCTTGCAAAGCTTTGCACCACCCTTTTACCCGCCCCTTCCCCGGAAATTCTGGCCAAAATAGGCGCAAAATGTCCCTCCCGCTGATGATCTTCGCCGCAGGTTTCGGCACCCGCATGGGGGCTTTGACCGCAAATCGGCCAAAGCCTTTGATCGAAGTGGCGGGAAGGCCACTCCTAGATCATGCGCTTGAACTTGGAGTTGCGGCACAGACTGGGCCGGTTGTTGTGAACACACATTACCTGTCAGCCCAAATTGCCCAGCACCTAAACGGCAGACCCGTCTCGATCTCGGATGAAAGCGATGCCATCCTTGAAACGGGCGGTGGGCTTAAAAAGGCGCTTCCGATGCTGGGCAATGGCCCGGTCATGACGCTTAACAGTGACGCGGTCTGGACAGGAGAAAACCCGCTTGCCGAACTCATGGCACGCTGGGATGAGGCGCAAATGGACGCGCTTTTGTTGCTTTTGCCGACAGGGCAGGCCTTGGGTCATTCCGGCACAGGCGATTTTCTGGTGGATGCCGATGGACGGATCTCCCGCGCCGCAGGTAAGCCCGGTCTTGTCTATCTGGGGGCGCAAATCTTGCGGACCGACGGGCTGGCCGACATCGAAAAATCCTCGTTTTCCTTGAATCTTTTGTGGGATGACATGATCTCCAAAGGGCGCGCTTTCGGGCTTATCCACAGCGGCGGCTGGTGCGACGTCGGGCGACCCGAGGGTATCTTGCAAGCCGAAGCCCTGCTGGCAGACCACCATGTTTGACACCGCAGGACCGCATCTTTTCGCACTGCCTTGTGGCGCCGACTTCCCGGCCGAACTCGTCACCGGCTTGATTGAGCGGATGGCCGACCAACCGCCCGAGGCCATGGCGCGGGTGGAAATCTATCTGAACACCAGCCGCATGCGCCGCCGCGTGACAGATCTTTTCCTCGCCAAAGGCGCGCGGCTTTTGCCCCGCCTGCGGCTCTTGACCGAACTGGCCGATCAACCCGGTCTTGCGCTTCCGCCCGCTGTGCCTGCGCTGCGCCGACGGCTTGAACTTGCGCAGCTGATTTCGGCCCTGCTCGATGTGCAGCCGGATCTTGCCCCACGCCATGCGCTTTACGATCTTGCCGACAGCCTCGCCGATCTGATGGCTGAGCTGCATGTCGAAGGCTTGCACCCAGACAAGCTTGCCGCCCTTGATGTGTCCAACCACGCGGCACATTGGGCGCGCACCCAAGCGTTCTTGGGGATTGTCAGCCAGTTCTTTGACAGAACCGCCGCACCGGAAGCCGAAGCACGCCTTGCGATGGCTACCGATCTTTTGGCCCAGCGCTGGCAGGTCAATCCACCCTCGCATCCAATTCTGATCGCAGGCTCCACCGGATCGCGCGGAACAACAATGCAGTTGATGGAGCTGGTCGCCCGCTTGCCGCAAGGCGCCCTTGTCCTGCCCGGGTTTGACTTTGAAACCCCGGCACAGGTCTGGGATCGGATGGATGACGCGCTGACAGCGGAAGATCACCCGCAATACCGCTTTCGCCGCCTGACCGACCGTCTGGGCCTGACCCCGCAAGCGATCAAGCCTTGGCGCGAGATGCAGCCATCCAGCCCGGCCCGAAACGCACTGATCTCGCTGGCGCTGCGGCCGGCCCCCGTCACGGACCAATGGCTCAGCGATGGGCCGAACCTGCCAGACCTTCTGTCAGCGACCGCCGATCTCACACTGATCGAGGCACCCTCAACCCGGACCGAGGCTTTGGCCATTGCGCTGGTTTTGCGAGAGGCGGCAGAGAGCAACCAAACCGCAGCACTGATCTCGCCCGACCGCAATCTCACCCGTCAGGTGACTGCGGCGCTGGACCGTTGGGCGATCCGGCCCGATGATTCCGCCGGTCGACCGCTGAACCTTTCTCCACCGGGGCGTTTCCTGCGCCAAATTGCTCGGGCGCTTGGCCAAAAACTGACCGCCGATCAGCTTTTGGCGCTGTTAAAGCACCCGTTGACCGCCTCGGGCGGTGACCGCGGCACCCATCTGCGGCTGACCCGCGATCTGGAGCTTTCCATCCGCCGCCATGGCCCGATCTTCCCGACCGGGACTGATCTGATGCGCTGGGCGAACAGCCGTGACGATCCGCTGGCCGGGCCATGGGCCGCGTCCATCGGCGCTGTGATTGACCAATTCGCACCCGCCGCGCCCGCAGCCTTGTCCGATCTGGTATCCTTGCACCGAACCTTGGCCGAAGCTTTGGCCCGCGGCATTGCCGATGACGGCGCGGGCGAACTTTGGCTGAAAGAGGCCGGGCAAAGCGCGCAAGAAGCCTTTCAGTCCTTGCAAGACGAGTCTGCCCATGGTGGCCGGTTCACCCCGGCCGAATACGCCAACCTTTTTGAGGCGATCTTTGCCAAAGGCGAGGTGCGCGAAGCGGTTCAGGCGCATCCCCGGATCATGATCTGGGGTACGTTAGAGGCCCGCGTGCAGGGCGCCGATTTGGTCATCCTTGGCGGGCTGAACGATGGCATCTGGCCAAAAACGCCCGACCCCGACCCGTGGTTGAACCGCAAAATGCGCAAAGACGCTGGCCTTTTGTTGCCAGAACGCCAGATCGGCCTGTCGGCGCATGACTTTCAACAGGCCATTGCCGCCCCACGTGTCATCCTGACCCGCGCCACCCGCGACGCCGAGGCGCAGACGGTGCCATCGCGCTGGCTGAACCGACTGGAAAATCTGATGGCCGGGTTGCAACCCATCAACGGGCCGGAAGCGCTGAAAATCATGCGCGAAAACGGCGCGCGTTGGGTCAGGATGGCGCAGGCCATTGACCGCCCCTCGTTCGACCTGCTGGAAAACCCGCGCTTCCAGCCCGCCAAACGCCCTGCCCCGCAACCGCCGCGTGCGGCCCGGCCGGACCGGCTGTCCTTGACCGAAATCTCTAGATTGATCCGCGATCCCTACGCGATCTATGCGCGTCATAGCCTGCGCCTGCGCCCGCTCGATCCCCTGCGCGCCAGCCCAGATCCGCGTGATCGCGGGTCCACCCTGCACGATATTCTGGAACGCTTTGTTCGTGCGCGCCCGGCCGAGGAAACCCGCGAGGCCGCCCGCGCCCGTCTGTTGCAGACCGCCGCCGAGGTTCTGGCGGAAAGCACGCCCTTCCCTGCCGCCCGCCTGCTGTGGCTGGCCCGTCTGGAACGCGCAGCCGAACATTTCCTGACGCAAGACAGCAAGCATGGCGGCGCGGCCATCATGCTGGAAACCCCCGGCAGCCTGCGGATCGACCCGCCGGGTTTTACGCTGCACGGCAAGCCAGACCGCATTGATGCGCTGCCCGATGGGCGCGTCCATTTGATCGACTACAAGACAGGCACGCCGCCGACCAGCAAACAGCAAGACGTTTATGAAAAGCAGTTGCGACTGACGGCGGCGATGGTCGAACGGGGTGGGTTCGAGGCGCTTGGCCCGCGCGAGGTGGCAAGCTATTCCTACATCGGCCTTGGAAGCGGGCAGAAGGTGGAAGAAACCGACCGCACCAAGATCGACCTCGATCGCGAATGGGAGAAATTCCTGCGCCTGATCACCCGCTATGCCTTGCGCGACACAGGGTATACCGCGCGCCGGGCGGTTTTCGCTGATCGTATCGAAGGCGATTATGATCACCTCGCACGCTATGGCGAATGGCAAATGACCGACCGCGCCGATCCCGCGCCGGTGGGAGAGGAGGGTGCCGAATGACGCCCCGCGACGACGCCACAGAACGCCAGATCCAAGCCGCCCATCCGGCACAAAGCACTTGGGTTGCGGCCAATGCCGGTTCGGGAAAAACCCGTGTTCTGATTGATCGTGTTGCCCGGTTGCTGTTAGCCGGGACCGAACCGCAACGCATCCTGTGCCTGACCTATACAAAGGCCGCCGCGACCGAAATGCAGAACCGCCTGTTCAAGCGATTGGGCGACTGGGCGATGCTGGCAGACGATAAATTGCGCAGCGATCTGGCCAATTTGGGCGAAGGCACATCCTTGGGCAAAGGTGATCTTGCCCAAGCCCGCCGCCTGTTTGCGCGCGCGCTGGAAACGCCGGGCGGTCTACGCATCCAGACCATCCACAGTTTTTGTGCCACACTTCTGCGCCGCTTTCCGTTGGAGGCTGGCATCTCACCGGGCTTTCGCGAATTGGATGACCGGGCGGCAAAGCTTTTGCGGGCGCAGATCGTCGAAGAAATGGCCGAAAGCCTTGCGCCAGAGGTGATGGCGGAAATGGCCGGCATCTACACGGGTGAAGATTTCACTGCCCTGATGGAGCAAGTCACCGGCGCGCGTCACGGCTTTACCCAGACCACGGATGAGGCCGGGCTGAAGTCGGCCTTTGGCCTTGATCCAGCCGACAGCGCGGCCAAACTCATGGCAGACAGCTTTCTTGGCAATGAAGCCACGCTGATCTCGGGCCTTCTGCCGATCCTGCACGCAAGCGGCACAAATGACCAAAAGGCGGCGACCCGTCTGGCTGCGCTCAACCTCGACACCCCGGGCTTTGCCGAATTGATCGTTCTGGAAAAGCTGCTTTTGCACAGCGACGAGGTCAAAGACGTCGACAAACGCCTGACCGCCAAGATTGACGCCTTCCCAACCAAAGACGCCCGCATCAGTTTTGCGCATCGGATGGATCAGCTGAACGCGCTGATGCTGCGCATCGAACAGGCCCGCCCGCGCCGCATCGGGCTAGAGGCGACCGCCAAGACTCGGGCGCTCCACCGCTTTGCAGCCGCGTTTCTACCAATCTACGAACGGGCCAAATCCCTGCGCGGCTGGCTTGATTTCGACGACCTGATTGCGCGGGCAAAGGGGCTTTTGACCGACCGTTCGGTCGCCCAATGGGTGCTGTATCGGCTGGACGGCGGCATTGACCACATTTTGGTAGATGAAGCGCAAGACACCTCGCCCGACCAGTGGAAGGTGATCGAACTTCTGGCCGAAGAATTCACCGCCGGCGAAGGCGCGCAAGCGGACCGTGAGCGAACCTTGTTCGTCGTGGGCGACAAAAAGCAGTCGATCTATTCCTTCCAAGGCGCAGACGTCGCCGCCTTTGACGACAAGCACGCCCTCTTCCAAACCAAATTCGCGGCAGTCAGCAAAACCTTTGCGGATATGGAACTGCTGCACTCATTCCGCTCCGCCTCGGCCATCTTGAATTTGGTGGATGAAACCTTCCGCGAAGGCTTTAACCGGGCCTTGGGTGATGCGCCCAACCACCTTGCCTTTCACGCGCAATTGCCCGGCCGGGTTGATCTTTGGCCCCTGATCGAACCGGTCAAAGCCGAAGAAGATGAGAATTGGGATGATCCTGTCGATCTTATCAGCGAAACCCACCATACGGCCCAGCTCGCCAATAAGATCGCCGCAGAAATCCATGCGCTGATCGCCGCCGGAACCGCAATTCCCGATGAGAAAGGCCAGCCGCGCGCCATTCATGCCGGCGATTTCCTGATCCTCGTCCAGCGCCGGTCTGCGTTGTTCAGCGAAATCATCCGGGCCTGCAAGCAACAGGGTCTACCGATTGCAGGGGCAGATCGCCTGAAACTCGGCGGGGAACTTGCCGTCAAAGACCTTGCCGCACTCCTATCGTTCCTCGCAACACCGGAAGACGACCTCGCTCTCGCAGCCGTCTTGCGCTCACCGCTCTGCGGTTGGGGCGAGGACGAACTTTTCCGTCTGGCCCATGGCCGCAAGGGCTATTTATGGGAGGCGCTGCGAGACTATCCGGCGGACCATGACACGTTGCGCATGTTGCACGACCTGCGCGATCAGGCAGATTTTTTGCGGCCCTTCGACCTGCTCGACAGGGTTCTGACCCGGCATCACGGGCGCCAGCGCATGCTCGCCCGGCTTGGAGACGAGGCAGAAGACGGCATTGACGAACTGCTGTCTCAGGCACTGGCCTATGAACAATCCGAGGTTCCCAGCCTAACCGGTTTTCTGATTTGGATGGAAACCGACGACATCACCGTCAAGCGTCAGATGGATGGCGCGGGCGACAAGATCCGCGTGATGACGGTGCATGGCGCCAAGGGGCTAGAGGCCCCCATCGTCATTCTACCCGACACAACCGACCGAAACCCGCGCGATCTGGATGAGATCTACCGTCTGCCCGATGGTCTGCCGGTGTGGAAAACCCCGGCCGACGCCTCGCCCGCAGCGATCCGCGACACCCGCGCCCGGCGCAAGACCGATCAGGCCGCCGAAAGCGCGCGCTTGCTTTACGTTGCCCTGACACGGCCACGCAGCTGGCTCATCGTCGCAGGCGCAGGCGATGCCAAGACAGACCGCAAAGAAGGCCCGAAACCGGTACAGGATTGGGCGTGGTATCGGCTGGTCGAACGGGCGATGCGCGCCCGCGGGGCAGAAACCATCGCAGGCGGCGTGTTGCGCTTGGCCAATGGCGAGTGGCCCGCTGCAATCTTGACGTCGTCTGAGGCGAAAGACACCGAAGCCGCCCTGCCCGCATGGGCCAACATAGCCGCACCCGAGGCACAGCGCCCGGCACAACCCCTGTCCCCCTCAGACCTTGGTGGTGCCAAGGCCCTGCCCGGCGAAAGCCTTTCCCTGACCGAGGATCAGGCCAAGGCGCGCGGCACGGCGGTTCACCTGCTTTTGGAACATCTGCCCGCCTTTGCACCGGCGGATTGGCCCAGCGCCGCCGCCAACCTGATCCCCGATGCGACGCTATGCAGCGACGCGCTGGAGGAAGCGCAAAGATTGCTGCAAACGTCAGATCTTGCATGGCTTTTCACGCCCGACAGCTTGGCCGAGGCGCCTTTCTGTGCGCGGATCGGCAGCAGTCTGATCAGCGGCAGCATCGACCGTCTGATCGTGACCGCCGACCGCATCACCATCGTCGATTTCAAATCCAATACCGTGGTGCCGAAGTCGGCAGATCAGGTGCCTGAAGGGATCCTGCGCCAGATGGGCGCCTATGTTGCCGCCCTGCGGCAGGTCTATCCTGGTCGCTCTGTGCAGCCCTTTATCCTGTGGACACGGAGCGCGCAGTTGATGCCGCTTGCCCCCGATATCATGAGTGCGGCACTGGACCGCGCCGCTATCCCTTGACGTTCCGCCCCCACATCCCTAGCTTCAGTCTCTGATCTTTTCCCTCAGGAGTCCCGCTATGGGTGCCAATACCGTCGCCGTCACCGATGCCACTTTTGACGCCGAAGTTCGCAAGTCGAACATTCCTGTCGTGGTCGATTTCTGGGCCGAATGGTGCGGCCCCTGCCGCCAGATCGGCCCGGCTCTGGAAGAGCTTGCCGCCGAATATGCGGGCAAGGTCAAGATTGTGAAGGTCAACGTGGACGAAAACCCCGACAGCCCGGCGGTCTTGGGTGTTCGCGGTATCCCGGCGCTGTTCCTGTTCAAGGACGGGCAAGTTGTGTCGAACAAAATCGGCGCGGCCCCCAAAGCAGCGCTGGCAACTTGGATTCAATCGGCAATCTGATCCGTAGATCAGCGTTTTTCCAAGGGCGGTCCTGCGCGGCCGCCCTTTTGTTTTCTCGCGCCCGCTTCCATATTGCCCCAAACGATGGAGAACCCCATGGCGGATGACAAATTTCCCGGCTGGCACGGAACGACCATTTTGGCCGTGCGTCGCGGTGGCCAAGTGGTGGTCGCAGGCGACGGGCAGGTGTCCTTGGGCAATACCGTTATCAAAGGTACAGCTCGCAAGGTGCGCCGCTTGACGCCGGGTGGGCATGATGTGGTTTGCGGCTTTGCGGGATCAACCGCGGACGCCTTTACCCTATTGGAACGGCTAGAGAAAAAGCTGGAAGGCGCACCGGGGCAACTGGCGCGGGCCTGTGTCGAACTGGCGAAAGACTGGCGTATGGATAAATACCTGCGCAACCTTGAGGCCATGCTGATCGTCACAGATGGGGCTGATCTTTATGTCATCACCGGCGCAGGCGATGTGCTAGAACCCGAACATGATGTGGCCGCCATCGGCTCGGGCGGGAACTTTGCGCTCGCTGCCGCGCGGGGGCTGATGCACAGCGATCTTCCAGCCGAAGACATCGCGCGCCGTGCCATGGCGATTGCCGCCGACATCTGTGTTTACACCAATGGCAACCTGACGGTGGAGGCCATCGCCAAATGACCAACCTGACCCCGCGCGAAATCGTTTCAGAACTGGATCGCCACATCATCGGCCAGCGTGAGGCCAAACGCGCCGTCGCGGTCGCCCTGCGCAATCGCTGGCGGCGCAAGCATCTGGCCGATGATCTGCGCGATGAGGTTTACCCGAAGAACATTCTGATGATCGGTCCGACAGGCGTTGGCAAAACCGAAATTTCCCGGCGTTTGGCCAAACTGGCCAAGGCACCCTTCCTGAAGGTTGAAGCGACCAAGTTTACCGAAGTCGGCTATGTCGGTCGCGATGTCGACAGCATCATCCGCGATCTGGTCGATGCCGCGATGATCGACACCCGCGCCCGGATGCGTGACGACGTGCGTGCCCGCGCCCAAAAGGCCGCCGAAGACCGCGTGATCGAGGCTTTGGCCGGAAAAGACGCCCGCGAACAAACCCGCGATATGTTTCGCGGCAAGCTGAAGCGCGGCGAACTTGATGGCACGATGATCGAGATCGAAGTGCAGGAAACCGCCGCGCCGCAAGGCATGTTCGGCATGATGCCGGGTATGGAAAACCAGATGCAGGGGCTGAATGACCTGTTCAAAGCCTTTGGCGGGCGCAGCACCCGCAAAAAGGTGACGGTGGCCGACAGCTATGACCTGCTGATTGGCCAAGAGGCGGACAAACTTTTGGATGATGAGGCGGTGAAGGCCACCGCGCTGGAAGCGGTGCAGGAAAATGGCATCGTGTTCTTGGATGAGATCGACAAGATCTGCGCCCGCTCAGACGCACGTGGCGCAGATGTCAGCCGCGAAGGCGTACAGCGGGATTTGCTGCCCCTGATCGAGGGCACGACCGTTTCCACCAAGTACGGTCCGGTGAAAACCGACCATATCCTTTTCATCGCCTCGGGTGCGTTCCATATCGCGAAGCCGTCGGATCTTTTGCCGGAATTGCAGGGCCGTCTGCCGATCCGGGTAGAGCTGGCCCCGCTGACCGAAGACGATTTCGTGCGCATCCTGACCGAAACGGACAATGCCCTGACCCGGCAATATTCTGCCCTGATGGCAACCGAAGACGTCGCTGTAAGTTTCACCGCCGATGGCATTGCCGCACTGGCGCGGATTGCCGCCGAGGTAAACCGCAGCGTGGAAAACATCGGCGCACGCAGGCTATATACAGTGATGGAGCGCGTGTTTGAGGAGCTTTCCTTCACCGCGCCGGACCGTTCGGGCGATAGCGTGACTGTGGATGCGGGCTTTGTCGAAACCCATCTTGGCGCGCTGTCTCGATCCGCCGACATTTCGCGCTACGTCCTTTAAAAAGGTCAGCATATTGCGCATCGTCCTCGCCATCGGTCTGTCGCTTCTTCTCGCTTGCACGCCGCGCGGGGCGATCACCTTTGACCCGTCGGCGGCATCGGTGGGGCAAGTCACGCCGGTTTTCATCGCGACAACACGTCAACTGGAAGCAGGGGGGTTTGGGCCTGACCGGTCGGAGAAGCTTCACTTCGCCCGCTATGACATCTCCATCCCCCCGCTGCGTGAGGTGGGCGAGATCAACTGGCCATCCCGCTTTGCGCCACCCAATCCCCAGCGGCATTTCTTGACCACAAACGAAGTGCTTTACCCCGAAGACAAGGCATTTCGGGCCGATCTGAAGCGCCAACTTGCCGCAAATGGCAACGAAGCGGTCATCTTCATTCACGGCTATAACAACAACTTTTCCGAAGGGCTGTATCGCATCGCGCAGTTCGCGCACGATCTGGAATTGCCCGGGGCCGTGGTGCATTACGCCTGGCCCTCGGCGGCCAGGCCGCTTGGCTATGTTTATGACCGCGACTCGGCGATGTTCGCCCGCGACGGATTGGAACGGCTGATAGACGAGGTGGCGGCCGCAGGTGCACAGCGTATCCTTTTGGTGGCCCACTCCATGGGGTCAAATCTCGCGATGGAAGCCCTGCGTCAAAGCGCGATCCGGGGCGACCGCAAGACGCTGGATCGGCTTGCCGGCGTGCTTCTGATCTCACCCGATATCGACGTGGATCTGTTCCGCATGCAGGCCCATGCGATGGGCGAACTTCCGCAACCGTTCCTGATCGTCGGCTCGGACCGCGACAAGATGCTGGGCCTTTCGGCGCGACTGACCGGACAAAAGGAACGCTTGGGGTCGCTGTCAGACGTGTCGAAGGTGGCCGATCTGAAGGTGACGTTCATGGATGTCGGGCAGTTCAGCGAAGGGGCGGGCCATTTCACGCTGGGCGATAGCCCGGCCCTGATACGGTTGCTGGACGGAGTCGGGCAGATCGAAGGTGCGTTTGAGGCTGACCGCGCCAAGCGTGTGGGTCTGGTGTCCGGCGTCGTGATGACCGTACAGAACGCCACGCAGATCGTGCTGACACCGGTTGCGGACATCGCCGCAGAAGTGAACCAGTAATCAGCGGCGGCGCAGATAAACGTAATAGGCGCCCGAACCGCCATGGCGCAGGTGCGCCTCGGCGACCTGCTGCACGGCCTGCCCCAAGGGTGGCAGACGCAGCCATTGCGGTACCTGATGGCGCAAGACCCCCATACGCTGTGGAATGGGGCCAATGTCTTCGCCGCGCTTGCCCTTGCCGGTGATGACCAGCACCAACCGCATGCCATCGGATTGCGCGTTCAAGACAAAGCGGATCAGTTCCGGATGCGCCTCGGACAGGGTCATGCCATGCAGGTCGATCCGGGCCTCGGGCGTCAGCTTGCCACGGGTCATCTTGCCGTGGGTCTTGGCATCCATCTGCAAGGGCGCAGCGGCAAGCGCCTGCGCAGGGGTTGGCGTCAGATCAATGCGTGAAGCAGGCTTTGACTTTTCGCCAAGCTGGAAAAACGGCACGCGCGGCTGGGCATGACCATGCGGCGCGGGCGTTTCCGGGTGAAACGACACAGCATGCGCAGGTGCCTCCACCTCTTTCAGAAACAACTGCCGGCCTGGATGCATAGGCCGCGCGGTGCGTGCAACAGCAGCCCAGATTTCCGCCTCCTCGGGGCGCAGGGAACGGCGACGGGCCATAGCTCAACCTTCCGGAAGCATCGCATAGGCGCGGTCGATGGGCAAAAGCACGATCAGCCGACCGCTGTCCTTCACCGTGCCCGCCGCCTCACCTGCCGCATCGCCAGTGCCATAGAAGATATCGGCGCGCTGCATGCCCTTGATCGCCCCGCCGGTGTCTTGCGCAACCATCAGGCGGCGCAGCGGATCAGCCCCATTCTTTTCGATCCATACCGGCGCGCCCAAAGGGGTATAGTCGGGGTCAATGGCGACAGACCGCAGGCCGGTGATCGACCGCCCCATCGCGCCGATCGGTCCCTTGTCATCGGGAAGATCTTCCAGCTTGCGAAAGAACACATAGGATGGATTGTGGTTCAGCATGGCGCTGCCCGCGCTGCCACTGCGACGAACCCAGGATTTGATTTCCTGGGCTGAAAGTTGATCGGGGGTATGGCTGCCGCGCCGGATCATCTCTTGACCGATGGAGCGATAGGGATGGCCATTTTTGCCGCCATAGCCCACCCGCATCATCCGGCCATCGGGCAGGCGGATACGGCCAGACCCTTGAATATGCAGGAAATAAACCTCAACCGGGTCTTCAAGCCATGCCAGTTCCAGCCCCCGGCCACGCAAGGCGCCAGCCTCAATGGCAGAGCGGTCCAGATAGGTCTGTCCTTCGGCCAACTCTGGCGGTTTGCGGTAGATCGGGTGGGAATAGCGCACACTCGGGGTCAGCGCGCCGTTCAACACAGGCTCGTAATAGCCCGTGAACAGCGCGGGGGGGGTGCCGATGAGGACGGGTTTGAAAAAGAGTTCGAAGAAGCTTTTCGCCGAGGCATCCGACGCCCCAGCATCGCCCGCAAAGGCGCAGATCGGGCGCCAATCCGGGTCCGTCAGTTTGTCACACGTTTCCAGAAAGGACACGAGCGCGGCGCGATGATCATCGTCGTCCCAGCCCTCCAATGCCTCAAAATCGAGCATCTGGGCCGGGGCCTTGGTCGCCCCGGTCATAACCAGCGCCGCAAGGCAAAGGGCAAGGACGGCACGCATCAGTCCCCAGTCGCGACCAGTTGCCAGTTCGGGTCCTGCACGCCCATCGGTCGCGCAAACGTCCAAGCATCGCGCTGACGCTTGACGCTGGTAGGATGGCCATCGACCACGTCTCCGGCAGCATTTTTCACGACCGAGGTCAGCTCACCCGTAAAGCGCACAGTGATTTCAGCGATCCGAGTGGTGGCGTCATAGTCGGCATCTTCCAGCGTCATTTCGCGCAGCCCGACGAAATTCGCCTCGATTGTAAGCCCTTCACGCTGACGGGCACTGATGGCCTGCGCGAAACTTGCCTCAACCTCGTCATTCAGGAACGGCCGGATCGGCTCAATATCACCACGCTCAAAGGCCAGCAGGATCATCTCATAGGCGCCGCGCGCACCCTTAAGGAATTCGGACACCGAAAAGCCCGGCTCGGCCTGCTTCATCTGCGCCAACGCGCGGGCGGCGTTCGAGCCTTCGGCGACATGATCAGTGATGTCCCGATCAGGCCCACCTTCGATCACCTCAAAGTTCCGATTGCTGCGCGGGCGCAGTTGATCCACGGGAACCGGAGGCTTTTCAAAGCCTTCGCGCGTGCCAAGGACAGCGCGCAGCTTCAGGATAAGAAAAACTGCGATCCCTGCCAGGACCAAAATCTGAAGAAGCGAAGAGTTCATGGACACCTCGGAACAAAAGCTCCCGGCGGGGTTGGTGCCGGGGGGACTGATATCTTATGTAGGGGCTGGGGGCGTGCAAGTCTAGTTGGGCCCCAGTCAAAGGATGGGACGATGCCGGTTTTCTTGGCTGTTGTGGCGGTGCCGTTGATTGAGATCGCGCTTTTCGTGATCTTGGGCTCAGCGATTGGGGTTTGGGGAACGCTGGCTTTCGTGTTCTGCTCAACGGCGTTTGGGGTTGCAATCTTGCGACGTGGCGGGCGCATTGGCCGCAGCGCCAACGCCAACCCTTTGATGCAACTGGCCGGCAGCGGGCTTTCGCTGTTTGCCGCGATCCTGCTGATCGTTCCGGGTTTTTTAACCAGCACATTGGGGTTGTTGCTGTTGATCCCAATGACACAGCGCTTGGCGGTCGCACTCTTGGGGCAGCGACTTGCGGCGTCTGCGTTCACCTTTCGAAAAGGCGTGCGAGAGAGTGACGACGTCATTGATGCCGAGTTTGAGGTGGTTCCTGATCCGCGCAATGAAAGGTTACCGCCTTCGAAGTGGACGCAAGGTTGAGGCGGTGGTTCTGACCTGCTAGGAACGGTGCCGACTGGTTCAGCAGGAGTGACGGCAATGGCCGAAGATAACGGCGCGACCCCGCAGGTGCGGATGTCGGTTCTGGCGCAGTTTGTGCGCGACATGTCTTTCGAAAACATGGTGGCGCAAAAGGGCATCACCGGAACCGATGTGCAGCCTGACATTCAGGTGGCTGTCAGCCTTGATGCCCGCAAGCGGCAAGCCGACAACCAGTTCGAGATCGTCACCAAGTTCAAGGTGACCTCGAAAAACAAGGCCAACGGCGACACGCTGTTCCTGCTGGAGTTGGATTACGGCGGCATTTTCCATGTGGAAGGCGTTCCGGAAGATCAGCTTCATCCGTTCCTGTTGATCGAATGCCCACGCATGCTGTTCCCCTTTGTCCGCCGGATCATTTCGGACGTGACACGCGATGGTGGCTTCCCACCATTGAACATCGACACCGTTGATTTCCTTGCCCTTTATCGGCAGGAAATGGCGCGCCGGTCGCAACCCCAAACCCCGGCAAACTGACACGATCAAGACCGGCCTTGGCCGGTCTTTTCATGTCCGCTTAAGCCAAAGCGCACTGTCGCCAAGTTTGGCGACGAACGCCGCATGGGCCGTGGCCTCTGCCTCGGTCAGGCGGGAGGGCAGCGGTTCTGGCCGGGGTCGAGGCCGCCAATTGTCAGCTTGAAGTGTTGCGTCAGAGGTCGACTTGGCGGGCTGGTTTGCCAATCCAAAGTCTGGTTGCCGACCGCCAATCAGTTCCAGATAGACATCGGCCAAGATCTCGCTGTCCAAAAGCGCGCCGTGCTTTTCGCGGGCAGAGTTATCGACGCCAAAACGCCGGCACAACGCATCAAGCGATGCCGGCGAGCCGGGAAACTTTTGCCGGGCGATGGCCAGCGTGTCGATCGCGCGCGACCATTCTATCGTGGGCAGACCCATCAGTTTCAGTTCAAAGTTCAGGAATTTGATGTCGAAGGCCGCATTGTGGATGACCAGTTTCGCATCACCAATGAAATCAAGAAACGCCCGGCCGATCGCTTTGAACACCGGCTTGTCTCGCAAAAACTCATCGCCCAACCCATGCACTTCGAACGCCTCGCGCGGCATGCCACGCTCGGGGTTGATATATTGGTGATAGGTCTTGCCGGTGGGCATGTGGTTTTCCAGCTCTACCGCGCCGATTTCGACGATGCGGTGGCCTTCGCTGGGTTCAAAGCCGGTGGTTTCGGTGTCGAGGACGATTTCACGCATGCGCAGTCTCGCGAATATGGGCGATAAGGGCGCGCACATAGGCGCGTGTACTGTCCAGAGACAGGGTTTCCACAATATGGGTGGCACGGGCGCGCTTTTCACTGTCAGGCATCTGGCGCGCCAAAATCGTCTCTAACTGGGCGTTTGTCATGGTTCCACGGGCCAGAACCCGCGCCTTTTGCATGGCGGCAGTGGCTGTGCAAAGCAGGGTGGCATCCATCTGTGCCTCGGTTCCTTTTTCGAACAGAAGGGGAATGTCGAGAACGACAATATCGGTCTGAGCAGAAGCGATGAAGGCATCGCGATCTGCAGCAACCAGTGGGTGGACTACGGATTCCAGTTGGCTCAGTGCCGTGGGGTCGCTGGCAATCCAGTCTTTCAAGGCGGCGCGGTCCAGCCCTTGGGGCGTTTTGGCCTTTGTGCAAAGCGCCGCAATAGGGGCAACCGCAGCACCATCAGGGCCATAAAGCCGATGCACGGCGGCGTCTGCATCCCAGACTGGCAAGCCTTCGTCCGCGAACATCGCAGCGGTGGTGGATTTGCCCATGCCGATCGATCCGGTCAGGCCCAAACGAAAGGCGGTCATGACCCAAGCACGGCTTGGCGGGCTTCTTCATCGACCTGCGGCGTTGGGCCAAACCAACGTTCAAAACCCGGCGCGGCCTGATGCAACAGCATCCCAAGACCATCTACAATCGTTGCGCCGCGCTTTTCTGCCTCAAGCAGAAACTGGGTTTTCAGCGGCGTATAGACCAGATCATTGACCACCGCGCCCGGGTCTAATGCGTCCATCGGTACCCGGAAATCCGGTTTGCCGGCCATGCCCAGCGAGGTGGTGTTGATGACTGTCGCGGCGCCTTCCAGCATATTTCCGGCGTGAACCCAGTCGTAAACCGTAACCTTTGCCCCAAAATCAGCGCGCAGTGCATCTGCGCGAGGGCGGGTGCGATTGGCGATACGGATTTCGGGCGCACCAAATTCGATCAGGGCGGCCACGACAGCACGGGCCGCGCCCCCGGCACCCAGAACCGCCGCAGGCCCATCAGCTGGCCTCCAATGCGGCGCGTGTTGGCGCAAGTTGGCGATAAAGCCGATACCATCGGTGTTATCGGCGTGAATTTTACCATCCTTGCGGAAAATCAACGTGTTCGCGGCGCCGATCAACGCCGCACGATCCGAGATCACATCAGCAATCTTCAGCGCCGCTTCCTTATGCGGAATGGTCACATTCAGACCGACAAACCCGATCTTTGGCAAGAAGCGGAGTGTCTGCTCAAGATCAGCAGGGGCAACATCCATCGGAATGTAATGGCCTTTGACACCATATTTTTTCAGCCAAAAGCCGTGCAGCGCCGGAGAACGGCTGTGCGCGATCGGATGGCCAATCACGCCGGCGAGTGGAATTTTGGGCAGTTCGGTCATGCCGGAATATGACCCCGAGTGGAGAGATAGGACAAGAGGGGAAGCAAGGGCAGGCCGAGGATTGTAAAGTAGTCGCCGTCGATGCGCTCAAAAAGCCGCACCCCCTCGGACTCGAGCATATAGCCCCCCACAGCGTGTCCGATAGCGGGCCAATTCCGGGCAATATAGGCGTCAAGATAGGGTTCAGAGAAGTTGCGCATCACCAGACGCGCTTCGCCGATGTGCCGCCAGACCGGCTTGCCCTGTTCGTAAAGGACGGCCGCGGACAGGAGGGCATGGCTGTTTGCCCGCAGGGTCAAAAGCTGTTCCCGTGCTTGCGCGGGGCTTTCGGCCTTAGAAAAAACTTTACCTTTGAAGTCTAGAACCTGATCGCAACCAAGGACCAATGCATCGGGGTGGCGGTTCGAAATTCGGGCAGCCTTCATATCGGCCAAGGTATCGGCAATGTCGCGCGGCTTGGCCGCCTCAGCCTCAAGGCTTTGGCGGATGCTGTCTTCGTCGATACGGGCAGCTTGGGCTGTAACGTCAAGACCTGCGTTGCGCAGCAGGTCGAGGCGGATGGCCGAGGTCGAGGCGAGGATGAGGGCTTGGGACATGGCTGTGGATAAGTCGCAGAAGCAGTCGGGGGGGAAATCTGGGTAACTGGGGATCTATAGCCCCTGAACGTCAAAGGGGGCTGGTTATCCAATCTTGTCAAGGCAAGCGATGGCTGTTTTCCACACTGGTATAAGTCATCGTTCAGGTTGGGGATCAGAAGAAGTCCACAAGCCCAGCGTGCCGCAGTGCGACGAAAATGTCAGTTAACCAATTGTTATATATTGTATTTATATCATGATACGGTCACGGATCTGATTTTTCCACAGAGATTTCCTTGGGGAAAACTTGGTGGATACAAGGTTGTATTCCGATACCCACAGGCCTTACATCATCATCAATCTTTTATCTTTCTTCTTTAATAAGAAGAATGTTCTGAGAGGCAGGGATGGGCGATTTTCTCGCGGATTGGTATCTGTGGACCAAGGCACTGCATGTGATCGCGGTGATTTCTTGGATGGCTGGTCTGTTCTACCTGCCTCGGCTTTATGTCTATCACGTGGAAGGGTTGGCCAAACGCGGCGTCGTTTTTGGTAGCGATATGGATTTGCTGTTTCAGCATCAGGAAAGGTTGCTTCTTCGTGCCATCATGAACCCGGCCATGGTGGCGACATGGGTGTTTGGCCTTGCGCTGGTGCTGACGCCCGGAATCGTGGTGTGGAGCACGGTGTGGCCTTGGGCAAAGGCCTTGGCAGTGTTGGGAATGACTGGCTTTCACATGTGGCTTGCATCGTGCCGGAAAGCTTTTTTGCTAGGGAATAACGCGCTGACCGGGCGGCAGTATCGGTTGATGAACGAAGTGCCTACGGTTTTCATGCTTGTCATCGTCTTTGCGGTGATTCTGAAGGTGTGACTGCTTGACTCGTCATAGAGGCGGGCTTAGGTGCGAGACAGGCGCTGACCGTCCGGTCGCTGGCGCATTCCTGATGATTTTGACTGAAGACCCCGGATGGGGTGGCTGGAAGGGTTTCCCATGACCGTAGAGCATTTGAATCTTGCCGATCTTAAGGCCAAGACGCCGGCAGAACTGCTGGCGATGGCGGAAGAATGGGAGATTGAAAACGCGCCGAGCATGCGTAAGGGCGAGATGATGTTCTCGCTCTTGAAAGAACATGCCGAAGAAGGTTGGGAAATCGGCGGCGACGGTGTTTTGGAAGTTTTGCAGGATGGTTTTGGGTTCCTGCGCAGCCCGTCAGCCAACTATCTGCCGGGTCCGGACGATATCTATGTTGGGCCGGAGATGATCCGTCAGTTTTCGCTGCGGACCGGCGATTCCATCGAGGGGGTCATTCAGGCGCCGCGTGAGAATGAGCGCTATTTCAGCCTCATCAAAGCGACAAAGATCAACTTTGATGACCCGGAAAAGGCCCGGCATAAGGTTCACTTCGACAACCTGACGCCGCTTTATCCCGATGAACGGTTGAAGATGGAGATCGAGGATCCGACGATCAAGGATCGTTCGGCGCGGATCATCGATCTCGTTTGCCCGATCGGAAAGGGCCAGCGGGCCCTGATCGTGGCACCCCCGCGGACGGGTAAGACGGTTTTGCTGCAAAACATCGCCCATTCGATCGCGACCAACCATCCTGAGTGCTACCTCATCGTTCTGCTGATTGATGAACGTCCCGAGGAGGTTACTGACATGCAAAGGTCGGTGAAGGGGGAGGTTGTTTCTTCGACCTTCGACGAACCGGCGACGCGGCACGTTGCTGTTGCGGAAATGGTGATCGAAAAAGCAAAGCGGTTGGTCGAGCATAAGCGCGATGTTGTGATTTTGTTGGACTCGATCACGCGTTTGGGTCGTGCGTTCAACACGGTTGTGCCGTCCTCGGGTAAGGTTTTGACCGGTGGCGTGGATGCCAACGCATTGCAGCGGCCGAAGCGCTTCTTTGGGGCTGCCCGGAATATTGAAGAAGGCGGGTCCTTGACGATCATTGCGACGGCGCTGATCGACACCGGCAGCCGGATGGATGAGGTGATTTTCGAAGAATTCAAGGGCACGGGCAACAGCGAGATTGTTCTGGATCGTAAGGTCGCCGACAAGCGGGTGTTCCCGGCCATTGATATTCTGAAGTCGGGAACGCGGAAGGAAGATCTCCTTGTCGACAAGGTCGATCTGCAAAAGACCTATGTCTTGCGGCGAATCTTGAACCCGATGGGGACGACGGACGCGATCGAGTTCTTGATTGGGAAGCTGAAGCAGACCAAGTCGAACTCGGAGTTCTTTGACTCGATGAACGCCTGATATATTATTTATCAATAGGTTAGACATGGATACGATCTTCGCCCTTGCCAGCGCAAGGGGCAGGGCCGGTGTGTCTGTGATCCGGATATCGGGGGATCAGGCCTACGTTGCGGCGGAAAAACTGTGTGGCCCCTTGCCGGAACCGCGGCGGGCGGCGCTACGTGTTCTTCGATTTGGCGGCGACGTCCTCGATGAGGCGCTTGTCCTGAGATTTGAGGCCGGGACCAGTTTTACCAACGAAGATATCGTTGAATTTCATGTACATGGCGGTGTCGCCACGGTTGCCGCGATATTGCGGATCTTGGGATCAATAACTGGGCTGCGCGTTGCTGAGCCGGGGGAGTTTAGTCGCCGCGCGTTGGAGTCCGGGCGCATGGATTTGACCCAGATTGAAGGGCTTGCTGATCTGATTGACGCCGAAACCGAGGCGCAAAGACGGCAAGCCGTTGCGCTGCTGAGCGGTGCATTGGGTAAGCGTGCCGACGGTTGGCGGTTGAAACTGATCCGTGCGATGTCGTTGCTGGAAGCAACAATCGATTTTTCGGAAGAAGATGTGCCGGAGAGTGTCGCGGTCGAGGTTCAGGGTCTTCTGACTTCGGTTAGAGCGGAGATCTTGGCGGAACTTTCTGGCGCGAAATCGGCAGAGCGGATCCGTGACGGGTTTGAGATTGCCATCATCGGTGCGCCCAACGTGGGAAAATCCACGCTTCTGAACGCGCTTGCTGGCAGAGAGGCCGCTATTACCTCTGAAATTGCGGGCACAACCCGTGACGTCATTGAGGTTCGGATGGAAATTTCCGGGCTGGCGGTGACGTTGTTGGACACAGCCGGGCTAAGGGACACGACGGATGCGATTGAGGGGCGCGGCATTGAGCTTGCGTTAAGTCGTGCTCGAAATGCGGATTTGCGGCTTTTCCTGAAGGAGGGCGCAGAACAACTCCCATTGGCGCCGCACGATGATGATATCGTGGTGATGGCCAAGGCTGATTTGAAGCCGCAGGGTCAAAATGGTGTTTCGGGTTTGACGGGAGAGGGGCTTGATGCCCTTATCTCTAAAATTGGCCAGATTCTTGAGGCGAAAACCGCGGGATCCAGTCTGATTATTCGCGAACGGCAGAGGCGTGGGCTTGAAACCGCAATATCGGCGCTGGATCGTGCCCTAGAGTTGGTGGTAGAAGAGGGCGTTGCCGAATTGGCGGCTGAAGACTTGCGAAACGCTGTTGCGGCGCTTGCAAGCCTGGTGGGTCGGGTCGGTGTTGAAGATCTCTTGGAAGAGATTTTTTCCCGTTTCTGTATCGGAAAGTGAGGATGTTTCACGTGAAACATTTTGACGTCATTGTCATCGGTGGGGGGCATGCTGGCACCGAGGCTGCCGCTGCCGCCGCCCGAATGGGCGCTCAGACGGCGCTGATCACGCTCAATCGTGAAAAAATTGGCGTGATGTCCTGCAATCCTGCCATCGGCGGGTTGGGCAAGGGGCATCTTGTCCGCGAAATTGATGCCTTGGATGGCGTCATGGGCAAAGCGGCCGATGTGGCGGGAATTCAATTTCGGCTTTTGAACCGCCGAAAGGGGCCGGCCGTCCAAGGTCCTCGAGCGCAGGCTGATCGCAAGCTTTACCGAATGGCGATCCAGGCCTTTCTTGCTGGTGAGCAGGAACTGACCATCGTTGAGGCAGAAGTTGCCGGAATTGATGTGGTGGGCGCTAAGCTTCGGGGCGTTCATCTGGCCAATGGCGATACACTGACTTGTGGCGCCGCCATTCTGACGGCCGGAACCTTTCTGAACGGTGAAATCCACATTGGCCACAGCCGAACCCCTGCGGGTCGTATGGGTGACCCACCGTCCGTCAGGTTGGCGTCCCAAATCGCCGAAGTTGGAATAAAAGGTGGTCGCTTGAAAACCGGAACGCCGCCGCGTCTGGATTCGCAAACCATAAATTGGAGCAATATTGGATTGCAGCACGGGGATGAGGACCCGTCTATGTTTTCGTTTTTGAACGAGAAACCTCAAGCAAAACAGATTGCCTGCGGCATCACGCACACGAACGAGCGCACTCATCAGATTGTGCGGGACCATCTTCATCTTTCGGCAATGTACGGCGGACATATTGAAGGCGTTGGCCCGCGGTATTGCCCGTCCATCGAAGATAAAGTCGTGCGTTTTGCTGACAAATCCTCCCACCAAGTCTTTCTGGAGCCAGAAGGTCTTGACGACAATACCATCTATCCGAATGGGATCTCGTCTTCGTTGCCCGTGGTGGTTCAAGAGGCCTATGTTCGGTCGATTGAGGGTTTGGAAAGCGTTTCCATCCTGCAGCCTGCGTACGCGATTGAATATGACTTCTACGATCCTAGAAATCTGACGCAGACCCTGATGACCCAAAGCGTTGATGGCCTGTATTTCGCGGGCCAGATCAATGGTACCACGGGGTATGAGGAGGCCGCAGCGCAGGGGTTGGTTGCAGGTTTGAATGCTGCCGCTGCGGTTTTGGGCCGTCCTGCCGTGCTATTTGGCCGAGCTGATAGCTATATTGGCGTTTTGGTGGATGACTTGATCCACCGGGGCGTTACGGAACCCTATCGGATGTTCACCTCTCGAGCAGAATTCCGGCTTTCTCTGCGTGCGGACAATGCGGACCAGCGGTTGACGCCAGTCGGTATGGAAATTGGCTGCGTGAGGGCCGAGCGTAGCAAGGCGTTTCAGACAAAACTTGCGGCGCTGCAAAAGGGCCGTTCTTTGCTTGAAAGCAGCCAGCACAGCGCGAAAGAGCTCAATGCGGTCGGGCTGATGGTTAATTTGGATAGCGGGAAGAGAAGTCTTTGGAAACTTCTGTCCATGCCAGAGGTGACGAGGGACCACATCAATCATTTGCTGCCCGAAGTGGCGGAGATCCCGTTGGCCGTTCGCAGCCAGCTTGAGAATGATGCCCTTTATCAGCAGTATCTCGATCGGCAAAAGAACGATGTCGAGGCGTTGAGGAAAGACGAGAATACTCTCCTGCCGGCGGAGCTTCACTATGTTGATATGCCAGGGTTGTCGAAAGAGCTGGCCGGAAAACTGGAACGCCGGCGGCCAGAAACGCTTGCACAAGCGGCGCAGATCGAAGGCATGACGCCGGCGGGGCTGGCGCTGATTTTGGCGCATCTGCGCAAATCAAGACGGGTTTCCGGTCAATGAGTCGCGAATTGGAATTGGGTCAGGCGCTGGGTGGCAATCACCAGATCGGCGTCGCGACCGTTGGGCGCATCGAACAATTTATCGAGCTGGCCCTCAAGTGGAATTCGGCCATAAATCTTGTTGGTCGGTCTACCGCCGCCCAGATGTGGGAGCGGCACGTCATTGATTCCGCACAGATTTTCAAGTGTGCCTCGGAAACTCAGCGAGTTTGGCTTGATCTGGGCAGCGGCGGCGGCTTTCCGGGTATCGTGATTGCTGTGCTTGCAGCTGAGATCTTTCCTCAGTTGCGCGTCAGCCTTGTCGAAAGCGACAAGCGCAAGGCGGTGTTTCTTTCCGAGGCAGGTCGACAATTGGGCCTGAAATTAACTGTGCACGCCAATCGGATTCAAGATCTGGAGCCGCAGCACGCCGACGTGGTTTCGGCCCGTGCTTTAGCCCCCCTTGAAGACCTTTGCGCCTATGCCGCATCGCATCTGAACGCGGGCGGCGTCTGCGCCTTCCCCAAGGGAGCCTCGGCACAGGAAGAAATTGAAACTGCCAGAAAGACGTGGTCTTTCAACATTGACCAAGTCGCAAGCATCACCGACAGCAGAGCGTCAGTGCTGTTCTTGAAGGATCTGAAACGTGTCTGAGTTTCTCGGCGGGCAGAGCACCCGGATTGTTGCGGTGGTGAACCAAAAGGGCGGAGTGGGTAAAACCACGACTGCCATAAATCTGGCCGCGGCCTTGGTCGAGGCGGGTGCGCGTGTGCTGGTCGTAGACCTTGATCCGCAGGGCAACGCCTCTACTGGGTTGGGTATTTCACCGTCGCAAAGATCGCTGTCGACCTATGATTTGCTTGTGGAGGAAGTCTCGCCAGCGCAGGTGATCCGGCAAACAGCGATCGATGGTCTGTTCCTCTGTCCGGCCTCAACGGATTTGTCCTCGGCGGATATTCAACTTGTATCCAGAGAAAAGCGCAGCTTTTTGCTGCATGATGCGCTGCGCCAGCCCGAGGTTGGTGCCTTTCACTTTAACTATGTTCTGATTGATTGCCCGCCGTCGCTGAACTTGCTCACCTTGAACGGTTTGGTTTCGGCCCATTCGGTTCTTGTACCGCTGCAAACTGAGTTCTTTGCCCTCGAAGGACTTTCTCAACTTATGTTGACCATCCGTGAGATCCGCCAAACGGCCAATCCTACGCTGCGGATTGAGGGGGTTTTGTTGACCATGCATGATACGCGCAATCGGTTGGCACAACAGGTCGAGGCGGACGCACGCGAGGCTCTGGGAGATCTCGTTTTCCGGACGACCATTCCGCGGAACGTGCGGGTTAGTGAGGCGCCGTCCTTTGCTCAGCCTGTCTTGAGCTATGACAGCAACTCAAAAGGGGCTGAGGCCTATCGTGCGTTCGCCAGGGAAATCCTGCAACGCAACCCGCTGACGGCCAAATAAGGGGACATCCTATGGAAAAGAAATCCGAACGTCGCGGTCTGGGTCGCGGGCTTTCTGCCTTGATGGCCGATATCAATCCGGTCGAGGCGACAGGGCAGTCACCCGACGGCAAGCGTCAGGACGTAATGCTGCCAATTGAGAACGTCGTTCCCAATCCCGATCAGCCGCGGCGCACTTTCGAAACGGGCCCGTTGAATGATCTTGCAGATTCCATTCGTCAGAAGGGCATCATCCAGCCGTTGATCGTTCGCCCGCTGTCAGGATCAGGAAAGCACGAAATCGTCGCGGGAGAGCGTCGGTGGCGTGCCGCACAAATCGCTGGGCTTCATACGGTGCCCGTCATCATCCGTGAGTTCAGCGATTCCGAAGTTCTCGAAATCGCCATTATCGAAAACATTCAGCGTGCAGAGCTAAACTCGATCGAAGAAGCTCTGGCATATCAGCAGCTTATGGAACGGTTCGGGCATACCCAAGAAAAGCTGGCCGAGGCTCTGTCGCGCAGCCGAAGCCATATCGCAAACATCTTGCGTTTGCTTCATCTGCCGAGCGATGTGCAATCCATGGTGGCTGGAGGCAAGCTTTCTGCTGGCCATGCACGGGCGTTGATCACCTCGCCGAACCCGACAGAGTTGGCGCTGAAGGTCGTCGGCGGTGGTCTGTCGGTTCGGGCGACTGAGGAGTTGGTGCGGACGTCTGCCATGAAAGGGCTTTTGCCCAAGAAAGCGCGACGTACAGCTGAGAAGGACGCCGACACACGCGCGCTTGAGGCCGATCTGGGTGCGGGGCTTGGAATGGGGGTTCGTATAGATCACGATCATTCCGGCAGCGGGCGGCTGACAATCACATATCAGTCGCTTGATCAGTTGGATGTGCTCTGCTCGGCGCTGTCGGCCGCGGCGCTGGATACCAGTCTTGATCGCCGCTGAGGCGCTTGACAGCTTAGTCGCACAGATCTCGCAGAATGCCATTTAGCAGCGGCCGGCCTTTTGCCGTCGTTTTCATGTGGTCGTCGCTTGTTTCGACAAGACCAAGATCGGTCAGGTGTTGAATTTTCTCACCGGATAGCATCGCTCCCTGCATCGTATGATAGCGCTCCAAGTTGACGCCTTCATTCGTCCGCATCGCCATCAAGAGGTATTCGATGGCGACCTCTTCGGGTCCCAAAATTTCTCTTTCCGACTCTCCATGTCCAGACTTCCGAACGCTTTGTAGCCATTTCGCGGGGTTTTTGTGGGCCACAGTCGAGGCACGACCCTCAGGGCCTGTAATCCGGCCATGCGCGCCTGGGCCGATGCCCACATAGTCTCCCCCGCGCCAGTAGGTCATGTTGTGGCGCGATTCCGACCCCTTGCTGGCATGGTTGGAAACTTCATAGGCCGGCAGCCCCGCAGCAGAGGTCATCTCCTGGGTTAGCTCGTACATTTCTGCGCCGAGATCCTCTTCAGGGAGGCCCGGAAGCTTGCCGAATGCTGCGCGTTTATGAAAAACCGTGCCTTCTTCGACGGTCAATTGGTAAAGTGACAGGTGATCTCCTGCCATCGCCAACGCCTCTGACAACTCTATCCGCCATTCATCCAGTGTCTGAAATTGTCGGGCATAGATCAGGTCAAAATTCACGCGATCAAAAGTCGACTTTGCGACATCAAGCGCGGCAAGGGCCTCGGTTTTCGTGTGGGCGCGGCCGAGGGCCTTCAGCGCATCATCGTTCAACGCCTGCAGGCCGAGAGATACCCGATTAACGCCTGCGGCACGATAGGCCTCGAATCTCCCAACTTCCACAGATCCGGGATTGGCCTCCAGCGTGATTTCCAGATCATTTGCGGTGGGCCACGCCTTCTGAATGGCCGCGATGATATCGGAAACCAACTCAGGTTCCATCAAGGATGGGGTGCCACCACCGAAATAGATGGTTTGCAGCAGATTCCCGGCGGTTTCTTCCGCATATCGTGCAATTTCTGCGAGGTAGGCCTCGCGCCATAGGTTTTGGTCAACAACCCCCATGACATGGCTATTGAAATCACAATAAGGGCATTTCGACTGGCAGTATGGCCAATGCAGATAAAGGCCAAATCCACCCGTTATCCAGTTTGCCATGTCATGCCTCCGCGTCGAAATCACACGCGCCCAAATGTTTCACGTGAAACAAGACGCGCAGAACAAGGACAGCGCCCGCGCCCGGTGGCTGATCTGGTTCTTCGCTGACTCCGTCATCTCGGCAAAAGTCAAAGCTTGCCCCTCGGGAACAAACATAGGGTCATAACCGTGCCCCAATTGACCGCGAAGCGGCCATGTCAAAGACCCTTCAACCGCGCCTTCGAAAACCATATCTCGCCCATCCGGCCAAGCGAGAACCAGCGCACAGCGGAACCTCGCCAAGTGAGGCGCGGCAGAGCCGGACGCCTCGACGAGCTTCCAGGTCTTTTCCATCGCAACGAGGAAATCCCGTCCATGTGCGGTTTCCGCCCAATCGGCGGTGTAAACCCCCGGAGCACCGTCCAGCGCATCGACTTCAATTCCAGAGTCATCGGCCAAGGCGGGCAGGCCCGTCGCCTTCGCAACAAAATGAGCCTTCACCCGCGCATTTCCGACAAATGTTGTTTCGGTTTCAACGGGTGCATCCAGCCCAAAGTCTGCCGCGGACTGGATTGAGACATTATAAGGCGCCAGCAGGGCCAGCATCTCATCCACTTTGCCCTTGTTGTGCGTTGCCAGAACAAGCTTGGCGCCCAGCATGCTCATGCCAAGGCGGCCTCAATAGCGCTGCGTTGTGCCGCAACAAGGGCCGCATTGCCGCTCCGTGCCAGCGCCAAGAGTTGCAGCATCTCCTCCTCAGAAAAACTGCTGCCTTCGGCAGACATCTGAACTTCGATCAAACGCCCGCGCCCCGTCATGACGAAATTCCCGTCCGTTCCCGCGTTGGAATCTTCCGCGTAATCCAAATCCAGAACCGGCTGACCCGCATAAATGCCGCAGGAAACCGCGCCGACATGGTCAATGATAGGATCAGACGCGAGGGCCCCGGTTTTCAACAGCCGATTGACAGCCAGCCGCAACGCAACCCAGCCCCCAGTGATCGAGGCGCAACGTGTCCCGCCATCGGCCTGCAAAACATCACAATCAATAACGATCTGACGTTCGCCCAGTGCCGACCTGTCGATGCAGGCACGCAGAGACCTTCCGATAAGCCTTTGAATTTCCTGTGTTCTTCCAGATTGTTTTCCGGCTGCAGCTTCCCGTCTGGTCCGGCTGTTCGTCGCGCGCGGCAGCATGCCATATTCGGCCGTCACCCAGCCCAACCCCGTGTTCTTCAAAAACGGCGGCGTCTTTTCTTCGATTGATGCCGAACACAGGACATGGGTCGCCCCGATCTTGATAAGGCAAGACCCCTCTGCATGTTTCATGGGGTTCAGTTCGATCGAAACGTCACGCATTTGATCAAGTTGTCTGGCCGATGGGCGCATTTCAATCTCCGTGGATATCATGGGCCAAATAGGCTGCTCCCCCCTGCGGATGCAAGTCTGATTGACGTTCCCCCCAAGGTTTCCCTATCTCTATACCATGAGAGAAAGCGCCACCCTTCTATCTGAGCTGAACGATCGCTCGCGCGAGGTATTTCGACGGGTGGTGGAAAGCTATCTCTCGTCCGGCGAACCCGTCGGATCGCGCACGCTTACCCGCAGCCTCACCGAAAGCCTGTCTGCCGCGACGGTCCGCAACGTCATGCAAGATCTGGAGTTCTTGGGCCTGCTGAACAGCCCGCATGTGTCCGCCGGGCGCATCCCGACACAGCAGGGCCTGCGCCTTTTCGTTGACGGCCTGCTCGAGGTCGGCTCGGTCGCCGCCGAAGATCGAGAAATCATGGATGCGGCCCTTGGTACCGGGGAAAAAGACGTCGCGACCCTGCTCGACAAGGTCAGCGCCAGCCTTTCTGCGATCACCAACGGCGCAAGCCTCGTGCTGTCCCCCAAGCAAGACGCCGCAATTCGCCACATTGAATTTGTCAGTCTCGCCGCCGATCGCGCGCTGGTGGTCTTGGTTTTTGCAAATGGCCACGTCGAAAACCGCATGATTACGCCGCCGCCGGGCCAAACCCCGTCCTCCATGCGCGAAGCGGCCAACTTCCTGAACGCCCTTGCCGAGGGCAAAACCCTGTCCGAACTGCGCCGCAGCGTTGGCGCCGAGATTGCAAATCGCCGGCAGGAAATTGATTCCCTTGCCCGCGATCTTGTCGAAAGCGGCCTTGCGCTGTGGCAGCCGCAGGTCGATCAGCCCGAACGCCTGATTGTTCGCGGGCGAGGCAATTTGCTTGCCGACAGCCGCGAAGCGCAGGACATCGACCGAATCCGCCATCTCTTTGATGACCTTGAACGCAAGCGCGACATCGCCGAGTTCCTCGATCTGACCGAGGTCGGTGACGGTGTGCGCATTTTTATTGGTTCAGAGAACAAGCTTTTTTCACTTTCGGGTTCCTCTCTGGTCGTCTCTCCCTATATGAACGCTGATCGACAGATCATCGGCGCCGTCGGCGTGATCGGACCGACGCGGCTTAACTATGGCCGCATCGTTCCAATCGTTGACTACACGGCGCAGCTGGTTGGTAAGCTTCTGTCCGAACGCGGCGGGGGCTAAAGCGTTACGAAAAGGCAAGGAAGACGACCATGGCGCAGGACACCCCGCCCACCGAGGATCTGAACCTCGAAGAACTCGAAACTTTCATCGCGGACGATGAGCTTGCGGCTTTGCGCGCTGAGCGCGACGAGCTGCGCGATCGCTTCATGCGGGCGCTTGCCGATGCCGAAAACTCGCGCAAACGGGCCGAGCGTGACCGGCGCGAGGCCGAGCAATATGGCGGCTCTAAACTGGCCCGCGATCTGCTGCCCGTTTACGACAACCTCAAGCGCGCGCTTGATGCCGCCAATGATGAAACCCGCACGCAGGCTGCTGCTCTGATCGAAGGCGTCGAGTTGACCCTTCGCGAGCTGACCAGCGTGATGACCAAACACAACGTCGCCCCGATCGAGCCCGCCATCGGCGAAAGCTTTGATCCGCAACTGCATCAGGCGATGTTTGAAGCTCCGGTTCCTGGCACCAAGGCTGGGCAGATCATTCAGGTCATGACCGTTGGCTTCATGTTGCATGAGCGCCTGCTGCGTCCGGCACAGGTGGGCGTCTCCTCCAACACCGGCGCCTGATCGCCTTATTTTCAAGCGGGCGGTTCAGCCGCCCGCTTGCCCAAGCAGATCTCTCAATTCATAGATCAGGCCCAAGGCTTCTTTCGGTGATAATTCATCGGGATGCAGCGTTTTCAGCCGTTCCTCCACCGCTGAGGTTTTTGCCACGGGCTTCGGCGCCGGGGCAGTTGCCACCATCCGAAACAGCGGCAGATCGTCAATCAACGCCTTTTGCCGGCCGCCGCCGTCGCGCTCGCCTGATTCCAGGGCTTCCAGCACCGACTTTGCCCGCTCAATCACGGCCGCCGGCAACCCTGCTAGCCGCGCCACCTGCACCCCATAGCTGCGGTCGGCCGCGCCCTGCCGCACCTCATGCAGGAAGATAAGTTCACCTTCCCATTCTTTCACGGCGACGGTTGCGTTCTCAACGCCCTCCAGCTTTCCGGCCAGACTGGTCATTTCGTGGTAATGCGTTGCAAAGAGAGCTCTACAGCGGTTTACACCGTGCAGATGTTCCAATGTGGCCCAGGCAATCGACAGCCCGTCATAGGTTGCCGTCCCGCGCCCGATCTCATCCAGAATGACCAGCGCCCGATCATCCGCCTGATTAAGGATCGCCGCGGTTTCAACCATCTCGACCATAAAGGTCGACCGCCCCCGCGCCAGATCGTCACTCGCACCTACTCGGCTGAACAACTGGCTGACCAGACCAATATGCGCCTGCCGCGCTGGCACAAAACTCCCCGCCTGCGCCAAAAGCGCGATCAAGGCGTTTTGCCGCAGAAAGGTCGATTTACCGGCCATGTTCGGCCCGGTCAAAAGCCAGATTGCCGGTGTTTTGTCTGCCGTCAAACCACAGTCATTGGCCACAAATTGTCCCGCGCTTTGGCGCCGCAAGGCCCGCTCCACCACCGGATGCCTGCCGCCCACAACTTCAAAGGCATGGCTTGCGTCTACAACCGGCTCTACCCAATCCTCTGAAATCGCAAGATCGGCCAAGGCCCCGGCCAAATCGATCTCGGCCAAGGACCGCGCCGCCGCACCAATCGCCCCGGCCTGGTTCAAAACAGCGGCTCTAAACGCCTCATAGTGACGTTTTTCGATCTCTATCGCATGATTGCCCGCGTTCAGAATCCGCGTCTCGATCTCGCTCAGCGGCAAGGTTGTGAACCGCACCTGATTGGCGGTGGTTTGGCGATGGATAAAGGTTTCCGATAGCGGTGGGGCGAACATCTTTTCGGCATGGGTCGCCGTTGTCTCGATGAAATAACCCAGCACATTGTTGTGCTTGATCTTCAGGCTCTGCACGCCGGTCTGGGTGATGTAATCGGCCTGCATCGCCGCAACCACACCGCGCCCTTCGTCTCGCAGGCGCCGCGTCTCATCCAGTTCCGCATCAAAACCCGCCGCCACAAAGCCGCCATCGCGCACCATCAGCGGCGGCTCGGCCACCAAGGCATCGTCTAACAGTGCCGTCAGATGCCCATGCCCAACCAGTGCCCGTACGGCCGTCGCGAGGAGCGGCGGCACGCCGACGACGAGCATTTCAGAGATTTTCAGTGCCCCGGCCAACCCCGCGCGAATGGCGGTCAAATCCCGCGGTCCGCCGCGATCCAGCGCCAGCCGCGATAGTGCGCGGTCCATATCCGGCACCCGCCGCAACTCGGTTCGCAGCGTTTCCCGCAAGCCTGGGCTGTCCTTCAGGAACCGCACCGCCTCCAGCCGCGCCCCGATCACCGCCAAATCGCGCGATGGCCCTGACAGCCGCCGCTCCAGCAGTCGCGCGCCCGCTGCCGTTACCGTCCGGTCCACCGCTGCCAAAAGCGAGCCTTCTCGCCCCCCGGACAAGGCCTGCGTGATCTCCAGATTGCGCCGGGTCGATGCATCAATCTGCACCAAGCCGCCCGCCGCTTCGCGCAAGGGCGCGCGCAATAGCGGCAGTTTCCCGCGCTGCGTCAGGTCAAGATATTCAACCAGTGCGCCCATTGCCGAAATCTCGGCCCTGTCAAAGGCGCCGAAAGCCTCCAGCGACGCCACTTCAAACAAACCGCAAAGCCGCTTCTCGGCGCTTGTGGAATCAAACGTCCCCCGTGCCAGCGCGGTCACGGCTGCCCCGGCCTCTTCAATCAGTGGGTAAAGATCGCGCTCTCGCGCCTCGCTGACCAGCACCTCGCGTGGGGCAAGCCGCGCCAGTTCGGGCGCCAGACGCACTTGGGGGCAGGCCATCACCCGCAACTCGCCCGTTGATATATCGGCCCAAGCCAGCGCAGCCTCGTCCCGAACCTCGGCCCAAGCGGCGAGGAAGTTGTGTCGCCGCGCCTCTAGCAGCGAATCCTCGGTCAGTGTGCCAGGTGTCACCAGCCGCACCACATCGCGTTTCACCACCGACTTTGACCCGCGCTTTTTGGCCTCGGCGGGGTCTTCCATCTGCTCGGCAATCGCAACCCTGAACCCCTTGCGGATCAACGCCAGAAGGTATCCCTCGGCCGCATGGACCGGCACGCCACACATCGCAATCGGCTCACCCAGATGAAATCCGCGCTTGGTCAGCGCAATATCCAACGCTTCGGCCGCCGCAACCGCGTCGTCAAAGAACATCTCGTAGAAATCGCCCATCCGATAAAAGAGCAGCGCGCCCGGATTGCGCGCCTTGATTTCCAGATATTGCGCCATCATCGGCGTGACGCTGTCTTCGCTCACGGTCATCTCCCCATAGGTCGAAAGACCCTACAAAAGCCACCGCGTGGCGAAAAGCCCGAATAGAGCGACTAGGCAGAGGCGTTTTGCGACGTTAAGACCCAAAGGATTGCAGAAGGATGGCCCCCTGATGACCAAAACCAAGATCACCCCGGAAGAGGCGCTTGCCTATCACTTTGAACCGCGTCCCGGCAAATATGACGTTGTCGCCTCCACCCCCATGGCCACCCAGCGCGATTTGTCGCTGGCCTATTCCCCGGGTGTTGCGGTTCCGGTGCAGGCCATCGCGGACAATCCTGCCACGGCTTATGACTATACGGTCAAGGGCAATATGGTTGCGGTGATCTCCAACGGTACGGCCATTTTGGGCATGGGCAACCTTGGCGCGCTGGCCTCCAAACCGGTGATGGAAGGAAAAGCGGTGCTGTTCAAACGCTTTGCCGACGTCAACGCCATCGACATTGAACTTGATACCGAAGACCCGGATGAAATCATCAAGGCCGTTTCCCTGATGGGCCCAACCTTTGGCGGTATTAACCTTGAAGACATCAAGGCGCCGGAATGTTTCATCATCGAACAGCGGCTGAAGGAAATCATGGACATTCCGGTGTTCCATGACGATCAGCACGGCACAGCGGTGATCTGCGCAGCGGGCCTTATCAATGCGCTGGAAATCTCGGGCAAGAAGATTGAAGACTGCCGCATTGTCCTGAACGGGGCAGGGGCTGCGGGCATCGCCTGTCTTGAACTGATCAAGACCATGGGCGCGCGGCATGACAATTGCATCATGTGCGACACCAAAGGCGTCATCTACCAAGGCCGTACCGAGGGCATGAACCAGTGGAAATCGGCCCATGCCGCCAACACCGACGCGCGCACGTTGGAAGAGGCAATGAAGGGGGCGGATGTCTTCCTTGGTGTCTCTGCCAAAGGGGCCGTAACGCCCGAAATGGTCGCCAGCATGGCGGACAATCCGGTGATCTTCGCCATGGCGAACCCCGATCCGGAAATCACGCCCGAAGAGGCCCACGCTGTGCGTGCCGATGCCATCGTGGCCACCGGACGGTCGGACTATCCGAACCAAGTAAACAACGTCCTCGGCTTTCCCTACCTGTTCCGCGGTGCCTTGGACATCCACGCCCGCGCCATCAATGACGAGATGAAGATCGCCTGCGCCAAGGCGCTGGCTGCACTGGCCCGCGAAGACGTGCCGGATGAGGTCGCCATGGCCTATGGTCGCAAGCTCTCATTCGGCCGCGATTACATCATCCCGACGCCGTTTGATCCGCGCCTGATCTACGTCATTCCCCCTGCTGTCGCCAAAGCGGGCATGGATACCGGGGTTGCCCGCCGTCCGATCATTGACCTGAAAGCCTATGCTCAGACGCTCAAGGCGCGGATGGATCCGACCGCTTCGATCCTGCAAGGCATCCATGCCCGCGCCAAACAGGCCCAAGCGCGGATGATCTTTGCCGAAGGCGATGATCCCCGAGTTTTGCGTGCTGCCGTTGCCTATCAACGCGCCGGTCTTGGCAAGGCGCTTGTCGTCGGTCGTGACACCGATGTGCGCGAAAAGCTGGAAGCTGCGGGCCTTGCCGATGCCGTTCGCGAGTTGGAAATCGTCAACGCCGCGAATTCCCGTCACCTAGACCAGTACAAGGACTTCCTTTACCAGCGCCTGCAACGGCAGGGCTTTGACCGCCACGACGTTCACCGCCTTGCCGCGCGTGATCGGCATGTGTTCTCGGCCCTTATGCTGCAGCATGGCCATGGCGACGGTCTGGTGACCGGGGCTACCCGCAAATCGGCGCATATTCTGTCGCTCATCAACCATGTTTTCGATGCCAAGGCTTCAGACGGTGCCGTTGGCGTCACAGCGGTTTTGCACAAGGGCAAGATCGTGCTGATCGGCGATACGCTGGTGCAGGAATGGCCGGAACCAGAAGATCTTGCCACGATTGCGGTTCGCGCCGCCGGGGTTGCGCGCAATCTGGGTCTTGATCCGCGCGTGGCCTTCGTCTCGTTCTCCACCTTTGGCTATCCGGTGTCGGAACGTGCAAGCAAAATGCACGAGGCACCGAAGGTGTTGGATGGCATGAAGGTCGACTTCGAATACGAAGGCGAGATGACCGTAGATGTGGCACTGAACCCCGATGTCATGGCGCAGTACCCGTTCTGCCGTCTGTCCGGCCCGGCCAATATTCTGGTGGTGCCTGCACGCCATTCGGCATCGATTTCGGTCAAGCTGATGCAGGAAATGGCCGGGGCTACCGTCATTGGCCCGATCCTGACCGGGGTGACAAAACCGATCCAGATTTGTTCCACCAATTCCACGGTAAATGACATTCTGAACATGGCCGTTATGGCGGCCTGCAAGGTTGGCTGAGGTGCGGCCCCGGCTCTTGCCGGGGCGGCTACTTTACAAAGGCTTCATCGCCCCAAACGGCCTTGACGCGCGCATCGCGTCCGCAGGCCTCGCGATAGAATTTGTAGGCGTTTGATTGCCGTTTTGGCCCGTTGCGTGTCAGGACAAAGCCGCTGCCCTTGTAATAGTCCTGATGGTAATCCTCTGCCTTCCAAAAGGTTTGGGCGTCAAGAACGGGTGTCACAATGGTCTGGCCCAAGGCCGCCTCTGCCTCGGCCACCGCAGCCTTTGCCGCCTTATGCTGGTCCGCATTGCCCACAAAAATCGCGGTCCGATAGGCGTTGCCTCGGTCGCAGAACTGCCCGCCGGTATCCGTCACGTCAACGGACCGCAGAAATTTGGCGATCAGATCACCATAACTGATCTTGTCGCTGTCAAAGGTGATTTCCACCGCCTCGTAATGGCCTTCGTGGTTGTCATAGGTCGGGTTTTGCAGGCTGCCGCCGGAATAGCCCGACACCACATCAATCACGCCCGCGACCTTTTCAAAATCGGCTTCCACGCACCAAAAACACCCGCCTGCGACGATGGCTTTTTCGGTCTTAGCCTGCGCCGCGCCGCCAAGGCCCAGCGTAGCCATAACCACCACAACCCAAAGTCCTCGCATCACGCTCCCCCCGTTTCCTGTCATGGACGAAGCCTCCTCTGGTCGTAGGCTGCGGGCAACTCACCCTCGCGTGAGGTCACACAGAGGTGAAACAGTCCTGCATCCTTTATGATGACCTCTGCCGGACCTGACCCAGCCGGATCTGCCGCAGCGCTTCGATCAAAAGTGCGGTCAACAGGCCGAAGTTTAAGAACCCATTGGCGGCCGTCATGCCGGCTAGAATACGCCACTCCTGCGGCAACAGCACATCGCCAAACCCCAGTGTCGTGAAGCAGACCAGCGAGAAATAGACAGCCTCCTCCAGTGTCGAAAAAGCCCCCAGTTCAAGATAGGCCAGCGCCCAGACCCAGACCCCGGTTGTGATGACACCCAGGACCCAAAGCGACACGCCGGCGATCATCAAGACCAGCTTCGGCCGATGCGGTTCGCGCAGCATCCAAGCGTGGCCGCGTTGAAACATCACCTCCAGCAGCATCGCAGCCACAGCGGCAACCAAGATATTGGTCAACAGCAGTGCCGATCCGACTGTGATTTGCAGAACCATCCCGCCCCCTTCTGGACTTGGCACGCCAAAGCCCCTATCTCGGATCCACCATGACCAAGATGTCTGATCCCAACAACAAACTGATCGCCGAAAACCGGCGTGCGCGCTTCGACTACCACATCGAATCCGATCTGGAAGCAGGTATCATGCTGTTGGGGTCCGAGGTGAAAAGCCTGCGGCAGGGTGGATCAAACATCGCCGACAGCTATGCCAGCATCGAAAATGGTGAGTTGTGGCTGATCAACAGCTATATTGCACCCTATCTTCAGGCCAAAACTTGGGGCCACGAAGAGCGTCGGCACCGCAAGCTTCTGGTGTCGCGCAAGGAACTGGGTCGGCTTTGGAATGCCGTCGGCCGTGAAGGCATGACACTGGTGCCTTTGAAGTGGTATTTCAACGACCGCGGCATGGTGAAGGTCAAACTGGGCGTCGCCAAGGGCAAGAAGGTGGCTGACAAGCGCGAAACTTCGGCCAAGCGTGATTGGGATCGCCAAAAAGCCCGGCTTTTGAAACATGGCGGGCGCGACTGATCTGCGCAAGTTTATGCTTTTGTTGCTAAAAGACTAAAAATCAGGCATAATTCCTTTATCCGGGCCACCCTGCTCGGGGCCAATTGGCCCGGTGGGAAGCCCCCGCATCAACGCTGGGGCGACATAGGGAAGGATGCGTATCATGGAACTCATCATCCAACTGATCGCGGGCGCCATAGGTGGCAACGCCGCGGGTGCACTTTTGAAACGCCAAAGCCTTGGCACGCTTGGCAATTCCGTTGCCGGTGTCCTTGGCGGCGGCCTTGGCGGCCAGATCCTTGGCATGCTGGGCGGCGGGGCTGCAGCGGCGGGCGCTGCCGCAGGCGGCGGCCTTGATATCACAGCTATCGTCGGCTCTATCGTGGCGGGTGGGGTGGGCGGTGGCGTGTTGATGGCCGTTCTGGGCATCTTGAAAGACATGCTGCCCAAATAATTCAGATCGTGCGGGCGCAAAAACAGGCTTGCGCCCGCGCCCCTCTGGCCTTGCAGGCAAGGCCCCTTCGGGTTAGGTCCGGGTCATCCCTGACAGGAGACGCCGATGACCGCCTTCACCGACGATCCCAAGACGCTTGTGTCCACGGCTTGGCTCGCTGCGCATCTGAAAGACCCCGATCTGCGGGTGATCGATGCCAGCTGGTATATGCCCGACGCGGGCCGCGACCCACGCGCGGAATATGCCGCCGCCCATATCCCCGGCGCGCGGTTCTTTGACATTGATGAAATTACCGACAGCCGGTCGAACCTGCCCCATATGGCCCCCCAGCCCGAGAAGTTCGTGGCCCGGATGCGTGCCATGGGCATTGGCGACGGCCATCAGGTGGTGATCTATGACGGCGCGGGGCTATTTTCTGCCGCGCGCGTCTGGTGGACCTTCCGTTTGATGGGCAAGACCGATGTTGCTGTTCTGGACGGCGGTTTTCCAAAATGGCAGGCCGAAGGGCGCGATGTGGAAGACATGCCGCCCGTCATGCGCGACCGCCACATGATGGTCAGCCGTCAGAACCATCTGGTCAAGGATGTGACCCAAGTGGCCCATGCCGCCAAACTGGGCGAGGCCGAGATCATCGATGCCCGTGGCGCTGCTCGTTTCAAAGGCGAGGTGCCCGAACCGCGGCCCGGTTTGCGCTCCGGCCATATTCCGGGGTCCAAGAATGTGCCTTTTTCCACACTTTTGAACCCTGACGGCACGATGAAAACGGTGGATGCGATCCGCGCCACGTTTGAAGCGGCGGGCGTCAACCTGTCGAAACCCGCCATCACCACGTGCGGTTCGGGTGTCACCGCCGCTGTCCTGTCGCTCGCGCTAGAGCGGTTGGGCCATAAGAACCACGCGCTCTATGACGGCTCTTGGGCCGAATGGGGCATGTACGAAGACCTTGCCGTCGAGAAAGGCTGAAGACGAATGCTCGAAACCCTGAACCCGCAGCCGCAGGACAAGATCCTGCAACTGATCGCCATGTATCGCGATGATCCCCGGACCGATAAGATCGATCTGGGTGTCGGCGTTTACAAGGACGCAACCGGCCTGACCCCGGTGATGCGTGCCGTGAAAGCCGCTGAGAAAAAGCTGTGGGAAGCCGAAAAAACCAAGACCTATACCGGCCTTGCAGGTGAGCCTGCCTATAACGCCGCCATGGTCGAGATGATCCTTGGCGCGGGTTTCGCTGACCGCGCTGCATCGGTGGCCACCCCCGGTGGCACCGGGGCCATTCGGCAGGCGCTGGAGTTGATCCGCATGTCCGCGCCCGGCGCGACCGTCTGGCTGTCGAATCCCACCTGGCCGAACCATCCGTCGATCATCAAATATCTCGGCATGCCGATGGCCGAATACCGCTATTTTGACGCCGCAACCCGCGGGGTCGATTTTGACGGTCTGATCGAAGATCTGGGCCGTGTGAAAGCAGGCGATGCCGTTTTGCTGCATGGCTGCTGCCACAACCCGACCGGGGCGAACCTGACGCTTGATCAATGGGCCAAGGTCGTTGACCTTCTGGCTGCCAAGGGCGCAGTTCCCTTCGTTGACCTTGCCTATCAAGGCTTTGGCGATGGGCTGGAAGAAGACGCTGCCGCCACCCGTCTGGTTGCCGCCAAGTTCTCCGAGGTGCTGATTGCTGCGTCCTGCTCGAAGAACTTCGGCATCTACCGCGAACGCACCGGCATTCTGATTGCGCTGACCAACCCCGACCGCAAGGCGGTGGTGCAGGGCAATCTGAACTTCCTGAACCGTCAGAACTACAGCTTCCCGCCCGATCATGGCGCGCGTCTGGTGACGATGATTTTGGAAGACGACACGCTGCGCGCCGATTGGAAGGCGGAACTGGAAGAGGTTCGGCTCAACATGCTGTCCTTGCGCCAGCAACTTGCGGCAGAACTGCGCAAGTCCACCAATTCGGACCGCTTCGATTTCGTTGCTCACCACCGCGGCATGTTCAGCCGCCTTGGCCTGACCGAGGCACAGGTGAACGTGCTGCGCGAAGAACATGGCATCTACATGGTCGGTGACAGCCGGATCAACATCGCGGGTCTGAACACCAAAACTGTGCCGATCCTTGCTGCCGCGATTGCAAAGGTCGCCGGATAACCCATGGTCGCCGTCCTTCTGTCACTGGGGGCGGCGATCGTCTTTTCTCTTTCGGCCATGGCGGTTTCTGCCGTGGCCGGTCGGGTCGGGGTTTGGCAGCTTGGTCGCTGGCAGATGGGCATCGCCTTTGTCCTGACCGCACTATCGTCTACCCTTGTTGGCGGTTGGAGCACGGTTCAACCGTGGCATTTTGGTCTTCTGGCAGCGTCCGCCGCCACGGGGATCATGCTGGCCACCACCACCTATCTGGCCGCCATCCACGCCGCTGGGCCGCGCATCACCGCACTTTTGTTCTCGCTCGCTGCACCCTTTGCGGTGCTGGAAGGCTGGCTCTTTCTTGATGAGACGCTGAACCTCGCGCAGCTTGGCGGGATCGGGTTGATTCTTTTCGGCATCGTTCTGGCCATTTTGGCCGAAAATGACCCTCACCCCGATGACAAGCCCGCAAAGCCGCTTTGGGTGGGCGTGGTCTTGGGGGGTGTCACCGCCATCGGGCAAGCCACTGGCAGTCTGCTTGCGCGGCCGGCGATGGAAGCCGGGGTTGAACCCTTTACCGCCATGGCGATCCGCTCGGGGCTCGGCGGGCTGTTTTTCGTCGCGATGATGGTTTTCCCATTTGCCCGCGCCCCCCGTTTGGTCTTGGGCTGTGACTTGCGAAATGTCTCTCTTTCCGCCTTCTTCGGGATGTTTTTGGGCATGGTTTTGATGATGGCAGCGCTGGGCAGGGGGGATGTCGGCATCGTCTCCACCCTCACCTCGACCACGCCTATCCTGATCTTGCCGCTGATGTGGTTTACCACCCGCCGCGCGCCGGGCCTGCCCGCTTGGATCGGCGCCGGGCTGGCGGTTCTGGGTACGGCACTGATCAGCCTCGCCGCATGAAAAAGGCCCGCGACGTGCGCGGGCCGTTTCCTTTACTTTTCTCGATGATCAGCCGTGATATGCCTGTTCGCCATGGGCCGTCAGGTCAAGCCCCTGACGTTCGGTGTCATTGTCCACCCGCAGGCCGATGGTCATATCCACCAGCTTATAGGCGACAAGATCGGAAGAGCACACG
>CALBSG010000159.1 GCA_937927675.1 uncultured Paracoccaceae bacterium | reverse complement strand
GTTATCCTTCACCGCCTCTTGCGCGATGCGGTCATTGGCCGGATCCAGCCCCGATTTTAGTGCCCAGTCCGTGTTGACCACGGCAGCATCAAGATCTTCGATGGCGCGACCCACCACGCCCGCGTCCAACTCCTTGATCTCAAGCTTTTTCGGGTTCTCGGCGATATCGACCACGGTCGCCAAAATGCCGACGCCATCCTTCAGCTTGATCAGTCCTTCCGCCGCCAACACGTTCAGCGCGCGGCCGCTGTTGGCAGGATCGTTCGGAATGCCGACAATCGCGCCTTCGGGCAGGTCGGCCACGGCGTCGAATTTCTTGGAATAAAGACCAATCGGCCAGACCGCCGTCAACCCGACTGGGGTGATGGTATAGGCATGGGCGGCCACTTGCGCATCCAAATAGGGCTGGTGCTGGAAGGCGTTGGCGTCCACCTCGCCCTGCTGTAGCGCCTCGTTCGGCTGGGTGTAGTCGTTGAAGACGACCAGCTCCAGATCAAGGCCCTTTTTGGCGGCTTCGGCCTGGGCGACGGCCCAAACGGCCTCGTCTTCGCCGCCGATGATACCGACTTTCAGTTTGGTGTTTTCAGCCACGGCGGGCAGGGCCGTGGAGAGCGCAAGCGCGGCAACCAAAGCACCAAGGCGGCGGCGGGTCAGGGTAAGCGTCCTCATCTTATCTTCTTTCATTGAAACTCTGGCATCTGCGCCAATGCATTAAATCTATCAATCCAGTCGAGTATTTCAATGCATTGATATAGAACAGATTTCCAATTTTCCTTTGCCAAGAGATGCCGTATTCCCTTGTCGGGCGGGTTTTAGAAAACTGCCATTCCTGCGCAAAAGACGGCTTCGACTCACAGGCATCACAGCCGCAAACCTGCCGCAGCTGCGATCAAAGGCCTTGCAGGCCCAATAGCCGCACCGCGTTGTCAAAGAGCAGCTTGTCCAGCAAATCATCGCGGAAACCGATGGCCTGAAAATCCTGAATGGTCTGGAGGATCGGGCGGAACGGATAGGACGATCCGAACAGGAACTGATCGCCAAGGAACCCATTCACCGCCTCGACATAGCTGCGCCCGCCAGCCTGAAACAGATACATGTCGGGGATGACGAAGACATTCTCATGCCGAAACGCAACGCCCACAATCTCTTGCACGCGCGGCCAATAGCCGTGGTAAACTGCAATCTTCAGCCGGGGAAAGGCGCGGGCCACATTGGCCACGGTTGAGGGATCGTTAAAGCGATGGTCCGGGGTGGTTGGGCCGCTCATCAGGAAGACCGGGGCACCAAGGTCTTGCAGCAGGTCATAAAGCGGATGGTAAATCGCGTCATCCGGCGCGCGGGCGGGGTCGGCCCAGCCGGGTTCAATATCAATCCCGCGCAGACCAAGACTGCGGATGGCGCGTTCCGCCTCCTCCAGCGTTTCGCGGGGGCCTTGCAGCGTGGGGTCAACCGAGCCGATGCCTTCTAACAGAGGCGAGGCTGACACGATGCCATGGATGGTGTCATTCGGCAGGTGCTGGCTGGGCGTGTGCCGCCCCACCACCACGGCGCGGGTCAGCCCGGCGTCTTGCACCTCGGCCAGAAAGCCTTCGGGCGTGGCCGACCGTGTGAAATGTTCGTCGCTGCCCCGCGTGCCCACCCGGCGGTTCAGCCAGCGCACCACGTCATAGTCGGGGCTGCCGGGGGTCTTGCCGAAAAAGTCGTGCAGATAGGCGGGCCTGCACCGCATGTCGATGATCTTGGTCATGTCAACTCGCTGAGGTTTTGGAATGGATGGCGCGCACATCAAAGGCACCGCCGGTTTGGGTGCTGCCTTGCAGCGTCACGGGTTTCTTGCCCAACAGCGGGAAAACCAGTTCGGCAAAGCGGATGGATTCTTCCAGATGCGGATAGCCCGACAGCACAAAGCTATCGACGCCAAGCGCCTGATATTCGGCCAGCCGTTCGGCCACCTGTTCGGCGCTGCCGACCAGTGCCGTGCCCGCCCCGCCGCGCACCAGCCCCACCCCGGCCCAGAGGTTCGGGCCAATGACCAGCTTGTCGCGCTGCCCGCCATGGAGCGCTGCCATGCGGGCTTGGCCCACCGAATCCATCTTGGCAAAGTTTGCTTGCGCGGCGGCAATCTCGGCATCGCTGAGACGGCTGATCAGCCGATCCGCTTCGGCCCAGGCCTCCGCCTCGGTTTCCCGCGCGATCACATGCAGGCGGACGCCAAAGCGCAGGGTCCGCCCCGCACGTTCAGCCCGGTCGCGGACATCGGCAATCTTGCGCGCCACGGCGGCGGGGGGTTCGCCCCATGTCAGGTAGGCATCCACCTGCCGCACCGCCAAATCATGCGCGGCATCCGACGACCCGCCGAAATACAGGGGCGGGTGCGGGCGCTGTGCGGCGGGGTAAAAGTTCTTGGCCTGGCTCACCTTGACGTGCTTGCCGTCGAAATCGACCGTCTCTCCGGCCAAAAGCCGCTTCCAGACCGTCAGATATTCATCGGCGGCGGTGTAGCGTTCGTCGTGGCTGAGAAACACGCCCTCTGCCGCCAGTTCCGCCGCATCGCCCCCCGGCACAACGTTCAGCAAAAGCCTCCCATCAAGCGCGGCATCCAGTGTTGCCGCCTGCCGCGCGCCTGCCGTGGGACCACCCAGCGAGGTGCGCAGCGCCACCAGCAGCTTGATCCGTCGCGTCACCGGCACAAGGCTGGAGGCCACAACCCAAGGGTCAAGGCAGCTTGATCCGGTGGGAATCAAGAGCCCGTCATAGCCCAGCCGCTCTGCGGTCACGGCAATCTCGCGCAGATAGGCGTTGGTGGGTTCACGGCCAAAATCCGAGGTGCCCAAATAGCGGGTGTCGCCAGAGGTGGGCAGGAACCAAAAGATGTCAGGTGTGGTCATGGGGTGTCTCGCCTTGCGGGTGGCTTGGGGGCTTTTCGTTCACCCAAGGTGTAGGGACTTGGGCCTTTGACCTCGATTCCAAAGACATCCGCAAAAAGAGATGGCAGCCACCGCACGCACCAAGGCACGGAGAATATCCTTCCAGATCACAACTTTGAAACGAGATCGGATTAAATTCGCAGCCGTTACATCAGGTGCCGCGACGGATCGCGGGTTCGGCCAAGCGATGGCGCAGGCCCTGCAGCACTTGGGCGGCGATGTATTCGGCCCATTTGGTCACCTCGGGGACGCCCATCAACTCGCCCACCGTGCCGCGCGCCAAGGGGCCGGCCACATAAAGGCCGGGGCGCGGGGTGCCATCGGGGCCCAGCGCAAAACCCTCGGGCGCGGTGTGGATGCCAAGGCGCAGCGGGTCGGGGGCAATCAACCCCGTCTCGGCCAACTGACGCAGGAAGGGGTTGGTTTCGGTGACACGGGCATGATCAGGGCCGGTGGCCAAAAGGATGCGGTCCAGCATCAATTCTGACAGGTTCGCGGCACGGCGGGCCTGCCATGTCAGCCGCAACCCCTGCGCATCAGCCTTGATCGCGTGGAGCCTGCCGGTCAGGAAACGCACCCGGCCGCTGCTCTCCAGCCGGGTTAGCACAGCATGGGTTTGCGGTGCGATGCGGAAGCGATGCACATCCCAAAGCCCACGCAGATGGCGCAAGAAGCGGCGACGTTCCTGCAGCGGAAGTGCCGCCCAAATCGCAGGGCCTTGGGCGCGCAGACGGTCAAAGGCGGCGTGCCACGTCAGACCAAGCGCCGCATCGCGCGCCAGCACCCGCCGGACCCGGCAAAGCAGACCAAGCGCCGTCACCTCGGGCGATTTGGCAAAATCTTCGCTGGTTTCGTCTTGGGTCGGGCCATGCGGCTTTGATTTCCAGCCATGGCGCGACATCACATGGATCGGCCCGCTATGGCCGCGCTTGTCCAGCGTGGCCAGAATATCCGCCGCTGTCAGACCCGAGCCAACGATCAACACCCGCTCTGCGGGGGAAATCGCGGTCAGCGCGTTAGGGGCGAAGGCGTCGGCGATCAATGCCGCGCTGTTTTTCACAGGGGCAAGTGCTGCGGGAAGGGCCGGTTCGGGATGGGCAATGGCCAGCACCACAGCATCGGCGGCAAGCGCTGGGCCATCGTCCAAGGTGATGCGAAAGCCGTCAGCTTGGGCCTGGACAGCCGTGGCCTTGGCGCGCAGATGCCGGATGCGGCCTTCGGCGACCAAGGGGGCCAGCGTTTCGGCAACATAAGCACCAAACACCGCGCGTGGGGCAAAGATCTGGCCTGTAAGCGTGGCTGATCCGGCGGGCAGACGGGGGCCATTGGGCCGGGTAAGCCAGCGGGTGAAATGGTCAGCATCATCTGTGCGGATCGACATTTTGCCATGTGGCACATTCAACCGATGATCGAGATCAGGGGTCGAATAGGCCAGACCGCGCCCCAAGTCTTCGCGTGGTTCAATCACCACGATCCGCAGCGTGGGTGCCGCCGACAACAACGCCAGCCGATAGGCAAGCGCCGCCCCAGTCAGCCCGCCGCCGATAATGGCAATGGTGACAGTGTCGGAGTTGGGGGCGAGTTCGGTCATGGCGCAGGGCTTTCTTTCGGGATCAGGAAGGGCCAAGGCGAAGTGCCCGCCTTGGCCGAAGGGGCGCTTCAGCTCCACGCGTGCAGCGGCGGCTTCACGTCGTTCAGGTAGTAATTTCCTAGGATAGCATATTTCCATCGCACCGGATCATGCAGGGTATGGGTGCGGGCGTTGCGCCAATGGCGGTCAAGGTTATGCTCGGCCAAGGTCGCGCGGGTGCCTGCCAGTTCAAAGAGCTTGTTGGTGGCCTGAATGGCGATTTCCGTCGACAGCACCTTGGCCTCGGCAGTCTTGATCTGGGCATGGGCCACAGTTTCCGCCGTGGGGTTGGCGACGGCGGCATCCACCGCAAGGCCGGCCAGGTCCAGCACCGCCTCGGTCGCATTGGCGCGCAAGACCAGATCGCCAATGGCCTGAATGGTGTAGGGATCATCCGAGGCACGGTCCAAGCCGCTGTCCACCCAAGCGCGGCTGCGGGTTTTGACGAATTCGATGGTGTCCTTGATCGCGGCGCGGGCGATGCCAAGATCGACCCCGGCCTGAATGATCTGGAAGATAGCCCCGTCTGCCGTGGGTTCGGCATAGCCTTTCCAGCCCGGCACCAGATGGGTTTTCGGCACCTTTACGTTGTCCAAGGTCACCGTGCCGGACAGCGTGGTGCGCTGGCCAAAGGACGACCAGTCGTCGATCACGCTCAGCCCCTCGGCCCCGCGGTCGGCGATGGCATACCAGGCGCGGCCCTCATCGTCCAAGGCGACGATTGGCACATAATGGGCCAGCAGCGCGCCCGAGGCGTAGAACTTCTTGCCCTTGACGATCACATGATCGCCCTTGTCTTCAAACTTCGTCTCGAAATCTACCGCGCGTTTCGATCCGAATTCCGAAAACGCATTGCCAAACCGCGCGCCGTTCAGCACCTCGGCGAACAAGAGCGCCTGTTGCGCCTTGTCCGACACGGTGCGGATCGCGGCCACCACGCCAAGGTGGTTCTGCGGCACTTGGCCGATACTGGGGTCAGCCTCGGCAATAATCGCAATCACCCGGTTGATGGTGACCCATGAGGCATCCAAGCCGCCGAATTCCTTCGGCACATTGATCGCCCAAAGCCCGCTTTGCGAAAAGGCGTCCAGCTCGGCGGCGGGCCAGATGCGGTTGCGGTCCCGTTCGGACGCGCCCTTGGCAAACTCGGCGGCAAGTTTGTGGGCGATATCAATCGCCTCTGCCTCTGTCTTGATGACATGGGCCTTGTCCTTGGGGCGGGCGACGGGTGGCACCGGCGCGCCTTTGGGGTTGGGGGTGGTGTGGATTGTCATGGGTCAACTCCTGACAGGGTGAAGGGGGGTGGGGCCGCCCAGATAGCTGGCCTGAATGTCAGCCCGCTGGGCGAGATCGGCAGCAGGGCCATCCAGCACCGAGCGGCCATTTTCGATGACCGTAGCGTGGTGGGCATGGCGCAGGGCAATGGCGGAATTCTGTTCGGCCACCAAAAGGGTCAGGCCGGTGGTGCGGTTGAGGGCGCTCAGCGCCTCGAAAATCTCGGCCACGACAAGCGGGGCAAGGCCCATGGAGGGTTCATCGAGCAGGAACACCTGCGGATCGGCCATCAGGCCCCGGCCAATCGCAGCCATCTGCTGTTCTCCGCCCGAAGTCAGGCCTGCCACGGATGTGCGGCGGTCTTTCAAGCGGGGAAAAATGGCATAGACCTTTTCCAGATCAGCGGCCACGGCGGCGCGCGAGCGGCCCTTGGCCACCGCCCCGGTGATCAGGTTTTCCTCGATGGTCAGCGATTTGAACAGACGGCGGCCTTCCAGCACCGGGACCAGCCCCTTGCGTATATGGTCGTCGGGGGTGGCACGGGTGACGTCCTGACCACGAAACAGGATCTGGCCTGCGGTGATGCGGCCGCGTTCGGCGGGCAGAAGGTTCGACGCGGCTTTCAACAGCGTGGTCTTGCCCGCGCCATTGGCCCCCAGCAGGGCGGCAAACTCGCCCGCACGCAGCGTCAGGCTGATGCCATGCAGCGCGGCAATGGCACCATTGTAGCTGGCGGCGACGTTTTCAAACTGAAGCACAATGTCGGACATGATCGACCTTCCCGGGGCAAAGGTGGGCGGCGGGGAGGAGGCCCGCCGCCCGATGGGCGCTATTGGCTGACGTTCTCGGCGTCGGCCTCAGTGCGCAGGGTCAGACCCTTTTCCGCCGCATAGGCCTCGGACGATTTTTCGATGATCGGCCGCAGCAGCGCCCAATCCGGCGCGATCCAGTCGGAAACCACGTTCCACTTCTGGCCGTCCCATTGCTGGAACGTGACGTAGCCTTCGCCTTCGTGGTTGTCGTAGGTGACGTTGATCGAGTGGAAGAGGTTCTCGGCCCCCAGTTCCTTGACCCGTTCCGGCGTCAGTTGCAGGTGTTCAAAGCCCCAGCGCACCTCATCCCCGGTCAGGGTGCGGTTGCCGAATTTGCCTTGGGCAATCCGCACCGCCTCGACGTTCAGGATGCCGTTCACGATGCCAAGGTTGTGGTAAACCGACCCGATCCGCGCTTGGTCGGCCAGGTTGCCCTGACCCGCCCCGTAGACGGTTTTGATGATCTCTTGCAGCACGGGGTATTCCTTGCCCGAAGCCTGCGTCGTGATGGCGGTATAGCCGATGGCGGCATCGCCTGCCGGGGTCACGTCTTCTTCGGAATTCGACCAGACGTTGCCGATGATGTGATCCACCGGGAACCCATTGCGCTGTGCCGTCGACAGCGCCACCGGGTTCATCACGCCCCAGCCGCGCAGCACCACATAATCGGGGCGTTCCTGCCGGATTTGCAGCCATTGCGATTGCTGTTCGCTGCCCGGATGCGGCACCTCGATCTGCACCAGCGAGAAGCCGTATTTCTCGGCCAGAAGCTCATAGATCGGGATGGTTTCCTTGCCATAGGGCGAGCCGTGGTAAAGGACGGCAATCTTCTTGCCCTTGAGCGCCTCAAGCCCGCCTTCCTTGGCCGCGATGTAATTCACGATGCCCGAGGTTTCGGAATAGGGGTTCAAGAGCAGCGGGAAGGCATAGGGGAACACGCGGCCATCAGTGGTGTCGGTGCGGCCGTGGTTGATGGTGATGAGCGGCACCTTGTCGGCGGTGATGCCATCGAGCATGGCGTAGGCGATGCCCACCGACAGCGGGTTCCACGCGGCAATGCCGGGGTTGGTTTTCAGGCGCTGATAGACCTCAACCCCCTTTTCCACCTCATATTCGGTTTCACCCTCGGACCACGTCAGTTTGACCCCATTCACCCCGCCGTCACGGGTGTTAATCAGGTTCAGATAGTCGATGAACCCGCCAAAAAACCCGGTACCGCCAGCGGCATAGGGGCCAACGCGGTAAGATTGCAGCGGAAAGTGCTGGTCGTCGGCGTGAACGGTGGTGACACCACCGGCAAGAATGGTCGCGGCCAGAAGCGCGGGCGCGAGGCGTTTGAAGATAGACATTTGAGAACTCCAGTTGTTGTGAAGGGTTAGCGGGTAAAGCGGCGGGTGATGCGGGACAGGATCGCCGACAGCCCATTGGGTTCCGCGATAAGGAAGGCGATGATCACCGCGCCGAAGAAGATGCGCTCGATCAGTTTCAGCACGCCCGCATCGGCCACACCGTCAAAGGCAAGGCCGGTGAAGCGCGAGAGGAGAAGCGGGAAGATCACGATCAGCGCCGCCCCAAGGAAGGCCCCGCGCACGGTGGCCAATCCGCCGATGATGACGATGAACAGGATCTGGAACGACCGATCGAGGTTGAAGCCCGCGGGTTCGACGGTGCGCAGATATGCAAAGGCCCAGATTGCGCCTGCGATGCCGATGATGGCCGATGACAGCGCAAAGACCGCCAGCTTGGTGCGCAAGACCGGCACGCCGATGACCCGGGCCGCCGTTTCATTGTCCCGCACCGCGATCAGGTTGGCACCGATCGGGCTGATGACAAGGCGGTGGACGAACAGGGTGATCAGGGCGGTGGTGGATAGCGCGAACAGGTAGCGGCCAGCGGTGCCATCAAGGCTGATGCCGAAGACATGCAGAGAGGGGGCCGAGATGATGCCCGAGGCGGAGTAGTTGGAGAACCAGCCGAATTTGGTCAGCGCCCATTGCACGAAGAACTGCGCGGCAAGGGTCGAGACGGCAAGGTAGAACCCCCGCAGTCGCAGGCTGGGCAGGCCAAAGACCAACCCCACCGCCGCCGCAGTCAGGCCCGCCAGCAGGATCGACACGGGCAAGGGCAGCCAATCAATCCGGTGTTCCAGATTGAAGGCGGCGAAGGCCCCCACGGCCATGAAGGCCGCCGATCCCAGCGACACTTGTCCGGTGTAGCCCGTCAGCAGGTTCAGCCCCAGCCCGGCAAGCGACAGCGCAAGGAAGGGCAGCAGGATCGCCTCGATCACATAGTCCGACGCAAAGGCGGGGACAGCGACGAAGGCCAGTAGCAGCCCTGCGGCCAGTGGCAGATGGCGGGTCAAGGGGGTGGCAAGCGGGTTGTCAGCGACAAAGGTCATGGCTCAATACCTTTCCACAAGCTTTTGGCCGAACAGCCCGGTCGGGCGGACCAAAAGGACGATCAGCGCCACGGCATAGGCAAACCAACCTTCAATGCCGCCACCGAAGACCGGGCCGATGTAAACCTCGGCCAGCTTTTCGGTCGCGCCAATCAACAGGCCCGCGACGATGGCCCCCAGCACGGAATCAAACCCGCCCAGAACCAGCACCGGCAGCGCCTTGAGGACCACCAGAGACAGCGCGAACTGCACTCCCAGTCGCGCGCCCCACAGAAGGCCCGCAACCAGCGCCACCACCCCCGCCGCCGTCCAGACGGCGGCCCAGATGCGGTCCAGTCGCAGACCCACCGCCAAAGCAGCGAACTGGTCATCGGCGACGGCGCGAAAGGCGAGGCCCGTGCGGGTGAAGCGGAAGAACGCCGTCAGCGCCGCCACCATGACGCCCGCAATCAGCGCGGCGATCAGGTCAAAGGTCGAGATGAAGATGCCGCCCAGAATGAAGGGCTCGTTGGAAATCCCAAGGTCCAGCCGATGCACGGCGGTGCCCCAGATCAGTTGCGCGGCCCCCTCGATCACATAGGCCAGCCCCAGCGTCGCCATGAACAGCGTCATGGGCGAGCGGTTGGCCAAGGGGCGCAGCACCGCGCGTTCAATGGTCAGGCCCAGAAGCGCCATGACAGCGGCGGTGATCGCCAGCGCTGCCAGAAACGGCAAGCCCTGTTCGGTCAAGCTGACAAAGGTCAACGCGGCGAACAACACCATCGCGCCTTGGGCGAAATTCAGCACGCCGCTGGTCTTGTAGATCAGCACAAAGCCAATGGCGACAAGGGCATACATCACACCCGACAAGAGGCCACCGATGGTAACTTCGATAAAGAACAGGAAGGCAAACCAATCCATCACGCAGCCCCCAGATAGGCGCGGATCACCTCGGGGTCGCGGCGGACCTGATCGGGGGTGCCATCGGCAATTTTCACGCCGTGATCCAGCACCGCCACATGGTCCGACAGGCCCATGACCACGCCGATGTCATGTTCGATCAGGATCACCGACAGGCCGGACCGATCCCGCGCGGCACGCACGAACCCGGCCATCTCGGCCTTTTCAGTGGCGGTCATCCCGGCCATCGGCTCATCCAAGAGCAACAGGCGCGGGGCGGCGACCAGCGCGCGGGCCAGTTCCACCCGCTTTTGCAAGCCATAAGGCAGGGTGGCGACCAGACGATCCAGATCGGCGGTCAGGTGCAGACGGTCGGCCACCTCGCGCACCTGATCCTGATGTGCCGCGCGTTCCTGCCGGGCCAAGGGCAGGGAGAACACATTGCCCCAAATCCCCGACAGCCGCCGGAACGACAGCCCGGCAGCGATGTTGTCGGCCACGCTCAGGCCCGGAAACAGCGCCAAATTCTGAAAGGTACGCGCCACACCAAGGGCGGCCAGTTCCTGCGGCGGCACCGCCGAAAACACCCGGCCGCCAAAGCGTACCCGCCCGGCGCTGGCCTGATAAAGTCCGCTCAACACGTTGATGAGCGACGATTTCCCTGCCCCATTCGGCCCGATAACCGCCCGGATTTCTCCGGGCGCGACGTCCAGCGACACATCGGTCAAGGCGCGGATGCCGCCAAAGGACAGGCTGATCCCATCCAGCACCACCCCGGCCCCGACAGCTGCAAGGCGCGGCGAGACGGTATCGGTCTTATCCACAAGATATGCAGGACCAGTCCTGCGCAACACGGCGCCCGGCATGGGAAAACTCCAGTTGAAGGGGGTGGGGAAGTGGGCGGCCTTATTCGGCCGCCACCGCCGTGCGGTTTCGTTCGGCTTCCAGCTCACGCACCAAGGGGATGACGTGCTTGCCGAAGAATTCGACTTCTTCCTGGAAGTGCAAGAAGCCAAGAAGGATCAGATCGGCCCCGGCGTCTTTCAGGCCCAGAATCCGCTCAGCCACCTGTTCGGGCGTGCCGATCAGGTTCGACCGGAAGCCGTCGTTATACTGCACAAGATCCTGGAAGGTGGATTTGGCCCAGTTGCCTTCCCGCTCGGGGCTGGCGTTACCGGCGTTCTGCACCTCATGGTGGAAACCGCGCACGGCATCGGGGATGGCGTGATCAAGGACGTTCTGCAACTCGGCCTTGGCCTCGGCCTCGGTGGCGCGCACGATGCCAAAGGCGTTGATACCGATCTTGGCGCGCGGACCTTTGCGGCCAAAGGCCAGCTCTTTGCCGCGAATGTCGTCGACCTGAACCTTCAGCCCGTCCGGCGTGTTGCCATTGGTGAAATACCAATCTGACACCCGCGCGGCCATATCACGCGCGGCGCGGCTGGACCCACCTTGGAAGATTTCCGGCAGCGCGCCCACGGGTTTCGGTTTTTGCGCATAGTCATGGAAGCGGTAGAAATCGCCTTTGAAGGTAAAGGCATCTTCCGACCAAATGCCGCGCAGGGTGTTGATGAACTCCTCCGACCGGCGATAGCGTTCGTCGTGGTCATACCACGGCTCGCCAATCGCGGTGAATTCACCCCGGAACCAGCCCGACACGATGTTCACAGCCACGCGTGGGCCGACCAGATGGGTGATGGTGGCGATCTGTTTCGACAGCAGGGCCGGGTTCCACGGGCCGGGCAGCACAGCTGCGATCACCTTCAGCGTCTCGGTATGGGCCAGAAGGTCATGGGTGAACGACAGCGATTCATGCTGGTTGTCGGCCCCATATCCGGCGGTAAAGCGGATCTGGCTAAGGGCATAGTCAAAGCCCGACGCTTCGGCAATTTGCGCCAGCTTGCGGTTGTACTCGGGCGTCCAGCTGGTGCGCTGTTCGACCGAAGAAATCACCAGCCCGCCCGAGACGTTGGGAACCCAATAGGCAAACTTGATCGGTTCAACTTTAGCGTTCATTTTTCGTAATCCGTGTTGAGAAGGGGAATGGGTTATTCGGCCGCGCGGGCGTGGCGCGCGTGAAAGGGAAAGAGAGTTTTCAACTCGTCCACGGCGCGGGCCAGCCGGGAAAGGGCGGCCTCGGCGGTCAGGACGCCATCCGTGAAATCCTTGTCCGAGACATGCACGGCGGTTGACAGCACGCGGGCCTCGAAAAAGCCGAACAGCGGTCGCAACTGATGTTCGACGGCCAGCGCGTGCTTTTCACCGCCGCCGGTCGCGGCCAACAGCACCGGCTTGCGGATCAGGGCCGCAGGGTCGATCAGGTCGATCAGATGCTTGAACAGGCCCGGGTAAGAGGCCTTGTAGATCGGCGTCGCGACAATCAGCGCATCGGCCGAAAAGATGGTATCCAGCTTTGCCTGCGCTCCGGGCGAAAGATCGGTCAGGCGGCGGGCGCGACCCAGATCCTCGCCGAAGTCGGCGATTTCGAAAAGTTGAGTGGCCGCGTCAACCTGCGTCTGGGCCTGCGCCAGTGCGGTTTCAACCAGCTTTCGGGCCTTCGATGGGCTGGAAATGTTGCCGGACAAACCGACGATGGACAGCTGGGTCATGGCGACTCCTAATATCGACTACATTAGTAGATATATAAGGAAGTGCTTTGCCTCCATTCCAAAGAAAGGCCATCAGAAAGGGCAATTCGTTTGGCTTATCCATCAGAAATAGAATGTCTTTCTTTGACGGCTGCCGCCTTGGTTCTGCGGATGAACGACGCAAACGAAGGCGGGCGCGGCAGAGAGTCTTCTGCCGCGCCCGATTGATTTTCAACACTGTCAGGCGCCTGATTTCAGCCGCCGATGAAGTCTTTGACAAAGGCCGAGGCCGGTTTGGCGCGGATGTCTTGCGGGCGGCCAATTTGTTCGATTTTGCCCATCGACATCACCACCACCAGATCGGCCAGCTCCATCGCTTCATCCTGATCATGGGTCACAAAAACCGTGGTCAGGCCGGTGGTATCGTGAATATCGCGCAGGCCCTGCCGCAGCTCCTTGCGCACCTTGGCATCCAACGCGCCGAAGGGTTCGTCCAGCAAAAGCATGCGGGGCTCAATGGCAAGCGCGCGGGCCAAGGCGACGCGCTGGCGCTGACCACCCGAAAGCTGACTGGGGAAACGGCTGCCGATGTCGGGAAGCTGGATCAGATCAAGAAGCTTTGTGACCCGCCGCGCGATTTCGGCCTTGGGTGGGCGCTGCGCACGGGGGCGCGCGTTCAGCCCATAGGCAATGTTGTCAAACACGGTCATGTGGCGAAACAAGGCATAGCTTTGGAACACAAAGCCTGCCCGGCGCTCCTGAACCGTCAACCCCGTGGCGTCCTGACCGTCAAACAGCACCCGCCCCGAGGTGGCAAACTCCAGCCCGCCCAAGATGCGCAAAAGCGTGGTCTTGCCAGAGCCAGACGGCCCCAAAAGCGCAACCAAGGCCCCTGAGGGGATGGACAGCGACACCGGCGTTAGCGCCGCCGTGACACCGAACGTTTTGGAAATTTCGTCGATTTCGATCTGCATGATGGTCCTCTCAATGGCGGCGCGTTGCGGCCAGCGCGTCGGCATGGCGAATTTCAAGGAAGGTTTTCAGGCCCAGCGTGACAAAGGCCAACAGCGCCAGCACGCCCGCCAAGGTAAAGGCGGCAACCGAGAGGTATTCGTTGTACAGCATCTCGATGGTGATCGGCATCGTAGCGGTTTGGCCACGGATCTTGCCCGAGACCACCGCCACTGCCCCAAACTCGCCCATGGCCCGGGCGTTGCACAGCAACACACCATAAAGCAGCGCCCAGCGGATATTGGGCAGGGTGACGGTGAAGAACACCCGCCACCCGCTGGCCCCAAGGGTCAGCGCCGCCTCTTCCTCGGCGCGACCCTGTTCGATCATCACCGGGATCAGTTCCCGCGCAACAAAGGGAAAGGTCACGAACATCGACGCCAGGATGATACCGGGCAGCGCAAAGACAATGGGATAACCCGCATCGACCAGCCAGCCCCCCACCACCGTATTCGCGCCAAAGGTCAGCACGATGCACAGCCCCGCCACCACAGGCGAGACGGAGAAAGGCAGGTCGATCAGCGTGATCAGAAAGGCCTTGCCCCGAAAGTCGTATTTGGTGATCAGCCAAGCAGCTGCCACACCAAAGACCGCGTTCAAGGGCACCGAAACCAGCGCCACCGTCAGCGTGAGGCGAATGGCGGCAAGGCTTTCCTTGTCGGCCAATGAGGCGACGGCGGCAAACCAGCCCTTGCTCAGCGCCTCATAGAACACCGCGATCAGCGGGGCAAAGAGCAGCACCGCCAGAACGGCGATGACGCCAGAAATCACCAGCCCCTGCACAAGGGCCGGTTCGGTGGTGACGGGTCGAAACCGAATGTTGGGGGTGTCAGACATAACCAATTCTCCGGCGGCTCCAGACCTGAACGGCGTTGATCAGCAAAAGCATGAGGAACGAGATCACCAGCATGGCGATGCCAATCGCGGTGGCCCCGGCATAGTTGAACTCTTCCAGCTTGATCACGATCAGCAGCGGGGCGATTTCGGTTTTCATCGGCAGGTTTCCCGCGATGAAGATCACGCTGCCATATTCCCCCACCGCGCGGGCCAGCGACAGGGCAAAGCCCGTCAGCGCCGCCGGGGCCAGCATCGGCAGGATGACGTGGCGCAGGGTGTGAAGGCGGTTGGCGCCAAGGGTGGCCGAAGCCTCCTCAACCTCGCGGTCGATCTCGTCAATCACCGGCTGCACGGTGCGGGTGACAAAGGGCAGGCCGACAAAGACCAACGCAATGAAGATGCCCAAAGGCGTATAGGCGATCTTGAAGCCCATCTCTTTGGCCAGCGCCCCGAAGGCCCCATTCGGGGCGTAAAGCGCGGTCAGGGCGATGCCCGCCACGGCGGTGGGCAGGGCAAAGGGCAAGTCCACGGCGGCGTCGATGATCCGCCGCCCCGGAAAGCTGTAACGCGCCAGCACCCAAGCCAGCGTCACACCGAAGACCAAGTTGAACACCGCCGCATAGAACGACAGCCGGAACGACAGCCAAAGCGATGTCCAGATGCGGGCGGTGTTTATTTCCGTCCATAAGGTGCCAAAACCCACCGAGGCGCCCTTCAAAAGAAGGGCGCCGATGGGCAGAAGGACAACGAGGGAGAGCATCGTTATCGTGATACCCGCACTTAGCCCCAATCCGGGGATCGGCGAGCGGTGGAGGATGGGTCGCACTTGGGGCCTGCTCATCTGGGATTACTGCGCCACATAGATCTGGTCGAAGATGCCACCATCCCCAAAGTGGGTCTTCTGCGCTTCTTTCCAGCCGCCAAAATGGGCGATGTCGACCAGTTCCAGCGCCGGGAAGCGCGCCACATCCGCCGGATCGGCCTTGGAGCTGTCCCAACCGCGATAGAAGTTCTTGAAGACGATCGCTTGACCTTCGGGGGTGTACAGGAAGTTCAGATAGGCCTCGGCCAGCTTGCGCTGATCGTCGGATTTGATGTTGGCCTCGACGAGCGCGACCGGGGGTTCAGCCAGCACCGAAACCGACGGCACCACGATATCAAACTGGTCATCGCCCAGTTCTTTCAGCGCCAAATACGCCTCGTTTTCCCACGCCAGCAGCACGTCGCCGATCTCACGCTGGGCAAAGGTGGTCGTTGCGTCGCGGGCCCCCTTGTCCAACACCGGAACATGTTCGAACAGCGTCTTTACAAAGGCCTGAGGATCTTGGCCGTTCTTTTCGGCCCAAGCCCAGGCAGCCAGATAGTTCCACCGCGCGCCGCCCGAGGTTTTCGGGTTTGGGGTGATCACCTCGACGCCTTCGGCGGTCAGGTCGCCCCAATCCTTGATGCCCTTCGGGTTTCCTTCCCGCACCAGAAACACAATGGTGGAAGTATAGGGAGAGGCATTGTGCGGCAGTTTTGACTGCCAATCTTCGGGCAGCTTGCCCTCTTTGGCGATCTTGTCGATGTCGGCGGCCAAGGCCAGCGTCACCACCTGCGCCTCCAACCCCTCAATCACCGCACGGGCTTGGGCACCCGAGCCGCCATGGCTGGCCTCGATGGTGGGGGCTTCGCTGCCAGCAGCCACCCAGCTTGCGGTGAAGGCCTCGTTGATGTCGCGATACAGCTCGCGAGTCGGGTCATAGCTGACGTTCAGCAGGGTTTCGGCCTGAACCGGGGCGGGAACGCCACCAAGGCCAAACAGCGCCAAGGCAACGGTGGCAACCGCGGCGCGCAGGCTGCGCGGGATCGGCCAGCCCGTCAGCCGTTCGCGCCCGGTTTCGATGGTCACGCGGCCATCCGTGTGATCGGCAACGCGCAGCCCTTGGGCGGTAATTCCGCCAGCAAGGCGGATAGTGGTCAACATGGCGGTCTCCTTGAAGGATGTTGCGTGGCCCCAACGGGGCAAAAATGCAGGGGTTGCGAAGGCAAGGGTCATGGTGCCCCCGCCTTGTCGATTTCGTGGATGCGCACGTCCCATTTTGCGGCATCGCGGCCATCCAGAAGGTCGGCCACAGCCGCCTCGGGGTTGCGGGTATAAATCACCAAGGCGGTACCATTGACCCGATGCGGCAACCCGGTGCGGCGATCAAAAAGTTGCACGGCACAAGTGCAGCGCGTCGCCATGGTCTTGCCCATGACAGGCCGTGGGCCATGGTCGGCAGTGCCAAACATCGAAGCGGTTTGCCCGATCATCGTGATCTCCTTGCGCGGTGCTGGGGGCAGCAAAACTGCTGCTCCATGCCATAAATAACGACACATGAGGTCGAGTATTTCAACAGAATATTCACGCTAGATTTTGTCGTGATTAGAGAAGAATATTCTCCGCCCCGACAGGGGACACTGCTGTTTTTCCACTTAAGTGTAATATTTTCATGTGGTTATGTATTTCCCGATACGGCGAGAGATTGCCCGCATCGCCTCCGGGCACTTCCCAGTTCGTCCGCCATGGCTTCAGGGCACCGTTCATCTTTTGTGTGCGCCTAACAAAGCCGAACCGATAGACGCACCAAAGGCAACAGCGCCCTAGGCCGCGTCGCCGGTGATAGCGATCATGGCAAAGGGGCACCTTGCAGTGTGCAGCCGGCAAATTCCAAAATACACGATAAAGACTATAGACAATATCTATTTTTGATGCATGCTTCGCAACAACGGCCTCTATCCTGCCTTAACAACAGGTGACACATGACAGAGCTTGACCTGATTGATCGCAAGATCGTTGCGGAACTGATGCACGACGCTACGCTTCCCATCGCGCAGATCGCTGACAAGGCGGGCCTGTCACAGACCCCCTGCTGGAAGCGGATCCAGAAACTGGAATCCAACGGGGTCATCACGGCACGCGTTGCGTTGACTGACCCTGCCAAGCTTGGCTTTGGCCTGACGGTCTTTGTCGGTATTGAAGCACCGGATCACTCCGCAGAATGGCGCGAGGAGTTCAGTCAAGCAGTCGACGCCATTCCCGAGATCATGGAAGTCTATCGGATGGCCGGCGAGATGGACTATCTCTTGCGAATCGCAGTGCTGGATATGGCGGCGTTTGACTTGCTGTACAAACGCCTGACAGACGCAGTCCCGATCAAGAATGTGACCAGCCATTTCGCGATGGAGCGGATGAAGTTCACCACGGCCTACCCCGTCGACACCCGCAATCGATAACCGCGCAGAGAAGGACATTCCCTTTTCGCCGCCCAGTTTGGAAACACAATCACGACAAATATGATAGATTTAAACTGTAGCCCAATAACGGTGGTATGCAGCATGACCAAGACACTGATCGTTCCCGGACTTGACGCTTCGCCGGCGCCGCATTGGCAGCATTGGTGGGCCGCTACAGACCCGACAGCCCTGACAGTTGACCTGCCTCACCCTGACAAGCCGAGCCCCACCGTTTGGGAAATCGAGCTGGCGTCGATGGTCCTGCAGCATCCCGATTGCATTCTTGTTGGCCATTCCCTGGGTGCCATCTTGGTCACCCGCATTCTGGCGAAATGGCCTCAGCTGAAAGTCCGTGCCGCCCTGCTGGTTGCCCCGGCGGAGACATCGGGTAACGATCGAATCGGTCAGTTTGGCAAGATTTCGGAAACGTCTTTCGGCGTTCCAAGTCTGGTCGTTGCCAGCCGAAACGACCCTTGGATGCCCTTTGATCGGGCGTCGCAGCTTGCATCGGCTTGGGGTAGCACGCTGATTGACCTTGGCAACGCAGGACACATCAACGTCGCATCTGGGTATGGGCCGTGGCAGGGCGGAAAAGGCCTGCGCGATCAGTTGTTGTCCGCACCTGCGCGACCCCGATCTGGTTTTGTTGCACAAGAAAGAATTGCAGGATGACGGGTCTCTTTCATCAATCCTGCGACCGGCGCTCGGGCGTCGCAGCCCTTATCCTGTTTCTGCTCGTCTACTGCGCCGCACTGTCGCTGATCGTCGCACCGGCACAAATCCTGACGATCACGGGCGGACCGCTTCATGACGGCATGGACTGAAAACGCTCTGGTGTTACCTCAAGCATTTAACCCACCGATCAGCGCGACATCGCAGCGTTGCACATAAAATTATATCGCTGACAGCACGTTAGGCTGTCAGCGATATATGTACACCTGTGGTAGAGCCGTTGCCGGCGCTTACATCGTGTTGAACAGCACTTCGACGCGGCGATCCATCGCAGGATCACCACCATCCGCGCCGCCCGACAGGCTTTCCTGAGCGCCAACGCCAAGCAAGTCCATCCGTGCGGCCTGAGCGCCCCGCTTCACCAACTCTTCAGCCACGCGGCTCGCGCGCATCTGGTCAAGTTGCGGCGCTGTCTCGTCCGGCGAAACATGACCGACAATCCGAACAGCGGTGTTGTCGTACTGCTTCAAGTAAGCGGCCGCTTCATCGAAAACGGCCTTGGACTCGGCGGTCGGCTCGGACTGCCCCTCTTCGAAGAACACGAAGAAGGCCGTCGGTACCGGTTTGCCGCGCACACTTTGCATGGACACGCATCCTGCAAGGGAAAGTGCGAGCGCCAAGGTCAGGCATGCCTTTTTAAGAAACATTCGAGTCACTTTCCGTCTTTCTGCAGCTGGAAACGAGCAGCTTGCATTATGGCGTCACTTCGCGCGGGTTACCACCGTCGAGATCGGTCTCGTACGTTCTATTCACGCCATTCACGCCAAGAGTAACCGAACGGCGCCCCCCCGTCGTGGTAACGTTTGCAGAGGTCGTCGTGGTGCCGCCGCCAGCAGAGCCCGAGGTATCGCTGGTCTCGGTCACGCCATCGTTGAAATAGCTCGCCGAGGTGGTGGTGGTCTGCGTACCGGTGCCGGTCGTAATCGAGGTCGTGGTGTTGATCACGGGCGGCGGCGGCGGCGTATAGGGCGGACGGGACCGCGCAATATCAGCAATACAGACCGGATAGCTGGCCAGATATGCCGGCGCGATCAAGCTGCAATCGATGGCGTCGCGGGCGCGCAGGCGCGGGGTCGTCATATAGCCAGTCACTTCGGTGACGGTGCGGCGGTTGGCCGCCTCCGGGCCGGGAGTGTTGAACATCGGGCGGGTTTCGCCATAGGACACCAGCGCGTCGAGTTGATCGCGGCTGACCCCGTGGGTCATGAGTTGGGATACCACTGCTTCGGCACGGCGCTTGGCCAGATCGAAGTTGTAAGTTTCGGTATCCACCAAATCAGTGTGCCCATAAACCGAGAAGCGCAGATGCACGAAGCGGCGCATCCAATCGGCTTGCGCGGCAATGGTAGCCAGCGCTTGCGGCGTCAGCTTGTCCTTGCCGAATTCAAAATGAACCACAGGCTGCACTTCTGCGGCAAAGCGCGTATTCAGAATCGAGATTTGCTTGGCTTGTTCAGAGCTTACCTTGCTCAACGGAATATAGCCTTCGCAGCCCGCCACTGAATTGGCCTGCGAACTCAGCAGATGGTCGCACGGCACGCCGGCGGATACCGGCTCGCCTGCTAGGGGTGTCAAAGCCGTGTCGGCCGGGCCGACAGCACCAGTGCTGACGCAACCGGTCAACAGCCCGGCAGTCAAGACGGCGGCAAGGGCGGATTTCAAGGTCATGCGCGCTCCAAACGTAGGATAGGGTTGCAGGTCATGGCAGTCAGATCACGGGGCGAAGAAGCCACCGACCCGCTCAAACGGCGCCATGGCGACCTGAAATTCATGGTCAAGAAAGAGTGACGGACCCGGGTCCATCGGTGGGATAGTCAAGAAAGCGTCAACTGTGTCGCTGTTCTGGTCCAGCATGCCATCGATCATTGCGGTCATGGACAGTTCTTGCTGCTCAACATGACCAGCAACGACAATGTCCCAATGCTGCGCATAGGCATCGGCCGCTGCCGTAACCGCGGTGGACTGTGCCAGACCGCCAGGCTCGGTCATCATGGTCCGCATCGCGTCGATGGCCTGATGCACATCACCAAACCCAGTGGGCACCACACCAGCCTGAGCGATCAGGAGTGAGCAGTCCATAAGCACTGGCTCTGGCTCAACATTGATAGACAGATACGGCGCGTCGACAGCAGGCAAATCCTCGGAAAGTGCGGGGCCTGCAAAGGCGGCCACGCCAACAGAGACCAAAAGCGGCGAAAATTTCATCAGCGCATCCTCACAACGCATCCACGGCCTTCGACCGCCTGAATGAAGCTGGCGGGCGCATTCTTGGGTACGACGGCAGAGCAGACCTCAGTCATGGAACCGATCGACGATTCGACTTTCTTGCTGGTCTTCTTAGCCACATCAGGTTCTGCAGCTCTTGAGCGATTGCCTTTGGCCGAGCTGACTTCGATGCCGGGAACCTCGACGTTATAGCCAAGCTCTTTGAAGGCCGGGCCGAGGATCGGGTCTTGCATCATCACGACGACGGCAACGCGCTTCAACTCACGCGCTTCGGTCTCGGGCATACGCTCGGCAGCGCCGATCAGCGTCTGCACCCAGTTGCGGCGCTGACAGGACACGTCATCAAACGACCGTCCGCCGCCGATACCAAAGCCCGGCAGCGACGCCGACACCCCACCCGAGACGCCCATACACGGGCCGCCTGCAAAGCTGGGCAATGCGGGCGCATAGCCCTGCGGGGTGGTGTTATTGGAAAAGTCGAACACGTTGCCGCCCGACTGCGCGCTGGCGTCGTTGCCAACGGTGTTTGAGGCGTTGACGCCCGAAACGTTTGCATTGGAATTCGAATTGGTCGCACTGCCATCCAGTGTGTTGGACCCAGTGTTGACGTCTTGCGCCTGCGCTGCGGGCGCAAAGGCCATGCATGCCATGGCAATAAGGGCAACGGCAGAGATTTTTGATACTGATTTCATGCTGTTGTCCATTTCCCTTAGGCGTCGTTAACTAATGGGGAGGTCAGGCCCGAGGGCCTGACCAGTCGTTATCCGCAGACTATTAGAGGTCCGGGCTGAAGAACGAGCCGCTGTCCACATGCGTGGCCGAACCAGCTGCTGCACCGCCGCCGGTGAAGAAGCCACCGGTCGAGGTGGTCAGCGAGATCGTGCCGTTGCCAGCGTTCGAAACCGACATCGCGATATCGGCATTGTTGTTGGTCAGAGTCGACAGTACGCCGAACACTGCACCACCATCGTTATTGTAGTATGCGTCCGGCAGATCGCCGCCATTGTAATCGATTTCGGCGTCGGTCAGATCGATACCCGAGGTGCCATCGGCGGCAACGAATGCCGAACCGGCAGCGATTGCTTGGTTAAGTTCGCCAACGGTCAGAGCGTTCGAACCAGCGAAGAGACCCGAAGTGCCAAGCAGTTGCAGGGTGTTGGCGGTCGAAACCGAACCGTTCAGCGAGCCTTGCGAGCTGGACGAAGCAGTTGCGCTACCTTCGCCACCGGCGATGTTACCGTCCGCACGGGTACCAGCGGTCGCGGTGTCTGCCGAAGCAGCGCCAGCGGTGCCCATCGAAGCAATCGCTTCGCCGCGCGCCGTCACGCTACCCTGACCAACCAGCGAGCCGGAGGTCGAGATTTCACGGTCGAAAGTCAACGACGAGGTGATGTCCGAACCGGAGTTCACACCATCGAGATAGCCGCCAGCGGCCGGGTCGAGCTCCGAAACCGCGCCACCAAGAACGCTCATTTCAGCAGCCGAACGGCTCATGGTGAGCGCGCCCGAGCCCAAGCCGGTCACAGCAACCTGACCGCCGATGATGAAACCGGTTTGGTCGGGCGACAGCACCGAAATTGCTGCGTCGAACGTGCTGGTGTCAGCAGCAAAAGAACCCGTGCCTGCCATTGCAGCGATTGCGATGACGCTGGCGGAAAGTTTAAGCTTCATTTCAGAACCTCCATTAAATTTGTCGGGACTGGGAAATGCTTCCCCCCCACACCGATCCAATCGCCCACAATCCCGTGATTGTGTCAAGCGATTGAGATCAACAAGAAAGTTTATTCACGATTCCCAATTGAAGCGCAACCTGATCAAAACCACGATTAAAGGCTATCTATTTGATTTTAAGTTATAAAATTGATATCACGCAAAAGACATTACCAAAAATACGATTGATCAAACAATGATATATAACGATACACACTATGATCATTCGAGTCATAAGTCACAATTATTTATCTTTAGATACACTCGACAAGGCGAGATCACGGATAAACTCTCCATGGATTATTAAAGTCCCGATGCCCTCCAACAATTATGCGGGCAGGTTGGGTAATTCTTCACTGTTCACCCATATCGCAGGGGTGCCGAGTACATTTTCGGCAATCCGATCCCGCAGCAATAATTAATTACGAGCGAAGACACGGGCGGGGTCGGTGCTGGCGGCGCGCAGGGTGGGCCAAAGCAGCGCCACAAGCACCAGCGTCAGGGTGATCGCCGCCAACCCCGGCGCTAGCGGCCAGATCGGCTGAAACAGCAGCCCAATCTGATCTTGTTCCGCTCCTCCTGAAAGTTCGGCCTGAAGCCGTGCACGCTCGGCAAAACTCTGCGACAGCGCGGCCGTCAACCGATCGGCAATCGCCAGCCCCAGAATCAGACCAAGCACGGTGGTCACGCAGGTACCAATCACCTCGACCGCCAGAATGTCGCCGCGCCGCATCCCAAGCACCTTCATCAAGGCGAGTTCTGCCTCGCGCAATCGGGCCGAGATGATGATATTGCCAACCAGCACCACCGCGATCACGCCCGACAGCAGCGCCAGCAGCGGTGCGGCAATGCCATAGGCGGCGGCCTTCAGATCCAGCACCCAGGCGAATTTCCAGATTTCGGCCTCGGGGCGGTAGCCCTGCCGCGACAGCGCGGCGACTTTCGGCACCACGGCCTCGATGTCGCGCAAGTAAAGGTGCATCATGTCCTGCCAGGGCCAGTCCAGCACGGCAGCGCGATCGGCATCAGCCGCCCAAGCGGTACGGTCGGCGGTAAGCGGCAAGGTCAGCGCGCCGCTGCGATCGCGCTTGATCGCATCAAAGGCGACCAGCACATCATTTGGCAGATAGAACTGCCGATCTCCCTCGGCTTTCAGAATGACGCCGCAGATGGTCAGCACCACCGGCTCACTGCCAGTCACCTTACCGCTGCGATCGAAATGCGGCACGGTGGCCTGAACCTGCCGCCCGACAAAACTATCCCAGTCGGCAGTGGTGCCTTCTGGAGCCGGGCCGTAAAGATCGATCAGAAAATCGGTGGTGACAACCATCTGGAGTTGCTCGCCCGACGCGGCAAAGCCCCCGCCCGCAACAAAGCGGAACATCGCCAGTTCCGGGTCGTCGGGATGCAGCCCGAGCGACGGAAAAGGCCGGCTGGTGCCGTCTGCCCCCAGGACGGCGACGGTCGAAGCCCTCCGCGCCACGACGGCCGCCACATCCGGCGCGGCACCAAGTGCGGCCTGTTCGGGAAAGTGATCCGGCGCGGCCAGATCGACCTTGCGCGGCTTCAGGGTGATGCGGGTCAGCCGGGAGCCATCGGCAACGCTTTGGGTGACAAAGCTGTCCAGCCCGGCAACCAACGATAGAAAGACCGCCGATTGCGCGGTGCCGGCAATGACGGCGATCAACAGCAGCAGGGTGAACAGCGGCCGCCGCAACAGATCGCGCAACGCCGCCCCGAACTGGCGCCCCAGCCCCAGCCGCGGCCACCACCCTGCCAGCGGGGCCGGATCTACGGCACGAAGCGGCCGCGTCACAGTATCTGAAAGCTCCGAGTCGACATCTGTCGCGCCCGTCAGCTCGATAAGCTGTCCATCCTCGAGCACGAACTGCCGACCCAAGCCGAACAACGCCTCGTCATGGCTGACCACCACCACCGTAGCCCCAGCCGCGTGCATCTCGCGTAGCCGCGCCACCACCAATGCTTTTGAGTCGGCATCAAGACTGGCAGTCGGCTCATCAGCAAGGATCAACACGGGCTGATGGATCATCGCCCGCGCCATTGCCGCACGCTGTCGTTGCCCGCCCGAGGCAGCGCCGGGACGCAGGCCCGCAACTCCGCCAGCCAACTCTTCGGGGCGGAAGGCAAAGCCCAGCGCCTGTTCAACCCGCGCCCTGGCCCCAACGGCCGTTTCTGGCGTGAAGTGCAGCGGCAGTGCGATGTTTTCTTCAAGACTCAGATGCGGCAGCAGTCGACCATCCTGAAACACCAGGCCGATCAGCGCGGTCCGCAATTCGTCCCGGTCAGCAATGGCAAGGCTGGTGACATCGCGCCCAGCAAAACGCATCTGCCCGCCAAAGCCAGTGTCCAGCAAGCCGAGTATCCGCAGCAGCGTCGACTTACCGGCACCACTTGCGCCACGGATCACGGTGAAGCTGCCACGCGGAATGGTCAGATCGACCCGCCGCAAAGCACTGAATTCACCGCTCGCTCCGACAAAGCTTCGCGACAGTTGGCAGATTTCGATCAGGTTTTCACGGGTCATAACGGCAAGAACTCAGGGCAGCGCCGCCACCGGCATCCAGACGGCTTCGCCGGAGTCGAAGGCAGCCAGATTGGCGTTGAGAAAGGCATCCAACCCGCTTGCCGCGTCCTGAAGACGCTTGGCGAAGCTCTGGCGTTCTGTCGGGGTGATGGCATCGAGATATTCGAGATTGAACTCCAGCAGACCAGAGCGGAACTTGACGCCAAGCTGGCGTTGCAGGGTCTGCGCGATCGGCTCGTTCGGGTCCATTTCCTCGCCCGCGATGGCCGCCAGCGATTGCGCGACCGACCGGCGCAACGACTCTGAATCCGCCCCGGTGACGGAGAGCACGGACATCAGGTTGATAAGCTCCAACAGCGTTTCCTTGGAAATCTGGAAGCGCGGCTCCAGCAGATCGGGCGTTTCCATCATGAAGCCGGGCTGGACCAGAATACCGTCCTCGCCCTTGGCGATGTTAAAGACGACCCCGGCCTCGCGCAGGCGTTCCAGCTTTTCGCCGTCGATCACTTCAAGCGGGATCGCCGACGCGCCGTCACGATCGTAGACGGTTTCGACCACCTTCTTGCCGGCATCCAGTTCCTTGACCATGCGGTCTTGCAAAACGGTCGAAAACGCCGCTGCAATCGCTTCCGGTTCCAAGCCGTTGTCCCACGGCACGAAAGTGCCCGATGTTTCCCGCGCCAGCGTTGACAGCACCGCTGCCAGTTGCGGGCCGGCCTTCGGTCCGGCCTGTACCGAGATCACGGGGATTCCCGTCTCGTAAAGTCCACGCGCCACACCGGCAGCATCCAATCCGGCAGGAATGCGACCCTCGCTATCCAGTGCGCCGGTGGTCGTGGGCTTGGCATCATCATTCAGCACCGCGACAATGATCTTCTTGCCGGGGGCCGCCGGCCATTCATAAAGCTGCGCGGCATATTGCACAGCATCCAGCACCGGCTCGGCGTCGTCGCCACCACCGTCCATGGTGACCGCCGCCTTTTGCAGTTCAGCCGCCGCTTCGACCAACGGCACTGCAGGCACCGCAGCCACAGGCACCGCATCGCCGGCATCGCGGTAAAAGACGAAGCCGATGCGAAGTTTATCCAGTGTCTCCTGCGGAAGGGTATCAATCGCATCGGCAAGGCTAACCGCCACGGCGCGGGCAAATCCCTCCATCGAGCCCGTGGCATCAAAGGCGATGACGATGGTCGCCGTGGTCAACGCATCGGTGACAGTGGCGAGATCGCCGTCCTTCAGCACCACCGCATCCGAGGCGTGGATCGCCGCCGGCAGCAGGACATCGAAGAAGCGCCGTTCGGTGCGACCCAAGAGTTTCGCCTCACCCGAGGCCAGCACCGGATAGGGCCGCGAGGCCTTTTCCCGCCGCAAGGTCGCGTCGATATTCTCCCGAAAGCTCGGGGCGTTCGCGGTATCGTCGCCGGTCTGCATGTATTGCAGCAGCGTGTCGCGATTGTCCCACGCGGTGATTTCCGGCCGTCCACCAAGGAAGGCCATATCGGAAAACGCCAACCCTTCGGCGGTGGGCCATTCGTAGATCTGATCAGCCCGCACATAGCCCGTAAGGCCGGTTTCCGCCTCGGCTACGGTCAGCGCCGCCAGATCGGAAACGCGCAGGACGCCGTCTTCCTCGCACAGCACATAATAGGGCTTCATCAACTCCAGCGTGAACACGGTCTCGCCGCCGGCAGGGTCGGATTGCGCGGTGATCTTGTCCGAGCCAGCAACCACCTTTCGCAAAAAGCCGTCCTCTGTCCGTGCCATCTGTTCGGCGGTGCAAGCTTGGACAAGCCCCGTCGTCGCGCCCCAAAGCGCGAGTGCGCCAAGTGCTGCCTGCGATGATCTGCGAAGCCTCATATTGGTGCCCCTGTCTGATTCGATTTGCCCCGACCAACTTTTGCTGAACCGCTGTCGGGATGACGGGTCTGCACGATGCGCGCGATCTCGGCGTCCACCCCTTCGGGCGGGGCCATGCCATCCACCACATGTTCGGACTGCGGCCGAACGCGGGCGGCCTGCATCTGCAGGCACGGCAGCACAAGATGGCGATAGTTATCTAGAAATTGCATAAGCCAGCCCGAGAGTTCGGCAGCCGAGTGCCACTCTGACGGGTCCAGCAAGGTGGCGATCTTCCGGCTCAGGGCGATGTCGCGGTCAACCTCCAGCCAGATCGCACAGGTGATCAGCGCGTCATGCGCCGGCGGCAGGCGACCCAGCGGGGTTTCCAGCACCACCGGGCCAGCCGCTGCAGCCTCCCGCAGCACCTCGTCCAACCGTGGATCGAACAGATCTTCCGGCGGCGCCCCCTGCTGCAACCACTCCAGAGCGACCTCAACTTCGCGCTCTGCAAAGCTTTCGAAGGCATCAAACGGAATGAAGGCTGCCCCCAGTCGGGCAGCAAGCGCCTCGCCAGCGCGCGACTTTCCCGCGCCCGGAATCCCGCTGATCGCAATGACAGGATGCAAACTCATGCGGCGCGCCTTGCCGACAGTACATACCAGTCCGTGTCGATCACCGTACGGGCGACACGAATGATCAGATCGGGGCAGAGGGCCCGCAACATCCGCTGATAAACCTCAAGCGGGCGATAGAAGGCGGCAAAGACCAGATTGGCATAATCCATCGCGGTGCCGCCTGTCATGCCATGGAAGACGTCGCGTTCGGCAATGACGATCTGTCCACCCGGAGCCAGCGCCGCCAAGGCATGTCCGAGCAGGCTTTGCGCGGCGTCTTCGGGCCAGTCATGCAGCACGGACTTGAACACCACGGCGTCGGGCGCAAAGCCTGCAACCGCAGCCCAGTCGCCGCGCCGCATGTCCTCTGGCAGAAATGAAAGCCCTGCGGCGGGCGGCAGCGCGCGGCCCAAGGCGCAGACGGCAGGCAGGTCCAGAACCACATGACGCGCGATCTTTTTGTCCGCGATCAGCGCGCGGGCAAACGTGCCGTTGTTGCCTCCCGGCTCGAGTACCATTGCGGCATCAGGCAATTCGACCAGCGGCAGCAGGTAGGGTGCCTCCGTGCGGGTCAGGGTGGCAACGTAGCCGACCCAAGGCCGCGTCGCGGCCAGCGACGCCTCTGTTACATCGAGGGCAAGATCATAATTGAACAGCGTAAAGGTTTCCGACCGCGCCATGAAGGCATCCGGGTCGGGAAGGATCAGATCGCCGTGCAGCGCCACATCGCGCATCGCGGAGCGCAGAAAGGACATCCGCGCCAAAACGCCGGCACGATCCTGCGCCATCTCGCGGATAAGGAAGGCGCGGGCGGTCTCGCCTTTGGGGCCTTCATCAAACAAAGCAGGGAGGAAACGCGCGGCCTCGGCCATCAGGCCCGGCGCAACTGTGGCTTCAGGCCACCCGGCGCGGAGCAGGCGATCCAGAACCTGCACCCCGGGAATGTGGTTGGGCAGGAAACCTGCCCAACCTGTCACATCGCTGCCGCTCACTCGACCTCGGCCGGTACTGCAGCTTCGACCGGAGCAGCATCCTCGACCGCACCAGCAGCGTCAGACGTTGCCGCCCGAACGCCCATCCGCGTCACATTCTGCAACGAATGGAGGTGGATGAAGCACAGTTCCAGCTCGTCGGTGGCGAACATCTCTTTCAGAGCCGCCTCCGGGATATTCTTCAGCCGGTCACGGTTGATGGTCATGAAGCCGCTGAGGATGCCCGAACGGCCATCGGCTGCGTTGAATTGGGCCTGAGCCGGTTCCAGCAGGTTCAGGTCGTGCAGACGCTTGCAGAACAGCCGGGTGCGTTCGAATTGCGCCTGATATTGCGACACGAAGGTCAGCATATTCTGCAGGAACTGCGTGCGTGCGCCTTCAGCATCGAACAGCCGCTCGCCACGGCCTTCGCGGTTGATGCCAGCGTAGGTTTCGTCGATGCACAGCGTGAAGTTACCTTCGTTCTGAGCAAAGATGAAAGGATAGCGACGCAGGAAAGCCGGCACATAGCCACCGGTCCAAGTGCCTGCAGCATCCACTGCCAAGTTTTCGCCGTCTTGCAGACCGAGCAGCACAGCCGGGAACACCGCTTCGCCTTGACCAGCGAAAACGATCGGGTGATTGCCGACGGCCGACGCGAATTCTGCAGCCAGAAGCGGCACCGAGTTCACGTCACGGGCGAAATCGAAATTCTCAGTCGCTTTCACCGAAACGTCGCGGTGAAGCTCCGACGACAACGGCACAACCCGTTCATAAATCAAAACCTGTTTGGACAATCATACCTCCTGTATCCAATCTGGTGTGCTCGGCACCCGGCAAGCAGTTATGCAGGGCGCGTGGCGCCACCTGCCGGGAAAGCGCCCGGCTGATTTCATCACTGCAGCAGTCGCCACGAAATGCAGTGCATTGGCAAGAGATCAAGCACTTTCAAAAGGATAAAGAGAACTATCTAAGGGTGGTGCGCAAACGCAATCGACGAAATTTCGACAGTCATTCCTATCTTTTGAAGATCAAATCAGTTTGGCGGAATGATCGCAGATCGGATCGTATCGGCGTCGGGAATTCCCGCGAGGATAGCAGCGCGCAGGCTGTCAGAATCCCCCGACGCGCCAAGGATGACCGCCCCCAGCGCCTCGGCATCCGGGGTTTGCGAGACGATATCGGCGCGAAGAGCCTCTGAATCCGGAAAGCCGCCGGGGAAGCTGAGCGGGGCAAAGCTCATGGTCGCTCCGCCCGGCTGAATGACGCTGGTGAAGCTGTCCTTGATCGTCAGCGACGGGAAGCTGACGGTCTGGATGGTTTCGCTCTTGTGGCCCTGCTCTCCGGTGATGTCGATATCTGTCTGGGTGGTCGTCTCGCTTGTCACCAAGCTATCCGACCCAAGCTCTTCATGTGCGGAGGATTGTATGGACGACCCGGCGAACAGGGCCTCGGACCGTTGGGTAAAGCCCGCGATTGTGATCTGGGAAGGGGTTTCGGTCGTTTCCTCGTCTTCCGATGCGGCTTCGGTGGCGCTCAGCGTCTCCACTTGTGCCTGAAGCGCCCGCGTCTCGGCTGGGCCGACACGTTCGTCAGCACTGAACACGCCGTTCTCATCAGCATCGTGGTAGATCTCGACCAGCGAGATTTCCTCGGCTGCTTCGCCCAGCGCGACCATAACGAAATCGTCCCCCTTGCGGCCCTGAAGCACATAGCCTCCGAAGATCCGCGTGGTGTACGCCACCTCGCCATACCCCAGCGCCGTCAGCGCCCGCGCAACGGATGAGACCTGGTCCGGGACTGCCGCACTGCAAAGCTGCGCCGCAGAAAGTCCCGCCATGAGAACCGCCGCACCGCGCACGATCCGGCCAATGTTCTTCCCCATATTCCAATCCAACTCATCTACTGCGCCAGCGCCAAGCCTAACACCGGCGAGAAAAGCCCGACAAGCGCGCGCGCCCATCGGCAGGCCAGTCACCTCAGGTCATTCGATACTCTTAAGGATCGTTCGACACACCCATTCGACAGTTCAGCCGACCCTTGCGCTTCTATCGCCTCGCCCCGAGAGGTGACATAATCCTGAGGCATGACAGGCCTTTTCCCATGATCGAAGACATTTCCGCGTCGGCCCTGCCGCGCACGGCCTCTTACGTCCCGGATCAAACAGCACGCCGGGCCGTGCAGGAAGAGCAAGCACGCTGGGTGTCCGTCACAATGGAATTCCGCTGCAACCTGCGCTGCACCCATTGCATGATCGAAGGCACGATGAAGCAGCTCGCTCCAACCGATGGTGCCGATTTCGATGCGGTGCTGCGGATGCAAGCCGAACAGCGGCCATGGGTCGGTCTGGTGCTGACCGGGGCAGAGATCACCCTTCGCAGCGACTTGCCAGCCATCGTCGCCCGTGCCGCCGAGGCCGGTTTCGCCCATATCCGCATCCAGACCCACGGCATGCAACTGCATCGCAAACCCTATCTCGACCGCTTGGTCGAAGCCGGGGCGGATCAGTTCTTTATCTCGGTCACGGCCGCAGATGAGGCAACCCATGACGCCATCACCAAGGTGCCGGGGTCATGGCGACGGATGCGCGCCGGGATTGATTTGATCGAAATGCATCACCCGCAGGTGTCGGTGATCACCAATACCGTAATCACGGCCGAAAGCGTCGATGCGCTGCCCGGCGTGGTCGCAGAGTTTCGCAACCACCGCTGCGTGGTCCAGCACGAGTTCTGGAACTTCTTTCCGATGGATCCGGTTGACCAAAAGGCGCTTTGCGTACCGCTGCCCCGGCTGTTGCCCCCCCTCCGGCAAGCCATTGCCGCAGCACGGCTTGCCGGACGTAAGGTCGAAGTCAAACATGTGCCCGAATGTCTGCTCGGCACAGATGCCGATGTGCTGGTCAACAGCCAACCCCATCTGGTGATCGACGAAAATTTCTGGATCGGCTTTGACCGCAACGGCTTTCACACCTGCCCGCATCGCGCGCACTGTGCCTCAACCGAATGCCTTGGTCTGACCACGGCCTATGTCGCGCGCTTTGGCGATGAAGCCGGGCTCTTGCAACCGCTTCCCCTTCCCCCGGATTGACCCGCCCTTTCGCTTTGCCCCCCTTCATTCCCTCTTGCCAAGAGTCTGCCATGCCGTTTCCTCGTCGTACCTCCCTAATTTTTGCGGCCCTGTGTGCCACATCAGCGCTGTCACCTTCCGTCCTTTTGGCCGAAGATTTCGAATGTGTGATGGACGCGGCTGAGACGGTCGAACTGTCGCCGCGCACGCCGGGGGTCATCGACAGCGTCGAGGTCAGCAAGGGCCAGCACGTCGCCAAGGGCGATGTCATCGCGCGAATTGCCTCTGCGATGGAAACGGCGGCGCTGAAGGTGCTAGAGGCGCGCGCCAGTTCGACCGCGGTGATCGACGCCCAGACCGCGCGGCTGGCCTTCGCGCAGGCGCAGCTCAAACGTGCCGAAACGCTGGAACGCAAGAACGCCCAAAGCACGGCAAAGGTCGAGGAATTGCAGAACGATCTGGCTCTGGCCAACTCGCAATTGCAGCAGGCGCAGGTTGACAGGCTGGCGCTGCTGGCCGAGGTGGAGCGGGCGCGGATCGCGGTAGAGAACACGCTGATCCGCGCAACCGTTCCGGGGGTGGTCACAGAGGTGGTGCTGTCTCCCGGCGAGTATGCCAACGCCGAACGCCCGGTCGCGGTGCTGGCGCAGACCGATCCGATCCATGTTGACGCCTACCTGCCTGCAACATTGTTCAACGATGTGCATGCAGGCACAAAGGTACGTATCCGCCCGGAATTCGCAGATGAGGCGGTCATTACCGCGCCAGTCCTTTCGGTGGACGGGATTTTGGACCCCGCCTCCCGCACTTTCGGGATCCGTATCGCGCTGCCAAACCCCGAAAATACAATCGTTGCCGGGCAGCGCTGCCGGTTGGAGCTTGCTGCCCCCTAAAGCCGTCAGGGGCAGATCAGCTTGCCCTCCTGCCCAGCCCATTGGAAGGTGCAACCGTTCAACCCTTTTGCCCGTGTGCTGGGGGCGACCTGACGCAACGCTGCGGGCGCAGTCTGGATCTTAGCCGCGGGTTCGGCCACAGATTTGGCGGGGCGTTTTTTCGGATGCGCCGCCGTTATCGTGGCTTGGGCAAGACCCCCACCCGCACCGAACAGGCTGTCCTCTTCCGCCGGATCTGCTTGGGCAGTTTCCACTGTCGTCACCGCGTCATCCGCCGTTTCCGGAGAGGATTCGGCTGTCGTTGTCTTCGCTGCAGCCAGCGGCACCTCTTTAAGACGCAGCACCTCGGCCGCCAGCGCATCGCGTTCCGCCTCGGTCGCGGCCAAAGCCTCGGAGAGAGCCGAAGCCTCCGTCAGCTGGACCGAAAGGGCGTCGCGTTCTGCCTGCATGGCCGCGAGGTCTTGCGTCATCTGCTCACGCTCCTTTGCTGCGGCATCAGCCGCCGCCAAAGCGCGGGCCTCTTCGGTCTGCCGCAGCTCGGCCAGCTCTGATTGCAAGGCGGCGATCCGTTCAGCCGCCGAACTTTCGGCGGTTGCGTTGGTCGCGGCGGCCTGACGCACCTGATCTTCGGCTGCAGCAAGTCGGGTTTGCAGATCATCACGCGCCGTGACGGCGGTTGCTTCAGCTTGCTGCAAGCGGGCAAGTTCCGCCTGCAAAGCGGTGATCTGGTCAGCGGCAGAGGTATCAGCAGCGCCAGCCGCTTCCGTGACTTGCGCCTGCAAGGTCGCAACACGATCTGCAACCTGATGCAAATTGGCCAGTTCCGCCTCCAATGCTGCGATCTTGGCAGCGGCAACAGACTTTTCGGCCTCGGCAGCCGCAGCTGCCTTTGCAGACTCAGCCTCCAACACCGCAACCCGATCTGCAACCTGCTGCAGATTGGCCAGATCTGCTTCCAATCCCGCGATCTTATCAGCGGCAGCAGACTTTTCTGCCTCGGCAGCAGCCGTCATCTCAGCAGCTTCCACTTCCAGCGCCGCGACACGATCGGCCGCCTGTTGCGCCCGGCTTTCGGCCTCGGCTGTCGCGGCTTCGGCTTCAGCAAGCCGGGCCTGCACGTCATCGCGCGCCTGGGTCAGCGCGCTGATTTCGTCCTGACCTTGCGCGAATTCCTCCTGCAAGCTCGCCAATTGCGCCTGCGCCTCTTCCAAGGACGCCGCAGCTGCCGTGCGGTCGTTTTCCGCCTCTTGCTCGACAGCTTCCTTGGCCGCCGTCAACTCGCTGAGTGTCTGCGTCAAATCGGTGGTTTCAGCCTCCAGCGCGTCGCCCCGATCGTGGGCTTCGCCAAGGGCGATTTCCAGATCAGCGTATTCCTGCTTTGCTTGTTCCAATGCGGTCTGCTGCCCGGCGACCTCGGCCAGTGCTGCATCCCGCGCTTGTTCAGCATCGGCTTGTCCGGCCTCCAACGCGGCGCGGTCTTCTTGCCATTGGGCCTCTGCCTCGGCCAATGCCGTCGTGGCCTGATCGCGCTCCTCGATCCGCGCGTTCAGATCCGCTTGCACCGCCTGAAGCCGATCCTGAACCTCTGCCACATCGGTATCACGCGGCAGACAACCGGCCCCTGTTATGTCCCATTGACCGCCCAGCGCGTGACAGGCACGGATGTCTTCTTGGATCGGATGGGCCTTGGCCGCATCGCTGCCGTCGGGAACCAGATCGAAGGGCGCGGAATCCGCAACAAACCAAAGCGGAACGGCAACCCAATCTGCCGCAGTATCCATGGCAAGGGCCTGCGCAGCCCCCGTCGGCACGGCCCCGGCAGTCGGCAACAGACAGGGCAAGCCGCGCTCTGCCGCAGACCGACACAGCCCCTCCGCCGCAAGAGCAGCGCTTTCTGGGCTGACCGCCGCAAGTTGCGCCGCCAACGCCGGCAGCGGATCTTCGCCAAAGCCCAAAAGCCCCTGCCCCGCCGCACCGGCCAAACCAGCCAGAACGGTCTGATTGAGCGGGTTCGGCTCTGGCGTCGCCTGCTGCAACATCACGGCACGCAAATCGACACCCGCCGCCCGCAACGTCTCTAGCCGCTCACCCGCCCTTGCCAACGCAGCCTGCGTCGGCGCTTCATCGGACAGGCCAGGGCCAAGCAGCAAAAGCAGCACATGTGTCGCGTTCTCGGACGGGTCAATCGCGTCCGACATCTGCTCCACCGCTTGTGCTAGCGCCTCCGCAAGCCCATCCGCCTGCTCGGCAGCGGTCCCGGCCGGCCATTCCGCGCGCAAGCCGCTGGGCGCAACAAGGCCCTCGTCGCGCACCGTGCCATTGCCGAACACCACCGCCCGCGTCACCTGCAGGCCCGCCCCAAGGCCGGTCTCCTCAGCGGCCAATCCGCGTGAAAGCTGGCGCAACCCATCCATCATGAAGTCGCGCGCGTAGTCACTGCCATCCACCAGAACATGCAGCACGACTGGCCGCGCCGCTGCGGAAGCGGTCGGGTCAAGCGCCTGAAGCCGTAGCGGCATCAACGCCTGAACCAAGGTCACCGGTACTCCAACCGAGCTTGCCGCCCGGTCCACCGCCAAGACCGGCAAGCCGGCAGCGGGCAGCGTACTTTGCCCCGGCAGTGTCAGGATCGCCGTTGCATTGGCCTGCCCGGTCTTGCCACCCAGAAACAACCGGCTGCGAAGCGCGCTGTCCCACAGCGGCAGGTCAAGCCTTGGCCCCCCGGTTCCAGAGGAGTCGGTCGTGGGCCAGAGCGACAGGCCCTCATTCGGGGCAACCAGAACGTCGGCGCTGCGCACTTGCCATTGCTGCCCTGTGCCATCTTTGACCGTCAGCAAATCGCCCTGACGGTCGATGACAGCAAGCGGTTCGCCAAACCCGACCTCGGCACTGCCCGACAGCTGGCCATCCGCAGCAACCACCGGCAAGGGCGAAACGCGCGCGAGCACGGTTTCACCCACAGCACCTTCGGCCTGCACCGCACCCGCCAGCAGGGTTGTTCCCAACACCGCGCCCAAAAGGAAAGCCAAACACCGCATCAGTCGATCCATCCCGTGACAGAAGCGCGATCGCAGGCCATCGCCATAGCCCTGAACGCCGAAACAAAGCCCATCGCGCTGAAATCCAGCCGGGCCGGTGCATTGGTCTTGGCGCTGATGCCCTGAATGGTCACAGACTTGCCGTGACGCAGCGCCAGAAACAGATCGCGCGACAACGAGCCATCAGGTTGAAGCTGCGGGATCACCGCACCCGAGACCGGCTCGACCACCAGAGGGAAACCTTGACCGTCGATCACCGCCGCCAGCGGCATGTCGGGACGAAACGGGTTCGGCGTTACCAGATCAATCGCCATCTGGCCGCCGCTTCCGGCCCGCGAAATCGCAAACTGCATCCGCAGCCCCGGGTCCACCCCTTCGCTGACGGTGGCCATTGTAACCACCCTGCAGGCCCCCTTGGCGCTGTCGCCCAGCACGACCCAATCGGCAAAGCGCGACAGTTCCGCTTCGCCATCAGCGACAGAGGGGCTTGGAGCAGGCTGCTTGACCTCTTCGGCTAGGATCGCAGACACCGCTTCCGGCCAGAGATATTCCCCCGAGGGATATCCCTCCTCGTCGTTCAGCTGGGCGATAAAGCGGCGATCGGTCACGGTAAAGCTGGTGCCGGTGCCCGGATCGGCACCCGGCTCGCCATAGCGGGAGGCCAACAGGCGGCGCAGGTGCAACCGGTCGGCATCACTTAGCCCCAGTCGCGCCTCGGCGGCCCGGTGTTCCACCGGAGAACGAGCCTCCACCGTCAGACCCTCGACACCGCAGGCCAGCCCCGCCAGCCGCAGAATGCCCTCTTGCGAAAGGGTGTCATAGCGCGCGCTGGAATAGGCGCCCTGTGTATCCTTGACGGTCAGATAGAGGCTTTCGCTTGTCGCCGGACCGGGGTCGATCTCCGACCAGATCGGGTCGGCCTGCAAAGCAGCCAGCGTCAGACCCTCCTGCGCAACAAACGGATGCCGCACGCCCTGCCGGATCAGCACAGCCTCTGTAATGTTTTCGCCTTGCAGACCAAAGGACAGCGCGGGCTTCAGCATGTCATAGGACAAAAACAGCCGAGGCGGCGCTGTGCCGGTGGCATCAGCAGGTTCCAGCACAATACGACACAGCGCACGCGCCGCATCGAACGAAACTGAATGGGCGGGCAGATCAGCTGCAGGAACGGCGGCGGGATCAGATGCTGGATCAACCGCGGCCGGCGGGGCTTGTACCACGGGCGGATCGGCCGGCGCCGTCTCTTGCGCCACCACACCCTGCGCCCCAAGCGCCAAGGCAAGCCCCCACACGCCAAGGCGCGTCTGCAAAGTTCCAATCCCTGCCATAGTGCGATATTCCTTTGCTGGTCTCATTCCAACCGCCCCGAGAGGGCCAATTGCTGCTCGCGCCGCCGCTCTTGCCGGGCGAGGGCCGCGCGGTTGCGTTCGGCGCGGCGGGTTTGCACCTGTTGCAGCGCCACCATGCCGACATGGCAGGCCCGAGTCCCACCAAGCCGCAAAAGCGAACGCAACACCATCGCCGCGACCGCGCCTTCCGACTGCACGATCTCATCTTCAAGGCTGAACAGCGGATACACCGCCCCCGGATCACCCTGCCTGCCGCAGCGCCCTGACAACTGGCGGTCGATCCGGCTGTTGCCATGCAACTCTGTAAGGATCACTTGCAAGCCCCCCGCCGCACGGGCGGCGTCTGACAGCAGGACGTCAGTGCCACGCCCGGCCATGTTGGTGGCGACGGTCACCCGTCCGGCCTCGCCCGCCTTTGCCACGATCGCGGCTTCCTCGGCGACATGTTCCGCCGTCAACAACTCATGCACGATACCGAGTTGGTGCAGCACCTCCGAACAGGCCTTGGAGGCCGCAAGGCTGCGCGTCCCGATCAGCACTGGCGCACCGCTCTGGCTTAGCTTGTCGGCCAAGGCGGCAACCTCGGCCCATTTCGTCGCTGCATCAGGCAAGACACGGGCCGGGTTCCAGCGCCGGATGTCGGGGCGGCGGGGCAGGATGCGCCGCACTTGCAGGCCGTAAACCTCTGACAATTCGCGCGCGGCGCTGCGGGCGGTGCCGGTCATGCCGCAAATGTGGCGATAGCGCGGAAAGAAGCGCTGAAAGGTGATCCGCCCCAGCGTGGTGCGAATCTCGCTGGGTTCAAGCCCTTCCTTCAACTCGACGAACTGATGCAACCCTTCGGACCATTGCCGGTCTGGCATCAGGCGGCCAGTGCTTTCGTCGATGATCGCGAGACCCTTTTCACCAAGGATGTAATCGCGGTTGCGTTCCAGCATATGCAGCGCGACCAAGGCCTGCGCCGCCAGATGTTCACGCACCGGCGCCACCCGCGCCAAACCTTCGGCGGTGGCCGCAGCCCTTGCCAGCAAGTCCCGGCCCGCCTCGGTCAGTGTCACCCGACGCAGGGCCTCTGAGCGGATGTAATCCCGGCCCTCTTGCAGGGCCCGCGACATATCCAGCATCCGCTGCAAGGTCGGGGAATCAAGCCCGCCCAGCGCGGCTTCGCCGGCAGACAGGATGAACGGGGTGGCGGCCTGATCGATCAGCACCGAATCCGCCTCGTCGACGATCACCGCATCCAGCCCTTGCAGAATGGCCGCCCGCCCCGCTCCGGCACCACGACACAGTTTCAAGAGCTTGCGCGGCAATCCGTGCAGATCGCCCGCCTCGGGGCCGGTCTTGTCGCGGAGATAATCGAACAGGATGTTCTTGGCCGCCGAAAACACCACGTCCCGGCGGTAGATGTTGTTGCGCCCGTCCAACGGTGTCGTATCGGTGATGGCCCCAATGGACAGGCCCAGCGCCTCGAACAGCGGTCCAAAGCTTTCTGCGTCGCGACCCGCCAGATAATCGTTCACCGTCATCACGTGAACCCGCCGCCCCGAGAGCGCCAGCGTCGCCGCACCGATCGCCGCGGTCAGGCTTTTGCCCTCGCCGGTTCCCATCTCGGCAACCTCACCATCGAACAGGCTGCGGATCACCACCACCTGTACGTCGAAGGGACGCTTGCCAAGCACCTGATGCGCCATCTCGCAAACCTCGGCCAGAACCGGGGCCAGAACCACGTCGGCCACTCGACCGCGCCGGGCTGCGCGACGCAACAGCATCACCTTGTCGCGCAACCGCACCGGATCGAAGGGCTGATCGCCCAGCTTGGCGGCTTCGCCGGCGACGGCGCGGGCGAAATCATGCGCCCCACCGCGCGCAAAACGGAAGCGACGGCGCGGGTCAAGGCTGGACAGCACCCGCAACAGCCGGGCATCCCAGTCGGTAAAGGCCGGCGCAGGGCGCTCCGGGTAATCCTCAATATCGGGCAAACCGTGCGGCATTGGCGGTCAGGCTCCAACAAAGCGCAGGAAGGTGCGCTCCATCGCGCGCCAGAGCCGCGGCCCGAGGGGTGACGGATCATGCACAAAACGCACGGTGGCCCGGCTGCCCTGCGGAAAGCTCCGCGCATTTTCGGTGACGGCATCGACTTCTAGGACATAGTTCACCACCGGTTCCAGACTGACCGGATTTTCCGAAGACGGATCGGACAGCAAAGACCCGCCACCCTTGGTCGTCAACGCAAAAGAGGGCAGCGCAGTCGTCACTTCTTGGGCACGTTGCAGGATGCGTGCCTCAAGCCGCAGGGCGGAATCGGTACGCGGGCGCAGCTCGATCCTGCGGTTGCCCGCATCAACGGCCGGAGCCTCGACGGCGGGGATCGCCACCCGCCAGCGCGTCGCACCCGGGGTCAGGATCACAGCCACCACTTCGCCCTGTTGCAAGAACCGGCCGGGCATAGCCTCGGCATCGGGAACATGCACTTGCCCCGCCGTGCTGGCACGCACCAGAAGCTGGCTTTCGCGCAACCGCAAATCGGCCAGCTTGGCCTCGGCGAAAGCCACCTGTTCTGCCCATAGCTCGCGACCGTTCTGATCAGACAGCGGCAAGGCCCCAAGCCGTGCCACCGCATCATCGCGTTCAGCCTCGGCCAGCAGGCTTTGCAGCGACAACAGGGGATCGCTGAGCTGCATGACAGGTGTGTCGACCTGCACGTTCTGACCGTTCTGGACCAGAACCCGCTCGACATAGCCGCGCCCAGACACCCGCAAGAGCCCGCCCTCGGCCGGCTCCAGAACTGCGTCGGCGCTGGTGACATAAGGCAGCGGCAGCACGAACAGCACCGCAAACAGGCTGATGACGGCCGTGCCGGCCCGCATGATGACCTTGCTGCGAATGACGTCAATCGCCGGATCGGTGGTCAAATACCGCAGACCCTTGGCCATCGGCAGCAGGAAGGCAGTGACGAGGCTCCAGATCACCATGGCAGTGCCGATCACCGGCATGGTCCGCACGAGGAGCAACGAAATCACCAGCAGCACCGACATGCGATACAGGAAGGCCGCCGTGGCATAGCTGAACAGAAAGCGCCCCTCGCCCTTCGCAACCACCGGGCCAAGGGTTTCATGGTCGCGCAGAAATCCGCGCCGCACCAGATGCCAGAAGTACTGGTTGGCCCGCTGGCCCAGATTGGGGCTTTCGAAGAAGTCGGCAAAGACGAAATACCCGTCAAAGCGCAACAGCGGATTGCCATTGAACATCAGCGTCGAGACGCCGCCGATCAGCATCAGGTTATAGGCCAGGGTTCGCACCACCCCCGGATCGGCGGCCAGCCAGACCAGCGCGGCCAGCGAGGCCAGAGCCAGTTCCACCATGATACCGGCAGCACTGACCACCATCCGCTGCCATTTCTGCGCAAAGAAGGTGGCCTGCGAGGCATCGACATAGGGCACCGGGAAGAACACGAGCAGCATCACGCCAAACTCGCGCACCTCGCCGCCCCAGCGCTTGACCGCCCAGCCATGGCCCAGTTCGTGCAGAGCCTTCATCACGATATAGGCCACCGCCAGATAGGCGAGGTTGGCGGCCGTGGCGACCTGCTCAAGTTTAGGCAGCGGTTCGGTATGGGCGTGCAGGAACAGTGCCAGCAGCGCTGCCCCCAACAGCGCCACCCAAAGCACCGCCCCCCAGATCGAAAACACCGCCCGCGCCACCCAAGGCGTGCGCGCCAGAAACGGTTCCGGGTCGATCAGCGGAAAGCGCATCGACAGCGGGTTCTTCACATAGCCCCACAACGTGCGGCGATCCTCGGCACGGGCGCGACGGTCAATCTCCACAAGGTTCGGCATGCGGTCGCCGACAATCAAATCGCTGGAGTGAAGCTGGGCCAGAAGTTGCAGGATTTCGGTTTGCGAGGGCGGGCTGTCGGGAAAAAGGTCGCACAGCCGTAGCCAGATATCCTGCACGCTGTGGCTGCCATCCAGACGCGCGAAAAAGTTGTAGGCGGTTTCAGGCAGCCTGTGCATCTTGCCGCTTTGCGGGTCTTGCAGCACATGCCACACATCGCCGCGATAAACATGGCGCACCACCCGGATATGGCTTTGGCGGCGCAGACACAGATCAGCGACGCGATACCAGTCCGAAGAGAGAAATGCCGTCGCCATGTCACAGCGCCAGATTGCGCCAGAGCCACAGGCTCAAACGGTCGCGCAAGGGGCCAAGCCAGACCTGCGCCAATGACGCACGGCCCACCGAAATCCGCGCCACACCCGGCATACCCGGCACCAGCGACTCGGGTGGGGCGATAAAGCGGGCCTCGACCTGATAACGGGTTTGGCCGTTTTCGTAACGCGCCACGGGCATAGTCTCCCGCAGGATCAGGTCATAGGACCGATCGGGCAGCGGCGTAACCTTCAGGCTGGCGGTCTGATCGGCATGCACCAGATCGACCACATCCTCTGGCAGCATCAGGTCGACACGGAATTCGGTCAGCGGCGCGATCACCAGCAAGGGTTCGCCTTGATCGACAGACCGGCCGATGCTGCGGCTCTGATCGCCGGAAATCACTGTGCCGTCAAACGGCGCCACCATCCGGCTGCGCTCGATCTGCTGGCGGGTCAAGGCGATCTGCGCGTCATTTTGCCGGATGTGCGATTCCGCCAGAGCCGCCTCCGACCGCTTGCGCTCAGACACGGCCTTATCAAGTTCCAGCAAGGTCTGCGCGCGCAGGGCGTTCAAACGGGTCAGTTCGAGCGTCAGGTCACGGTCGTCCAACCGCACCAGAAGCTCATTACGCGCCACATGGTCGCCCTCACGATGCGGTGCTTCGGCGATGAACCCGGCGAAAGGCGCGGCAAAGGTGCGGACCTCACTGCCCTGCACCACAGCCTCGGCAATTACCATGCGATCGGTCTTGATCACGAACAGCGACACCAGAACCACCAGCGCCGCCAGTCCCGAGGCCTTGATCACCAGATGACTGCGCCCGAGCGCGCCCTCCAGAAGATCACGCGCAGACTGTGCCGCCCGCACCACCAGCCAGCGGTCATTTTCGCGCTTTTCCAGCAGGATCGGCGTCAGCAAGCCGCAAAGTGCCTCGATCCGGGCCAGCTCATCGGCATCAAAGGGCTTGGCGCTACGCTCAAACAGCATGACGCCGCGATACACGTTGCCGTCAAACAGGGGCACCGACAGCACAGACCGCTCCGTCGCCCCACCGGCCAGATCGGCATGAGCGGCGACGATAAGATCGGCAGCACCTGTCTCGGGCAAAGGCCATAGCAGGACACGCTGCTGGTCAAAGGCCTCTTCCATCGCCGCCTGCAAGCGGCGCGTCAACCCGAGCGCGCGCGAGAAATTGCCGGTATGCGAAATCGTCACCAGACGCACCCGCACGCCCCGTGAAAGGCCAAGCGCCACCCGGTCGCAGCCAAAACGGTCTGCCAGATGCGTCGCCAAGGCCCGTGCCGCCTCGGAAAATCTGCGATGCGCGATGAAAGCCGCCACAGCCCGCAACGAAGACAGCGCCGCCTGCTCGGCCGTGCTGGCGTCGCTGCGCCCAGAATCAAGCAGCGCCGCTGGAACCCAGCCGATGGCCAGCGACAACAGCGTCATCGCGCCGTTCAATGCCTCGGCATCGCTGACTTCGGCCTCGAAGGTCAACAATGCGCGTTCCTGTCCCGGCACCACAACCGGCACCACCAGCGCGGTGACATCGCCCGCGCCCGAGGTGGTCGCGCCGCCATGGCCGGGCAGATGGCCAGCCAGTGCCGGCTGGTTGCGAAGCCGCGCCTCGGCAAGCGCGCGCATGACCTGTTCAGACGCCAGACGCTCTGGAGGCCAAGCAAGCGCCGTCTCGCGGTCGGGTCTCTCCAGCGCAAGCCTCAGCGGCTTTACCCGGCCGGGCAACGTCAGCGCCACCGCCAGGGTTTCCAGCCAGGCCATCAGCCGGTCTTCCGGTCGCAGGTAGACCGACAAATCCCAGAACGTATTGCCCACAGGCCGCCTCTCCGGCGCCATCTCCATGCTTTCGCTCCTTGATCAGGCAGTCCAGCACCCGGCAGAAGGCAAAGCCTTGTACCGGGGTGCCAGCGGCGCGCGACCAGAAGGCGCGCGCCGGGTCAGGTGGAACCATCTCACAGCTTGCGCCCATAGATGGTGCCGCGCAGGAAGGCAATCAGGCCGACGGTTTCGACCGGATGGCTCAGGTTCGAACTGAGCGAAGCTTCACGCTCCAGCAACAGTTGGACACCCGAGGTCGTGATCGAGGCCAGCTTGACCACCACCGCCGAAGCCTTGTTGCGGGTCTGGGTATCAGCCAGCACCACCATCTGCCCAATGCTGGACGGCGGCGCCCAGGTGGTCAGCGCACTGGAGACGCCCAGCGTTGCCGTCACCCCGGTCTGCGCAGTTCCGCCCGCCGACATCGCGATATAGCCGACGGTTTCTTTGCTGCGCGTGGTGCTGCCTTTGTCTTCGACCTGAAGGCCAACAGTAAAGCCGGTCTTCGTCACCTTGGTGGGCGAACTGTCCGTCGGTTTGGCATCGGTCTTCGACATCACCGTGGTCAACACGACCGGCGTTGTGGCGAAGGCGCTGGCAAAATTGACAGCCTTGGCCGTGGTATCAGCCTCGACGGTCCCGACCTGCATCGTGCGACCATCGGCCATCTGATAGGTGCCCTCTGCGATGGCGACCCACTGGATGGTTTCGGTCTTAGCCCGGAGCTTGTTCTGATAGGCCCACTCGTCGATGACGAAGGTGAAGCCGTTGGCATCACGCGAGACAACGCGCAGGGTATAGGGATCGCCCGACTGATAGGAGCCGGTCAACATCACAACCGCGTTCTCGATCGGAGCACGGTAGTCCACCCGGATCAGCCCTTTAGCCTGCGTTGCCGTAACGCTGACAACCCCCGACTGACCGATACCCTGGAACGCTGGAACCGCAGCAGCAGCGGCCAGTTGGGCGTTGCTCACCCAAGCGGCGGCCCCCAGCTTTTCACCACGCAGAGCCCCTGCCTCGAACACAGCCATCGCCACCATATCGGCAGTGGAGCGGCTGGTGTCAGCACTGAGCGAGGCCTCTTCAGCCAAGAACAGCGCGGCGCCTGTGTTCGACTGGCTGGCCAACATGGCCGTCTGCGGATCGGTATCGAACTGCGTCTGGCTGTCGGCCACTACGACCGCGTTCAGGTAACTGCGCCCGAACGGGATTGTGCGGGCAGTCCCCGTGGCCTCGACGGTCCGCACCGTGGCTCCGGCGATGCCGAAGGCGATGTAGCCCACCAGTTCCTGCGACCGCGGCACCGCACGGCGGGCCTCTTCCGATTGCAACCGAGCCTCAAAGCCGGTCGCCGTGACCACGGTCGGGCTGGAATCCACCGCCGAGTTGTCAAGCGACGACATCACAGAGGTCAGAACCGCAGGGCCGCTTGCGAAGTCTGCCGAGAAGGTAGCCGAACCGCTGGAACTGTCTGCCAGCAGGGTTCCCGCCTCAACCAGTCGACCATCGGCCAAACGATGCACCCCGGCCGCAACCGCAACCCAGTTCACCACGACCGACGTGCTGCGCTTGCCGTCCTGATATTCCCACTCGTCCACCATGAAGGTGAAGCCGGTCGCATCGCGAGACAGCACGCGCAGGGTATAGGGATCAAAGGCGCTGGCAGTAGTGCCGGTCAGCACCACCACAGCGTTTTCGATCGTGCTGCCATAGTTGACCCGTATCGACTGACCCACCTTCGACGCAGCAACCGTAACTTTGCCTGCCGCACCGAGTTGGGCGTTCTGCTGGGCCACCAGCGCCGCACCGGCCGCAGTGGCCTGTGCCAGAGCTTCGGCCGTCACTGTTGTCGAATCGCCGGTCCGCGTGCCGGTCAGCCCGCCCGCATCAACCGCGGCGATGCCGATCGTATCCAGAGGCGAGCGCTTCCGGTCGGCATCCAGCGATTGTTCTTCCGAGATGAAGACGTTGACCGATTTGCTGCTGACCGTCCAGATCATGGTCGATTGAGGATCGGTATCACGCATCGTCTGGGTATCGGCGACCACCACCGGCTTGCCCAAGGGCGAGTCGAAGGCAACCGACATGCCAAAGTGGCTACCCGAGGTCAGCAACTCGACGTTGTTGCCGCGGCCGAAGGCGATATAGCCCACCAGTTCCTGCGCCCGCTCAAAGCCCGCGCGCGCCGCTTCGGTTTGCAGTCGGGCTTCAAAACCGGTCGAGCTGACGCTGATCGGGCTGGAGTCCACCGCCGTCGAGTCGATTGCCGACATCACCGAGGTCACCACAACGGGCGCATCGACGAAGTTGGTGGCGAAGCGCACCGACCCCGAGGTCTCATCGGCCAGCATGGTGCCAGCCTCGACCGTGCGGCCATCCGCAAGGGTGTAGACCCCGGCAGACATCGCGATCCAGTTGACCGTAACGGCGGCACTGCGGACGTTGTCCTGATACTCCCACTCATCCACCACGAAGGTGAAGCCGGTCGCATCGCGAGACAGCACGCGCAGGGTATAGGGCTCGTCGGTCGTAGCAGCCATGCCGGTCAGGGCGATCACTGCATTTTCGATCGTGGAACCGAACGAAACACGCACAGGTTTGCCGATCGAGGTGGTAGCGACGGTGATAGTACCAGTCGAACCGACCACGGGGGCATCGGTCGGGCTTCCGGCGGCCAGTTGATCCAGCACGGCCTTCGACACCAGTGAACCGTCGCCCTTGCGGACCCCAAGCATTTGACCCGCGCTCAGCCCGACGATGCCAAGGTCTTCCTTGCCATGGGTGATTTCCAGCGCGGCGGATTGCTCTTCCTCGAAGAACAACTGAGCCTGATTGCCAGAAATCGCGCCGATCTTGACGCTGCCAGGATCGGAAGCCTTGGCAGACTGTTCTTCGGCCAGCACCACCAGATTGGTGAAGGTGCCGGACAGGGCGAAGTTACGCCGGGTGGAATCCACGCCAGACGCGATACGCTGGGTGCCGTTGCCGGTGGCAATGGCAATATAGCCTACCAACTCCTTGCCAGCTTGGCCTGCGCGGGCTTCCTCGGATTCGAGTCGCACCGTCGCACCGGTGGCGCTGACAGTCACGGGTGAGCTGTCAACCGCCTCACTGTTGAAGTTCGACATCACCGAGGTCAGCAACACCGGAGTGCTGGCGAACTTGGCCGCGAAGGTCAGGCTGCTGCCTTCGGCATCACCGACCATGGTCCCAGCTTCGATGTAACGGCCATCGGAGAGTTGATGTACCCCGGCCTCCATCGCCAGCCAGTAGATGGTTTCCGGCCCGCTGCGGCTATGGTCCTGATACTGCCATTCATCAAGGATCACCGAGAAGCCAGTTTCATCGCGGTTCACGATCCGCAAGGTGTAGGGGTCGCCGTTCGACTGGGTCCCGGTCGCCACCACCACCGCATTGGCGATGCTGGCACCGAAATTCACCCGCACAGGCTTGCCAACATCGGCTGCTGCAATGCTGAGCTGCCCCGAGAGGCCGACTGCACGGGTATTGGGATCAACCGTCCCGCCACCGCCGTTGCCGCCACCGCCGCCATCGGTGCCACCGCCCGAAGTCGGGATGCCACCATAGAACCAGGCTGCGCCAGTGTTATCCACATAGAAATACCCAGCACCCGAGGCATTCGCCACATCGGTGACCGCTTTGGCGCCCGAGGTGACCGGACGGCGGCTGGGGCTTGCCGAAGCAAAACCACCCGAGGCCGCGTTGTAAAGATAGAGCGGCCCAGACGCCTTGGCACCGGAACTCTTGGCTGCCGAAGCCGTCACCGCCACGCCCGTGTTGGACATGGTCGCCGCGCTGATTTGCGGACCGCTGCGGTCGATCACATTGACCAGCTTGGTAAGATCCACCTTGCGGCTGGTAACCACTGTGGTCTGCCCGGCACCATTGGCCCCCAGACGCCCAGCAGCGGTAGAGCCGTAGGTGCGGTCGGCCAGTTGCGTTGCAACCACCGTATCCCCAAGCGAGGCACTGAACAGCCGCGAGATGGCGGTCGGATCAGGCTCGGTCTCGGCGATCTCGATGGCACGCTTGATGATCGCTTGTGCGACCCCGGTCACGGTTCCGGCCGTGGCAAACTGATTACCGTTGACGATCTTCCAGATATCACCGTTGCCCGCCAACAAGGCGGAACCAGCAACAGGTGCAGTCTTCAGATCGGCGTTGCCAGACAGCAGGATATCTGCCCCTGCAAGTCGCGCCGCACTCTTGGCCGAAACCGCCGCCCCGATGAGCGCGCCAAAGCTGCGCGAGCTGCCCCCAATGAGGTCAGACGCACCGGCGCTGCCGATCAGCACGTCATCTCCGGCACCGCCTTCGATGTAATCGGCGCCAGCTGTCGCGGGCAAAGTGCTGCTGCCAGGACGCACGATGACGACCTCGCCAGCCCCGCCATCGGCCGCTGCTGCCGAGGCGAACAGCCATTCGGTGCCACCTGCAACGGTGCGCTGCATCAGCGCCTGCGCCGCGGTGGTGGTCGCCGACCGCACGGCCGTCCAAGCGTTGCCGCTGGTCGCCTGCATGTAGCCATAGGCATTGGCGCCGGTCAGAACCGAAGCATTGGCGCCGACCCGGCCGTCAAGCGAGCCATCCGCTGCAAACACCAGCGAGACGTCACCCAAAAGCAAGTCATTGCCCTGACCACCGAACAGCATGTCGCTGCCAGCCCCACCCGCCACGATATTGGCGCCGAAGCGGCCGACCGTCGCCTGCGGATCGGTATAGGACAGAATACGCCGGGCCAGACGGCCAGTCGGATCCGCCACCACCGAGCCGCCAGTGTCGCGCAGCCGGAGGTCAAGGTTGTTGGCGCTGATCTGGATCAGGCCATGTGCCGCCAGCACCACGTCATCGCCCGCACCCGCGTCGATCACGTTGTTGCCGTCCGCCAGCGCCAGCAGGACCACATTCTGCCGGGCGACATCGATGAAATGTCCGCCCAGAATGTCGTCGTCGCCCGCACCGCCCAGAATCGTATCCGCGCCCTGACCACCAACCATGAGGTTGCGGCCATTTCCGGCGCTGATGCTGTCGCCTGCGCCCATTGCGGCATCGCTCGCCACCGCAAGGATCACCAGGCTCGCGCCTTCGCGCGGCAACAGTTGCCCGGCCGCGATCATGGCAGCCAGACCGCTGAGGATCGCGTTGTCGCCGAAGGCGATATTTTCGCCCTCGCCGGTGCTGATACGGTCTGTACCGCCACCACCAAGGATCAGGTCACGTCCGGTGCCGCCGGTAAGCGTGTCGGCGCCTGCCCGTGCGGTCCACAGCGATTCAACCCGGTCTGCACCGGTCGCGGCGAAGGTGATGTCACCATCATCGCCCAGCAGGATATTCACCCCACCGGTCGCAGAGATAAGATCCGCGCCATCGCCGCCGATCACCACCGCACCGGCATCCGCCAGCGCGATACGATCTGCAGCGCCGCCAGCCGCGCCATCCGAAACCGCGCGCAGAGCACGCCCATCGGCTGCCAGCGTCACGGTGCCGGTATCGCCCAGGATTGCCTGTGCTCCGGTCGCAGTGATGCTGTCGGCACCGCCGCCCGCCAGGATGATCGCGGCAACATGCACCGTCGCGATCACATCAGCGCCGCCAGCCCCGGTCGAGGTCAGCGTGGTCGGCCGCGTCAGAACGCCGAACGCACCGCTTACAAGGTTGTCGCCAACCACGATCTGGGTGCCAGTTCCGCCGGTCAACCGGTCATTGCCGGCAGTTGCGGCCGCCTCGATTCTGGCCAGCCCTTGGCTGCGGTCGATCAGCAGGGTTGCGTCACCCACCAGCATCGACCAGCCCGCTCCGCCTTGCAGCGTATCCGCGCCGTCTCCGCCCAGTGCGATTAGGCTGCCATCGCCGCCAAGCACAGTATCGGTCCCCAAGCCGGCATCGACCAGAATGGTGCCAGAGCCGTGCTTGCTGAGATCGATGGAATCCGCGCCTGTCGGACGGGTGGTGCCATAGGCAGTTTCGCTGCGCTCGGCATCACCGAACAGCACCAGCGCCTGCTGGCCCAGCACGGATTGCGCCGAGATGGCGTCATCACCGCCGCCAGCCTGCAGGATCACCATCGCGGCCAGCGTGGCATTGTCGGACGCCTGCGCCAGATTGCCGAAGGCGAAGCTGTCCTTGCCCGCGCCAAGCAGGATCTCGGTGATTTCCATCGCAGTTGCGTGGATCCCCTTGACCTGAGAGAGCGGACCAGCCGCGGTTTGCACCGTCACGCTGTTGTCGGGCTGATCCAGCCCGGTGATCTGCTGGAACACGCGCCCGCCGATCATGGCCGTCGTCATGGCACCGCTCAGTGCGTTGGCGGCATCCGCCCGCAGCGTCAACCGGTCAACCCCGGCTGTATCCGCCTGCGCCAGCGCCACCAGGCCTCGCGCCACCGTTTCATCGACCATCACCATCGGACGACCGTAGGCCTCGGCCTCCTGACCAGCCCCGTCAAGGCGCAAGGCCCCGGCGAGCGCGTCAAGTTTGCGCGGACCCGCCACTTCAAGGCTGGTCGCCGAGACCGAAGTCACCGCCGCAGCGCCTTTGTTGGCCAGAAGATAGGCGGCGATATCGGTTGCCTGCACCGTCACCGCTGCAAGCGCACCGGTGGCAGAGGCGCGCAGACCGCTTACCGGCCCACCCACATACATGCTGTCCGACCCCAAGCCGCCGAGGATCTCGGTGAAGGTGTCTTTCAGGCTGGAATGGATGTGAACCGTATCATCACCGGCGCCGGTCGTCAGGCGCAGGATCTCTGCCGTCGCAAGCGAAAGGCTGCGTCCGGCACCGCGGATGCCTGCGGCCTCGACCAGATAGGTATCGGCGCCATCGGTTCCGCGCATGGTCACGCTGTCGCTGCCAACGCCACCGGCAAACGAAGCCACACCGTTCATCAGCGCACCCGAGCCATCGGCTGCGGCAAAGCTGCGAACCGTCAGGTCGTCATTGCCAGCTTCGGATTCGATCCGAAGCGCACCAAGGTTGGCGTTGAGTTCGATGCTGTCGTCGCCATCGCCAGTCCGCACAAGGCTGGTATGCGACACACCACGCGAGAGCCAACCGCCACCCAAGACCCCTCGGGTCAGCACGCCGGATTGGGTCACCCCAGATTGCGACTGCCGCAGCACCGGACGATCAGCGTAAAGCTGGCCGACACGCACGAGGTCATTACCGGCACCGGTATCGACCGCTGTCGCCGTCGAAGTGTCGTCGAGCGCAACGAAGTCAGCCCCGCCATAGGTTTGCAGCCACAGGCCGCCGTCCTGAGCCGCATCGTAGAGGATGCGTTCTTGGCTGTCTGGAAGCGTGCCCGCTTCCAATTGGGCATAGGTGCCATGGCGCAAGGCCACCGCGCCATCGCGGACCAGGAACAGATCTTCCTGATCAGTGCCGCGGATGTCGAGCAGATCAGCGCCCGTCCCCGAGCCAGTGTCACGCACGGCAATGTCATAGCTGATGCCGGTTCCGGCGTCGCTGCCATGGGTCTGGATGCGAACCGTATCGGCACCGTCGCCGCCGTCGATCGTCAAGGTGTCGCCCGACAGTTGGGCGGGCAACCGCGTGATGATGACGGTATCGGACCCTTTGCCACCCAGAACCGAGGCTGCGCCATGCAGGCCAGCCAGATCGGCAAGCACCAGAAGGTCGTCGCCATCGCCCAGATCGAAGATGTCGCGTGCGGCCGAGAGCGTTGCCCCCTGCACGCCAATCCGGTCATTTCCGGTCCCCATACGGAAGATCAGATCTGTCGCGGCCGTCAGATTGCCACGCAGTACGAGAGCGATGTCGTCACCGCCGCCCAGATCAATGGTGATCGCACCACCGCTGGTGATGGTGACATCGGTCAGCCCGAGTTCATCGGCAGAATCACCCGCCTCGATGAACAGACCGCCCTTGCCCGCCGTGAGGATGGCGCCCGTCAGGTCCAGCGTCATCGCGCCGCTACCTTTGTTGGACAACCGCAGAGCCCCACCAGCCGCCATTGCGCCCGTCACTGCCAACTCGTCGGCGATGCCGTCAAAGTCGCCCATGTTGACGCTAAGATCGCCACCCGCCGTGAAGCCGGCCGTCTTGGCCAGTTGAAGCGCATCGCCGCCACCGTCCATGGTCACGGTCAGATCGCGGCCAGCCGTCAACACGGCCTGACTGTCGATCACATCGTAGCCATCGCCCGTATCCAACACAATGTTGCGCCCAGCCGTGACGGCCTTGGCGATGGTGGCGGTGAAGCCACCCGAGCCGGTGTTGGTAATCGTCAGGTTATTCCCGGCACGCAGCGTGTCCGACAAGATCAGACGGCTGCGGTCTGCCGTGACAGCGCCGAAGTTCAGCAACACATCGCCCGCAACGGCACGGACCGCCTTGACGAAGGTCACCAGATCAACGCCGCCGCCCGTCGCCACCGTCAGATCGGTGGCGGCAGTCACGGTATCGTTGAAGGTGATCGTGTCATTGCCGCTGCCGGTGCTGACCAAGATGAAGCTGCCTGCGGCCAGTTTGCCGTCCAGCGTCATCTCGGCGGCATTGGTGCCGGATTTCTGCAGGCTGATAGAGGTGCCTGCCGTCACATCGCCGGTCACTTGCAGGGCGTCGGCCGCGTTGCTGCCGCCCGTCAGGCTTGCAGCCGGACCGGCACCAAGATCGATCCGTACCAGACCACCGGTGGTCACATTGCCATCGAACAAGACGGAATCCGCCCCTGTCGAGGTTGTAACCACCAGATCGCTGCCCACCACAATGGTGCCAACGTGGGTAAACACGTCATTGCCAGTGCCGGTCGCGATGGTTGCCGAAGTGCCGGTCGTCAGCGCTCCGGTCGTGGTGATCTTCACCGGGGTCTTGCCTGCTGCCGTGATGGTCAGGCTGGTGCCGGCGGTGATCGGACCATCGGTCACTTCGAAGATCTGCGGCAAGGACAGGTCACGTTCGTTACCGATGTCCAGCTCGATCAGGATCGCGCCTTTGGTGGCCTCGATGCCCTTGCCGACGATGAAGCGGTCGGTCTCGATGCCAGTCTGCGCGACGATATGGCGACCCGCCGTCAGCGTCACATCGAAGTCATAGAGATCGCGGCCATCCTCAGAGTAGATCGACACATCGCGACCAGCGCTGACAACACCGGTTGCCAGAAGCTGGAAATCGCCCTCTGCGTAAGACGATACGATCAGGTCGGTACCTGCCGTCAGCACGGCCTTCTTGGCGATCACCACCTCTTGCGGGTGGGCGTCCTTGTCGGCGAACGGGCCACGGTCGGTCAGCGGGCTATCGCCCATCAGGAAGGCTGCATAGCCGTCCACAGTGGTTACATCAGCAGTGGTGACAAAGCGGTCCAGCCCGCGGTCCATGCGGAACACGAGATTGCGCTGCACCTCGGTCACGCCAACGGTGGACCACAGATCGGCGCCGCCGCCAGTCCAGACCACCATGTCGCGCCCGGTCTGCACCGTGCCCTTTTCCGACAGATTGGCCGTCAGGACGCCGCTGTTTTGCGAGAAGTTATCAACAGCCTTCCACATCGACGGGTTGTTGGTAAAGCTCGTCAGATCCCCAAGGTCGACGACCTTGGCCGAGAAGCCGATGTAGCGGTAGATCACCGCACCCGAGCTGCTGCGTACAGTCACCGTCTGGTCGGTCTCGACCTTCTGGCTCTGCGCCACCCCGACCACTGCGGAATAGGTGGTTTCCGGCAGCTTGAGCACCCGCAGATCGCGGCTTGCATCGAGCGAGCCGAACAGGTCCAGCTTGTCGAGCGTGTCACGGTCATTGCCGAAGTCGAAGGTGATATCGCCATAGGTTGCGGACGATTCGGTGGTGGAATCGGTGCCACCAACAGAGACCACCTTACCGGTGATCGTCAGCTGGTCATTATTGGCACCAAGGCTCATCAGCACATTGTCGGCCGTCACCGTACCGGTGATGGTCATGACATCGGCGCCCTTGTCGGTGCGGAACACCAGATCATCCCCAGCCGTCGCATTGGCGGACAGAGTGATATCAGCGCCCACGATCCCCGAGGCATTGACCAGCATATGGGTGCCCGCATTCAGGCCCCCCGACGTCATCAGGAAGACCTGACGGTTCGGGACCGGAGCCGAGACGGATTCATCCCCCAGCATCAGATCGACGGTCAGCCTGCCGGTGGTCGTCGTCAGCCCAGCATTGAACACCAAGCTATCGGTGCCGCCACCGGCCTCGATGGCCATGTGGCGCTGCGCCGTGATAGCCGCGGTTGTGGTCATACGGTCGGCGCCCTGATCGGTCTGGACCAGAACATCACGACCCGACGTGACGACGCCTGCCAGCGTCAGCACATCTGCACCGCCGCCGGTACGGATCAGCACATCGCGACCCGAGGTCACGCGGCCCGCCGTCGAGGTGGTCAGCGTCAGCACACCCGCGCCAGTCGCTGCATTGGTTTGCGGCTTCCAAAGGGTGGTGTCGGCATAGTTGGCAGCGGCCAGATCGATGGTCGCGTTGCTGCCAATATAGGTGTAGATCGCAAGGCTGCCGTCGCGTTCAACGGTCACATTTTCCCCGGTCGCGACAAGCGCAGCCGTTACCGGATTGCGCGCAGAGATCGGGAAGACCCCCTTGGCAAAAGCAGCAAAGCCCAGGGTTTCCGTGGCATGCACACCGTCGGTGCTTTCCTCGACAAAGCGCAGCGTCGCAGAGGTGGAACCTTCGGTCACGACCACGGCCGCGCCCGCATCGGCATCCGCCAGAGTCTGGCGTTGTGCAAAGGTCACGGCATCGGCGAAGGTCTGGCCGTAGTTAACCGATGCATTAGAAAGACCCAGCGTCGCCGATTTCGCCACAACGGTGCCCGAAAGCGTGGTCGTTGCTTCCGACAGGGCGATATAGCCCACGGTCTGAACAGCCACACCATCGGTATCGGCATCACGAGCCTTCAGGCGCAACGCCATGCCGGCTTCGGTAATGCTGTAGACCTCGGAGGCCGCAGCCTCGGAGCCTGCACCGGACATCACCGATGTGAACACCACCGGCACCTGCGTGAACGTGGTGTCGAAGGTGACGGCGGACGCCGTGCTGCTGGCAACGACGCGCTTGGCCTCAACCACGCGGCCATCGGAAAGCAGATGCGTGCCTTCGGCCACGGCAAGCCAGTTGACCTTGAGGCTCGACCCAAGGCTCGCTGCAGTGCCGGTCCAGTTTTCCACCCGGAACTTGAAGCCGGTGTCGGTGGTGCTGATGACGCGCAGCGAATAAGGCGACGAGGCAAGAGCCCCGGTCAGAGCGATGACGGGGTTGACGATAGGCGCATCGAAGAAGACTTCGATTTCGCCAGACGAGATCTGCGCCGTCGTGGCGGTGACTTCACCCACTTGACCCACGGCCGGCTTCAGCGGGTCGGCATCCTTGTCGATGCCGATGACAACGCTGTGCTGGGTCGTCGGCAGTTTAGTGATGACCACGTCACGTGCCGCCGATACAGCGCCGCCGAGGCTGATCGTGTCAGCCGCGTTGCTGTCATTGCCCATGTCGATGCGGACATCGCCGCCGACGCGGGCATTCTGCGCCCCAAGAACGCCGATGGCGGTCAGGGCGGCAGAGGTGGTCAGCGTGTCGTTGCCGCTGCCAGTCGAGATCACGATGTGATCGGCAGACAGTGCCGCAGCGATGGTGATGCTGTCGTTGCCTGCCCCGGTGTTCAGAACGAAGTCGTTCATCACGCCCTGAACTTCGTCATGGCCGAAGTCGAACTGCGCGGTCGAGGTGATGGTGATGGTATCGGACACGTCGCTGGTGCCGATATAGGCCTTGCCCGACCCGGTCGCCAGCTTACCCGCGATGGTGACGCTGCCACCCTCAGAGTCGATGGCTCCGCCGACGTCGGTGTACAGCGAGATGCCGTATTGGCCATCCACCGCCGCGTCCGTTTCGACCGTCAGGTTGTCACCGGCAAACAAGATCACCTGCCCAGCGGTCGAACGCACCGTGACGCCCGACTTCACGGTCAGGTTGTCGCGGTTGTTCGTGTCGCTGTCTGTCGCAAGGTAGATGATGTTGTCGACTGCGATCACGTCCGATTGGATCGTGATCGGGCTCTTGGCCGTAACCTGAATCTGGCCACCGGCCTTCATGCCGGTATTGCCCGACGCACCGGCAAAATCGGCGATCAAGAGATTGCCAGTGTTCACCAGATACGTGTCGCCAGTGGTCGACTCGCCTTGCAGCGTGCCGATCTTGGTCTGGATCGGAATGTCCACCTGCCCGATATCATTTGCGGCAAAGAGGAAGGCCTTGCCACCCGTGACGTTTGAGGTGCCGGGGGATGCAGCGTTGAAGATCGATCCGCTCAACGCGGTGATGTAGGCAGCATGGCCCGGAGCTGCCGGGACGGTATCCTGAACGCTCAGACCGCTTGTCATGCCATTCTTGGTTGCGGCCACTGCCAGGGCAACCCCGGCGATGCGCACAGACACAGTAAGGCTGGCGGCCTGCGCCGTCGCGATGATCTGTGCACCAATGGTCGAGTCGGCATTCAACAGCGCGGCAAGACGTACCGCAATGTTGCTCAATGCCTCCAGAGTCGTGAGCTGCTGATCGTCGGCATCGAACAGGTCAGACATGCTGACGGCATAGGTAATACGGGAGTCACCCACGTTGACCTGCACCATGTCACCCATGGCGTAGGAGCCAGTCAGGTTGATGGTGGTTTCCTGCGCGATGGGGGCTGTGCCGATGGTATTCAGGCGGATGTCGCCCTTACCGACAGCCTCTGTCAGATAGGTGTCCATGCCGGACCATGTGGTCAAGAGACCGTCACGGGTCTTGGACATGTCGAGGTCGAGTTCATTGCCCGCCGCCCCGATCTGGCCCGCCCATGCGGTCAGGCTGATCGAGTTCGCAGTAATATCGGCACGCGGCAAGGACGACGTGGTGTCCTCGGCGCTGGTGGGGTCGGTCGGGTCGATCAAGTCGACACCGTCAAGGATGCTCAGCGCCGCTTCCAGCGTGACGTCACCGCCCGCATAGATGTTACGCAGGATCAGGCTGCCATTCGGGGCGTGGACGAAGACATCATCATCGCTATCGGACCCAGCGGTCAGGGTGACCCAGCCCGTGCCCGGACCGGTACCCGCGCCGCGGGCCTCAATCTCGAACGGGTTCGACAAGCTGCCGATGCTGCCGTTGGCACGCAGGCGGATGTCATTGGCCTCGATCTTGACGAAGGCGTTGTTGGCCGAGTCGACGATGTTGGCATCGTTCCCTGCAGCGAAGAAATCAACATTCCCCGCCTTCGAGAAGATGGTGTTGATCATCGCATCGCCTTGGGTTTCCCCAAGCCAGACGTCGCCTGCCGCACGGGCCGTCATGTTGTAGACGGAGCCGCCGGTGATGTCATACCAAAGCCGGTTGGTCGAAGACCCGATAGAGCCCTGACCCGCTTCGAACACGATGCTCTTCACAGCGCGGATGTTGTCGGTGGTGCCCGACAAGACGCTGATCAGGTTGTCGCCCGCCTTGATCCGGGCCGAAGCGCCAGCCGTCACGAGATCGAGACGGATATCGCCTTCGGACGACAGGAAGGTGTCGCCGCCAGCGGACCCCTGCACCGTGCCGGAGACAGTGATGTTCACGTCATCACGAAGCTGGATCTGCACCCATTTCAGGATGATGTTCTGGCGCAGGTTGATGGCAATCTCGGCCTCGGCCTTCAGATCACGGTCAAACTTGACCCACGACCCATCCGCCGCGATGGCGGTGATGACATAGGGCGTCGCCGCCGTGTTGACGTTGACAGAGGGCCGCTTGCTGGCCGCCGTAATCCCCGTGGCAGAGCCCGAGAAGTTGGTCAGGACAATCTGGTCACCGACATTGAAGCCGGTGAACTTCTGCCCGGCGACGCTGATGACCTTGCGCAGGTCAGCCGAGTCGATGGTCGCGAGCGCCGTGGCGTCATTGCCCATCGGGTTCAGAGAGATCGACGACAGATGGACGTCGATGTTGTTTTCCATCGCGCCGACGACGCGACCGGTGTTGGTGAAGGTGATCCGGTCAGCCGTGACGGTGGCCACGGTGAAGAACCGGGTTTCCGTTGCGTTGGCGGTGCGGCCTTCGATCTGCAGCACGTCACCGGCCTTGAAGATCGTGTTGAAGGCGGTACCCGTGGTGCCCACGCGGCGGTCGAGACGGTTGTACTGCACCGAGAAGTTGACAGTCGCCGCGATCCGTTCGGTCAACAGGAAGTTGACGTCCGACCGCTCTGCCGCGGCCAGCAGCAGACGCTGCGGGCCGGTCAGAGTGGAATTCAGGTCGATCAGCTCTTGCCCTTCGGTCAGGCCAACGTTGCCTGCGACGGTAAAGTGGAACGACCCAGCGATGATGTTGGCATCTTCGATGGCCGTGTTGGTATCCGACACCGGCTTGAGCAGCCCGCCGCCGAAGCCGTAGATCAGTTCATCCGACGACCAGACCTTGATCGAGCCTTCGACAGTGCGCTCTTCGTTTGCGGTCAAGGCGACGATGTAGTCGCTGTTGACCTCTGCGATCGTGCGCTTGGTGATCGTGGCGGTGCCAGTCGATGCGCTCACCGAAGTTTCGCTCACCGCTGTCCCGATATTGGCCTCGGTAAAGGCCACAGCCCAACGGCCATCCTCATAGACCTTGCCGGTCTTGCTGACGCCATTCCACACGACGGTGACCGTCGCCCCCACAGTGCCTGTGCCCGCAAGCGTGGCAAAGGTGGTTTCGCCATAATAGACCGACAGGGTGCGGAACTGTTCAGACCGCGCATTGACCGCCGTGACCAGCGCCGTGGCGGCCGTGGCTTTGGCACTGTCCATTTGCGCGCTCGTTGCTCGCGCCAGCGTTGCAGTCACGTTGGACGACTTCAGCGCATCTTCGGTATAGACGCGCAGCAGCGACATGGTGTCGGCCGACGCCAGCAACAGATCATGCAGGCCATCATCGGCCAGCACGAGATCGAGGTAGGCAACCGAGTCGAATTCAGAATTCAGCACGCCGCGGGTGAACGTGGCGACGTCCCCTGTTGAGACGGTCGGTGCCGTAGCATCCGACAGCCCATTGATTTGGTCATAGGTAAATGCCGCCGACCAACGACCGTAGATGTCGGCCTTGCTCGAAACGATGGCATCTCCCCAAGTGACGCTGACCGTGGCGCCGGCTGCTGCCGTGCCCGTTACCGCGCCATAGGTATTGGTGCCGAAAACGCCATCCAGAAGACGGAATTCGGCCGTGGCGCGCTCACGGTAGGCCTCAAGCAGCGATGCGGCAGCTGCGTCAACCTCTGCGTCGGTCGCGCCGCGCAGGGTGGACAGCTCGGAATAGGTGCCGGTCACGGTGGGTTCTTCCGCCAGATCGACGCCATCCAAGTCGGCCTTGGTGAAGGAGGCGCGCCAGATGCCGTTTGCCGCCGTCGTGACGGTGCGGACGGTGGTGCCCCACGTCACAACGATGGAACTATTCGCCACCGCCGTGCCGGTCACCAGACCCCACTGCGGTTCAAGGTTGGTCCAGACCTTGGCTTTATAATCAGCCAAGAGTTCCGCTTCACGTTCAGCCGAGAACGCGATCAGCTCATCGCCCGCCAGAACGTCGGACAGGATGCCCGCCTGTTCTTGCGTCGCGCGGTTCGACCAATAGGTGGAATACGCCGCCTCTTGCGCCGCGCGCCACGACCAGTAGGTCGTGTATTCCCGCGTCTTGGTGGCACGCAGTTGGGTCTTGGCCTCATCAACCTTGACGTCGCCGCCAGTGTCGGAGGTCAGCTGCATATCCGTCCAGACCGTGCCCATCAGTTCCGATACGGCGCGTTCGTCGACAACTTCCTTACCGTTGCCGTCGATCAGGCCGCCCGCATCGACGTTGATCCACACTTCTTGGCCTGCGGCGCTGATTTCCTTGACGCGCAGGTCATCAGAACGGCTGCCATTTTCGTCGTTGATCTCGCGCAGGTAGACGTTCCCGGCCGAAGCAACAGTCAGTACGTCATCGGGCGTGATGCCGCTGTCGAGCAGGATGTCATTGCCGCTGCCCGTCAGACCGATACCGCCCTTGGAGCTGAACAGACCGATGGAACCGCCGCGCACCAGATGGCTGCCGCCAGCTGCGCGGATAATGCCATCATCGCCGGTCAGGTTGACGGCAGCGCGGTTATCACCCGAAGCGGCGCGAACCGAACCCACGCGCAGAAGGCCAGAGTATTGGCGGATGTTGATGCCAGTGACAGCACTCGCATCGAGGCGGTAGCCGATGGCCGAAACGCCTGCAGGCGGCGTACTGATCGTGACTGGCAGCGCAGTGCTGTTGGTCCCGATGCGGCCGCCTGTCGTCGTCAGGCTGATCTCGCGACCCAGGATGTTGGCCTTGGGCTGACCGCTGCCTGTCGGCGAAGACGGGTCGACCGAGGATTTCGCCGTGATGTCGCGTTCAGACTTCAGGATCACCGCGCCAAGGCTGTTGGTGATGCGTCCATCAATGATCAGGTCGGCGCCCTTGGCGTCGATCTCGACCTTGCCCTGATTATTCCACAGGAAGTCGATGTCGATGGCGTAGTCAGCCTTCACCGAATGGCTGTGGGTGATGAATTTACCCACGTTCCGGTTGTATTGATAGGTGAAGGTCTTCTTGCCGTACCAGCTGGAGCGGACGTTGTAGTAGGTCTGCTTCCACTCCGTGGCCGAGGTGATGACCTCGTCGTAGGCATAGGTATAGGCGTCAGAGGTCAGCCCCGGAGCGCTGAAGAAGTAGTTCGAGTTCGGCACCAGCGCCGCCGACAGCGTCTGCGTTACCGGCGGAACCGGGATACCCTTCGAGCCAAGGTTGAAGATACCCAGCCAGTTCGATTCCTCCCAGCGCGCGGTTTCGCGCGTCCGGGTTTCCTGACCGATGGCCCAGCCATAGCGCAGGCCTGACTGCGGGCTGTAGTTCGGCAAGACGGACTCGATCAGCGCTTCGCCGCCGCCGGCAGAGCCGTAGGTGGCAACACTGTAAGAGCCGCCCATGATCCGGTCACGCTCGACCTTGACGGTGCTGTTCTCGTTCATCGTGTAGAGCGTGAACCAGCCGGTCTGCTTGTCAGATATCTTGATCTGCCCAACGCCACGGCGGTCCGCGTCGAGGTCTTCGACGACGAGATCCCACTGCGCGCTGAACTGCGCCATGTTGATGTTGTTGGTGATCGTAATTTCCGGATAACCGCCATTGGCGATCACACGGCCATAGCCCGTGTTCACGATGCGGCCCGACAGGTCCACCACGCCGCCACCCGGACGCAGCGGCTTCACGATCAATTGCGCTGATTGGCGGTCATAGATCAGGGTGAAGTCGGGGGCCGAAGCAACTTCGATGGTGGTGTAGTTCGCCCCGCCACGCTGCGCGGCAAGGATCTGATTGGCGATATTCTGGTCGAGCGTGAGGTTGAATACCTTGCTGCCCGCCTGAATCGTGCCGTTCAGGTTGATATATTCGGCATCGACGGTGACGCGTTCGGCTTTGATGTTGGTCACGCCGGTCGTCGTCGAATAGTCGTCGCGGCCAATTTGGTGGCCCAGCGCAACTTCAGGGTTGTAGATGCCCTGATAGTATAGCGGCACGAAGTTGCCGATCGGGTCGCCGCCGATATGGGCCTGCTGAACCCCACTGATCGAGACCGAGGACTTCGACTCCAGCACCAGCGATTTCACCATGACTTCGCCGGTGATAACGATGGAGCCGCCGTTGGACGGGTTCTTGACCGTCAGTTTAGCGGTCGGTGCGTTAACGTTGCCGCGGATCGTGATCGTCTGGGCAGGCGGAATCGCCCCGGTGCGCGGATCGGCGTAGAGCGCGATGTTGCCCACATCGATGATGATTTCCGGATCGGTCGACGTCCCCGACAGCGAAGCTGCCGACAAGGTGAAGGTGGGTCGGGCAAAGGTGCTGGCATGGCGGCCCAAACCGTCATCCGAGTTGTACGTCTGGTTGTTCATCCCGACGTTGAAATCGTTCTCAGCCTTAGCCTTGTCCTGCACCTGCGAAATGGAGGTGGACCCGTTGGTGATGTCCTTGCCGTTATAGTAAATGCCGCCGTTGAACATCGGGATCGACAGACCGTCGAGGATCAACTGTGCCGGCGAGTTGTGATGGATCTCGATCCGCGCGCTCTTGGGCGTGTCGAAATAGCCATTGCCATAGAAGTAGTCGGACAGCACACGCACACGGCCCGCTTGCGCGTTGACCGGGGCGATGGTGACAACCTCAACCACGGGTGCGGTCGGGATGACCGCATTGCCGCGGCGTTCGGCCAGACCCAGCGTCAGAAGTTCTTGCTCCAATCGCGCAATCTGCTCGTTGTAGAAGTTCTTCATCGTCTGGTTGGTCGATGCCGAATAGATGGCGAGGTTCGCCTTGGCCTTTTCGATCTCGACGAACTGCGGGGCCTGCAAGCCCGTCCGGGCAGAGACGAAGCTGATCGTCGGCTTGCCGTTCTCGTCCAGCGTGGTGCGGTAGGTTGTGCCGTTCGAGGTCACCGACTTTTCGGTGTCGATGACGGTGAAGCCGTCCGAGTTTACCTTGGTGAACAGGATCCGGTTGCGGCGCTGGCCGGTGATGATCGAACCATCGTTGATCACCTCACCGAAGGATTCCGCACGACGCTTGCCGTTGCCCGATCCCACATTGCCGCCGCCAAGCGCCGAGGCGACAGCGGAGGTCCAGTTGGTCGCCTTGGCCACGCCGGTCACGCCCACATCGCCCCAGCCATCGGCATTCAGGTCGATGTTGGCAAAGCCTTCCAGCCGCGCGCCCGATTGGATGTGAACGCGGTTGTCAGCTTCATAAAGCGCGACGGTCTTCAGGTCGGAAATCGGAATCGCCGAACCTGCGAAGTTGTCGACGCGGGACGAATAGCTTTGGTTCGGCAGGACGAGGTCCTTGTTCGAACCAGCCGAGACGTAGATGTTGCCTTCTGCCTGCGTATTCGACCCTGCCTTGAACAGGATCTGCTGGATCGGCGTGACGATGGTGGTCGCCGTCCCGATGGCGACGGTCGCTGCACCGAAGGTTTCCGAATAGGATTGCAGGTTGGTCTGGCCGACGCCGGTGGCTTCCAGTTCCAGCGTCCCCGCCGCAAAAATGCGGGCATTCTCGGACACGATGATCTGCGACACGAGGTCATTGGCCGTCAGGTTGCCATAAGCCCCCGCACCCGAGATCGCACCGCCCGTGACCAGTTTCACCCGGTCATTGTGAATCAACGAGTTTTCGGTCTTCAGCTTCAGGTTGCCGGTGCCCAGCGTGGTTTCAAGCTGCGCGCTCTTGCCGATGATGAATTCGGCCGAGAAGTTGATATTGGTGTCGGTGGTCGAGCTTGCGCCCGAGGCAAGGCCCCCGGTCTTGGCATCAACATAGCTGCTGCCAACCAAGGAGTTGGCGACGATGCCATCGATGGCACCGGCCTGCACGTCCGACCAGTCGCCGAACTCGCCCTTTGACCGGCCGCCGATGTTATGGGTAATATTGGCGCCCGAGCCGGCAATCGCCCCGAATGCAGAGGTGGTCAGGATGCCCGTGGGCATGGCGCGATAGGTCGCGGCCATGGTCAGCGTACCCGCAACCGTCACCAGCGCGCGGTCGCTCAGCGAGCTACCGTCAAGGAAGCCCGTGGAGACCGAGCTGTTCGAATTCGTCGTCCCCTTCGCCGCTGCACCCGAAGCAAGACCGAATGCCCCGGCTTCGATGTCGAAATAGTTTTCATCGACCGCTGCCGCTGCCAGCTTCATCGACCCCGCGTAAAGCACGGTCGTGTTGGACGAAACGGTGGACTTGACCGTCGAGAACGAATTCAGCGTCGCATCAGTTGAGCCGACACCGATCAGGCCCGCCGCGATACCGCGCGATTTCGCGATCTGGCGACCGCTGCCATCGGCCGTGACTACCAACGCACCCGAAACCGAGAAGCTGCCGCCCGTCAGGCCAGCCGCCACCACTGACCGGTTGGTCGAGGTGGCGTTGGTCGACTGCACGCCCATGAGCAGACCGCCGCCCGAAGCATAGGCCCGCACATCCGACAGTTCGCGCCCGCTTTGCGCCGCAAGCCGCGCCGAAACGTTCAGCGCACCCAGCGAGAAGGTCGACCCCGCGCCGCCAGCATAGGCGCGCACGTCCGAAGAGATGTTGATCGTGGCAACCGACGCGCCGACACCCATGGTGGTGGCGATGCTCATACCGGTCACGATGGCTTGCGACGACATAAGACGGGTGGCGTTGACGGTCAGCGAGGCCGCCGTGACATCCACACCCTCGGCACGGGCATAGAACTGCCCCGCCGCATTGACCCAAGCAGTCGCCCCAGCCGCTGCGACAGCGAACATGCCAGCCGCGATGGACATAGAGGAAATGTTCGCCTCAAGCCGGCTTTCCGACGTCAGAAGGACGCGGGCCGCGCCGGTCAGATTGACGCTTTGGCTGCCATCGCCGGTCAGGAGGGCCTGACGCGTACCGCGGTCCGTGATGGTCGCACTCGCGCCACCACCCGAAAGCGCCGCGCCAATGCCCGTCGAGGCCGAGATGGACGACGCCTCAGACACCACGCTGATGTAGCGGTTGTCAGTGGTCAGAATGTCCAGACCCTTGGCTGCCACGACATTGCTGTCGCGCATCGAGGCACGGACGTTGCCGCCGATGGTGGCATCCGCCAGCGAAACGCCAATGGCAACCGCCGAACCCGCCGCCGTCAGAGACGCCGCGATCGAGGCCGATTTGACATCGGCAACGATGCTGCTGGTATCCTGCGCCGAGATCGAGATCGTCCCGAGCGCTGCCGTCAACCGCGCGTCGTAGACATCGGCCACGGTATCATAATCGATGATGTTGACACCCTGCGAGCCCGACCCGGCCCCACCGAGGCCATAGGTGCCCGCGGCCACTGCTACGGCGAAGGCACCCACGAAAGCATTGATGCTGGACGCCATTTCGGCGCGAACCGTGATGTTCGCTCCGGTCGCCCCGCCACTTGCAAGCGATACCCAATTGGCATCGTTCGCATAGTTGATGGCGAAGAGGTCGGCATCCTCGCGGACCGGTGCGGTGCGCTTGTACTGGTAAATCTGACCGTCAGTGTTGGCGACCAGCATCCCCGGACGCAGGGTGTAAAGCTTCTTGCCCATCACCACGTAGTTGCGCAGGTCGTCGAAGCTGTCGTCCAGCGGAGCAGAGGTCATCTCGGCCCAGCCCGCATCGTGAATGGACGTGTTGACCGTCTGCGGCGCGACATGCACACGCATGCGGCCCGCGCTGTCCACCACGACCGTGCCATCGGTCCAGGTGCGGTTGGTGGTGGCATCAGCCACCGGCGACCACTGGTCCTTACCATCGGCCAGACCGCGGGCGTAATCGGCAGTGACGGCGACGCTGTCGTCACCCTTCAGCCGGAAGAAGCGGTCCGCGCCTTGGTAGGTCACGCGCAGCACCTCGCCCGAGGCAACGGTACCCGTGGTCTTGATGCTGGCGTCCAGCACGACCTGATCGGTGACATCAGCCCAGTCGCCCGACACCTGATAAGTCAGTGCCGTCCCGCCGCCCTGTTGCGCGGTGGTTGCGGCCAAATAAGCCGCATCAACGGTGATCAACTTGGAGGAGACCCGCTGGTAATACTTCGTCACGCCGTTTTCAGTCACGGCCATGACGCTGCCTTGCCCTGTCGCATAGGCTTCGCTCAGGGTACCTGTCGCGTCAATGTGGTTCGAGGCAGTGACGATCAGAAGGGTCGTCTCTTCCTTCCACAGCGGCATGATGCTGTCGTTCTGGAACAGGAATTCCTGCGCAGCCACAACACCGTCGAAGTATGCCTCGGAGGTACGGGGGTTCATCGCAAATTGCAGGTCGGTCAGTTCGATGCTGCCCTGACCCATGTAGCTGATTTCAAGCGTCTCAACGACACCCGAGATGTTGATCAGCACCGAGCCTTCGCGCGCTGCATCCTCAGCGGTGCCCGTGCGGGCGCCTGCGGTCAGGATGCGTGCACCTGCATCTGCGCCTGTTCCTGCCACGTCGGTATGGGCCGCGCCATCGTCCTTGGTGACCGTAATCACAAGGGCGTTGCCGTCCTTGTCTTTGGCGATGATCTTGACCTTGTCTGCATCGGTCAGGTCGAAGTTGTTGATGCGGAAATAGAGGTCTTTCGCACCAGCGCGGAATTCGTCGCCGCTGCCCGTGCCAAAGACTGCCTTGACGGTCGTCTCGGCGGACCCGCTGTGCGTGCCGCTGATCTTCAGCGCCGATTCAGGATCGAAACCGCCATCTGCATAGGTGGCTGCATCCTGACGGGTGACTGTGGCATTCCCGCTCTTTGCCGGGACCGAGATCGTCACGACACGGTCAGGGGTGGAGTCGGCATAACCCGAGGTCAGTGAGGACTCGTCCGCGCCGCCCGAAATCCAGTTCACGCCATCAGCCGAGTAGCCGGTGTAGCGATAGGCCGTCCCATTGTCGCGGATGAAGTCGCCAGTCGTGATGTCCTGCGGAACAGTCAGGTCGGTGAAGAGGTTGGCCCCCTCCATGACCTGCGCGCTCAGCCAGTTGACACCATCAGCCACCGGAACTTCATCGTCAGCCGGGGTGCCCGAACCGATCCAGACAAAGTAGTTCCCGCCGGTGGTGTAGACATCATTGGTCGTGACCGAGGCAAGGCTGGTCTTGGCCGCATCCTGTTCGGACTTGGACAGCACAACCGCCCATTGTTCGGGGTTCGACGTGATGGAATCCGAGGCCTTGGGCTTGAAGTAGCGGTAGAACTTGCCGCTCGACGTGACGATCGTGCCTTCCAGCAGCGAGGTCAGGTCGGCGGTCGTCGGCAATTCGATGCCGCCGCCCGCGACGGAGCGTCCCACTTGGAACCAGTCGCTGTCCGTGGCGAAATCAACAGCCGCCAACGACACAACCTTATCGGCCGCGCCAAGATATTGATAAAGCTTGCCATCTTGCGATTTGGCGAAGGTGCCGTTGCTGACAGTCACGCTGCCTGCGTCCAGCTTTTCAGCTTCGGCCGCGGTCGAAATCCTCGCGTTCGCCGAAACCAGCGCGAAGGCACCCGCGCGTTTGCCGTCAGGGCGCCCGAAGGAGCCGATGAGGTTCTGCGACACCGAGGCACCGACCGAAGCCGCGCCTGCGCCGAAGCCGCCCCCTGCCAGCGACACGGCCGCAGAGATGACATTGGCCGAGATTGAATCCGACCCCTTGGCCGTGACCCCGACATCCGCCGCCGTGGCCACGATCATCGATCCGATTTCTGCCTCGGTCCGGGTCGAGATGGTGTTGACCACGCCAACGCCCGCACCGGCGATCGAGATGCCTACGACACCCACGGCAATGGACACTGCTACCGCAGCGCCAAGGGCCGAGATGCGCGCCGTATCCTGCGCGTCAACCGTGACACCGCCCACTTTGGCGCGCACAGCGCCCGTGTCGCCGCCTTGCACGATCTCAGCCGTGGTGGTCGAGGTGATACGGTTGTCTGCTTCCGATGCCGCGACAGAGATCGACAGCCCTGCAAATCCGCCACTGACCGAGAAAGCAATGGCACCGGCCACAGCCTCGATCCGCGCGGCATTGCTGGCGCGCACGGTCAGGGCATCGGTGGTGACGTCCAGCGCAGCACCCGACAGGCGCGCGGCGGTGTCCGCGTTGATCCAGTTGCGAGCACCCACGCCCGCACCGGCGGCGGCCATGCCGACCCCGCCCAGTGCGACCGAGCCTGCACCCGAAATCACCAGCGCGTTGATGGTCTGACCCGCACGGGACAGAACCTGCGAGTCGCCGCCATTGGCGGTGACCTTGGCATTCTCGATCACTGCCCAAGTCCGCCCTGCGACCTCGGTGCTGATGTCGTTGGCGTTGGTCGCGCCCGTCTGACCCGCCACATTGTAGCCGATCAAGTTGGTCGACAGCGCAGCCCCGATGGCCACACCGACCGCCCCCGTGCCGCCCGCAGCGGCCAGCGAGGTTGCCAGAACAGTGGATTGGATCACGCTGTCCGAAGCGGCCTCGACACGGATGCCCGCCGAGGTTGCTCGGCTGCCTTCATCGGTCTTGTTGCCGGACAGACGCGCCACGGTGTCTGTGTTGACCACGTTCACCGCATTGGCACCGGCACCGGCCAGCGCCACACCCGCCATACCGCCTGCAGCCAGCGCCAGCGCTGCCGCCTGCGACAGGGCGTTGATGGTCACGCGGGTGGCTTTGAAGCCCGAGACCGCGCCTTTGTCCAGAATCCATTGGCGTCCCGATGCCACATCGACCACCGTCCAGCGGCTGCCGGTCGTGACTTCCGACACGCGGATATCTGCCGCCGTGCCGCGCAGGCCGACGCCTGCCGCCTTCAGGTCGTTGTAAAGCTGGGTGCGCAGATCATTGTCGTCAGAGACATCCTCGGCCACCGGGTCGCCATTGGACATTTCGGTGCCCGACAGGTCCGAAAGTTGTCCGGTCGACAGCGAGGTCGAGATGGTCGCGGCATCCGGAGTTGCGCCGGTGTAAGCCTCGATCGTGATGGCGTTGTGGTCCGCCCCCCCCGATCCAGACGCCACCAGATCCGAATTGACGGATTCCGCCCTTACCCGGTTTTCCACGATGTTGGTCGCATCTGCCACGCCGATAGCCATGCCCACGCCGATGGCAGCATAGCTGGCCGCCAACGCAGAAGCGCCCGTTACCGCGTCAATGGTGGAATTGTCGGTCGCGAGGATCGAGACCTCGTTGCCAGCATCCACATAGCTGGCCTGCACCAGCGCCTGCACGTCAGTGGCCAGACGGTTGTTCGCCGAAGCGCCCGAACCTGCAACACCAACGCCAAGGCCGCCGCCCGACAGCGCCGCCGCGATGGCCTGCACCATCGAAAGAATTTTCTGTTCCGAGGTCGCACGGACAACGACGTCACCGAAATCGCTCAGGACGGAGGCATCGTTGATCCGGGCGGTAACGCTCGCCGCGGCGCGGCGGCGCCCGACTTCACGCCACAGGGTGGTGTTGGCGTAATCCATGCGCGACAGGTCGACGCGCGAGGTTGCACCACTGCCGTTGATCGTTTCCGGCCCGACATATTCGAACTTCTGGCCCTTGCGTGCGCCTTCGGTGATCATCACCACATTGCCCGCCAGAATCCGGGTCGGACCGATGCGATTGGTGTAATAATCAACGGCACGCTCGGTGTCGGCATAGCCGATCTCGTTGCGCGCGATGGACACACCCACCGCCGCGCTGAGACCAGCGCCGCCACCCGCTGCCGCGAGCGCCGCGGCCACGATGGTCGCATCAATCAGCCCGGTGCTGGAGGCGCGCACCTGCACGTCGCCCACTGCCCCAACGGACATACCATCCACTTCGGCCAGAACCTGAGTGCCGATGGCGTTGCGCGCCCCGACACCGGCACCGGCGATGGAAACGCCAACCATGCCGCCGCTGATCGCGACAGCTGCCGCCGCCGCGATAGCACGGATCGACGCCTGATCATCGGCCAGAACCGTGACCGTCCCGGTCGAATAGACAGACCCCATGCCACCATCGCCCGGAACACGCGAAATCTGCGCCTTCACCACGCTGGTGATGTCATTCAACGCCTCGGTCGCCGCGATCGAGACGGCAACACCGACCATGCCGGCTGCGAAGGTGATGGCCACAGCCGCCGCCACCGCGTCGATGCGCGAGGTGTTGGTGGCCTTGATCGAGATCGACCCCGCCGAGATGTCGCTGTTATCGCCGAAGATGCCAGCGACTGTCGAACCGGCGATGCGGTTGACCGCATTCACACCAGCGCCGGCCAGCGCGATGCCGACCTGACCCGCAGCAATGCCCACGGACCCTGCGAAAACCACCGCATTGATCTTGCGCGAGGACGCTGCCGCGATGTCGAGCGAACTGCCCGACCCGCTACCGCCCATGTCCCGCAAGACCAGATCAGTGACTTTCGCGCGCACTGCGCCGCGATCCAATCGAGCAACGCCGTCCAGATCATAACCGATGTAGTTCTTGGCAATAGCCACCCCGATGGAGGCACCGACACCCACCTGACCGACGGCCGCCGCGACAGAAGCCGCAATCACCGTCGCGTCGATGGACGAGACGTCCGAAGCGTGAACGGCGATCTCGCCCTGATAGGGGGATTCCACCGTGACGCCCGACAGCACCGCTTCGGTGTTCGAGGTGACGGCGTTGATCGAGGATGCCCCCGCCCCGGCCACGGCGATGCCGACCTGACCCACCGCAATGGACAAGGCTGCCGCCGCGCTGATGGCGGAAATCGTGCTGCGCTTGGCGGACAGGCTGTTGCCGTCGCGCGTCAAGGTCCATTGCCGCCCGGATCGGTCAACGACGGACCAAGTCTCTCCGGCGGTCAGCGCCGAAATGCGCAGGGTGGTCAGCAGGTTCGCCTCATCGGCATCGACCACAGCGCCTTGTTCTTCCAACGCGCCTTTCAGCGCGCGCAGCGTCTTGATGTCGTCGTTCGCCGCGGTCGGGTTCGCCTCCGGATCGTCCGCCTTCGATGCCGCATCCAACCCTGCGAAAGTGAGATTATCATCGGTGGCGATAGAATTGGGCAGGTTGCCCGCCCCAGTCACCGCCTCGATCACCAGAGGATTGCCTTGAGTGGTGTCTTCCAGCGACACCAGCGTGACGTTCGACACATCAGCCAGAACGTTGTTGTCAACCGCGTTGCGCGCAATGGAGACACCGATCGACACGGCGACGCCAGTCTGCCCAAACGCTGCCGCGACCGACACCGCCGCCGCGACGGCGGTAATGGTGCTGTCATCGCGAGCGCTGACCACCAGTTTGTTGGCGACAACCGACCCGCCCGCGACACGCGCCGTCAGATCGGATGCGATGCGGTTGGTAACACCCACGCCGCTGCCTGCGATGCCAATGCCGATCTGACCGCCTGCGATGGCGACCGAACCCGCGATGGTGATGGCATTGATTTCCGACTTGTTCAGCGCAAGGACGCTGACATCGCCGCCCGTCATGGTGACGTCGGAATTCTGAACCACAGCCCGGATCGCCGCCCCGGTGCGGGTCAGGTCGATCCGCTTGAACAGGTCGGGATTGCCGTAATCCAGCACGTTCAGGATCGAGCCGACGGCCCAAAGCGAACGGTTGGTATAGTTCAGCGACGACAGCGCCACGTTAGTGCCGATGTCGTCTTCACCCACATAGGTGTACAGCGCGCCGGTAGCGTCGTCATAGACGACATCGCCGCTCTTGACGGCCTCATCGCGGGACTCGCCGGCCTTGTTGCTGAATTTGGCCCAATCAGCTGCGTTCAGGGTCTGATCGCCGATATACTGATAAGCCTCACCGGCGCGACCGCCGACCGGAATGTAGACCGTATTGCCGGTGACGATCTGCTTGGGCGCGTTGGTGCCCGCCGTGTAGGTGGCGTTGATGCTATCCTTGGTGCGTTGGCTATAGCCGATCTGGTTCTCTGCGATGGCCATGCCAAGCGATGCGCCGACGCCGGTCTGACCCGCCGCCACCGCTGCCGATGCCGCAATCACAAGGCTGCGGATCTGCGTGCTGGAATCTGCCTTGACCAGCATGTCGCCGGCGCCACTGGTGACGTCAGAGCCGACGATTTCTGCCACGACACCGCTGCCGCCGATGCGGTTGCGCGAGAAAGCGCCCGCGCCTGCGATCGCAACACCGGTCTGACCGAAGCCCGCCGCGATGGCCGCAGCCATCACGGTTGCGTTGATGACAGCTGTTTCCAGCGCCGTGACCTGCACCGTCGTACCGTCGAGGCCCGACAGCGTGATGCCGCCCGCCATGTCTTCGACCACGGCAGAGGTGCCGCCCGATACACGGTTTTCCGACACGCTTGCGCCGATGGCGATGGCGATGCCCTGCTGGCCCACTGCAACCGACAGCGACGCCGCGCCGACGAAGCTGCGGATGCGGCTGTTGTTCACCGCTGTGACCGACAGGCTTTCCGCCTCGATCGCGTCACGCTCGCCAAGCGCCGTGCCTACGCCCGTAATTGAGGCGTGGGTGTCGGTGACAACAGTGTTGATGCCGACCGCGCCGGAACCGGACACGGCCACGCCGGTTTGGCCACCCGCGACAGCGGCGCTGCCTGCGATGACAGTGACAAGCGCCTGTGTGCGGTTGTTCGCGTTGACGGTGACGGATTGACCCGCCGTGTCGTCTGCATCGGCTGCAAGCAGCGACGAATCCACGATTTCCGCGGTGATGCGGAAGGAATCGCCGTCGGCCCCGATGTTGTTCATCGCGACGGATGCCCCCAGCGCCACACCGACGCCGGTCTTGCCAAAGCCAAGCGCGGCTGCCGCCGCGATGACGACAGCGTTGATCCCTGCCTCACCCGTCGCCCGCACGGTGACGTCACCGGTCTTGACGATGTTCGATCCGGCGATCAGCGCTTCGGCGCCGCCACGAATGGCGTTGCGCACGCCCACGCCCGCGCCAGAAATGGCAAGCGAGGTGCCGCCGCTGACAGCCACGCTGAGCGCGGCAGCAGCACCGATAGCCACGATGGTGTCCTGACGGACGCCGAGGCTGCCGTCAGCATCAGTCCTGATCGTAAAGGACCGGGCTTTGTCATCGACCAACACCCAGCCTTCGCTGGACTGCGCTTTCGACAGGCGCATGTTGTCGTTGTAGACGCCGAATTTGCCGCCCGCTTCCTCATAGACGATCCAGCGACGACCCGCCTCATCAGTGATGCGGAAGGCGTCGAAGGGGTCACCGTTGCTGCCATTCATCAACTGGCTAACCGACAGGCTGCCCATGAAGCCGATGCCGGCATCGCCGAACACACCTGCCAGACGGTCGCACAGGTCAGCAATATCCTGCACTGCCTGTGCGCGGTCCTGTTCGTTGGCATTGTCGCCTGCAAGCTCATCCGGCCCACGCGCGATCAGGCGCAGCAATGCCGGCCAATTCGCCGACGAGTTGCCGCCGGGATAGTTGCCTGCATCCAAAGCCGCGATGTTGGTGATCGGATTGTACGCTTGCGTGTCGTGGTAAACGGAGAAATTGCTATCACCCTTGTCGATCAGCTTCCAGCGGCGCCCCGAAGCGTCCGAGACACTATAGGCTACTTTGCCAATACCGATCGAAGGCAGTGTCGTGATGACAAGATCAGAAACCGTGTCGATCCCGATGTCATCGAACACAGCGGCGACCTTTTCGTCCAGATCGCTCGGGACCACTTGCAACGTGACGTTGCCAATCAGCGACGTGTTGCCAAGCCGGTCATCGGGGTCGGCGAACTGTTCGTTCAACCGTGAAATCAGCGTGTTCCATGTCTGAACGGATTGCGCCCAAGCATCAGCGTCGATCTCGATCTTCTTTTTACCATCGACCTCGCGTTCCTTGACGGCCAACTCCGTCGCGGAATCGAGCAGTGTGGTCGAAAGCCCGTTCGAGCTGATCGAGAGGCTGCCCGGAGGGGCGACCCAGCCCTTGACTGTGACGTTGCCCACGGTGCGGTTCACCGTGCCGCCATCGCCATCCGACTTGGTGCCGGTCTGAACATCCTCCATCTTGGCCAGCGAGACGGTGTCGATGTCGTTCAGCGACACCGCAATGCCCACGGCGATCGCCGTCGCGTCTTTCGCGCCGATGGCCGCCGCGACACCCGCGCCGATCACGACGCTGCGGATTTCCGTGTTGCTCTGCGACAAGACAGAGACGTCACCCGCCTCAAGCCCATCGACCGATTTCAACAGTGCAAGGCTGCCACCGCGGATACGGTTGCGCGCGCCCGAACCGGCGCCAGCCAGCGAGGTGCCGCCCTTGGCCGAAGCCGCGACAGCCAGCGAAACCACGATAGCCGAAGCTGCGATGGTTTCGGTAGACGAGGCGCTGACCGTGAGGTCACCGCCGGCGCTGATCTCGCCGGCATTCATGATCTGGGCGGTCGCGGGTTGCGGTGCCTCCGCCAGATCGATGCGCTGCCACAGGTCTTCGACCGCGTAATCCTCGATGTCGAAATAGGTCAGATCGCTGCGGCTTTCGCCAAGGTAGCGATAGACCTGTCCCGCCAGCGGGTGGCCGCCCACGATGCGCACGATCTGGTTGTGCAGCAGGGTGGCAGGCGCAGAGTCCGAGGTATGGTTGACCTGCGCGTTCGGGATCACCGCATTGGTGAAGCCGATAATGTTTTCGGCCACGGCGATGCCGATGGCGACAGCCGTGGAGTCGCCCATCGAGACGGACGCCGCGATGGCAATGTTCAGGATGTCCGAGGTGATGTGCGAATCGTTGATGCCCAGAACCGTCAGCGCGCCGCCTGACACGATGCTGACCACGTTGCGGATTTCCGCCACAAGCCCGCCCGTGATGTAGTTCAGCGACACCGTTCCCGCGCCCGAGACGGCAGGCGTGGAGCCCGACCCCAGAGACAGCGCGACGGACACCGCCGTGGCGCGGCCAATGGATTCGATACGGGCCAAACGCTTGGCCTCGACCCGCATCGAACCCAGCGATTGGAAGGCGGCAAGGTCATGGACCGATGCCGTCACGGTCGAGGTGATGTCGTTGCGCGCAATCGCGGCAGCCATGGCGATGGCCTTGACGTCCTGCGTGCCCGCGCCGATCGACACGGCGGTAGCATAGAGTTCGGCATGGATCAGGCTATCGTCCAGCGCCTGCACCAAGGCAGCACCGCCCACATCCAGAACGGCATTCGCACCCTCGACCTCGACGGTCGAATCTGCGTTGATAACGTTGCGCCCGATGACAGCACCGATGCCGATGGCCTTTTGCGCCCCACTGGCGCCAGCGGCCACGCTGATGGCCGAAGACTCAAGAGTGGCAAGGATCTGCGTCGTGCCGATGGCGTGGACCGTCAGATCACCGCCCACGGTGTTGTCGTCAGCATCGGACAGACCGATGATCCGTGCCTCGGTCCGCGACGAGATTTTGTTCAGCGCGATGACCGGGGCCACGGTGACCGAGGTAGCGCCGTCGCCTTGGCTAGAGCCTGTGTTGACCTTCAGCGCCAGTGCGGCGCTTTCGATAACAGCGATGACCGATCCGGCCCAGTCGGAGGTCACACTCAGGTTGCCACCCACGGCCAGCGCGGAATCGTTGATGACCGCCTTGGAGGCGACATAAGAATTGCCCGCATCGGAGTTGCCCGCCAGCGCATCGATCGTCGCATGGAACAGGTCTGCCGGGGCGTAGCCGATGGTGTTGAAAGCCAGCACGATGCCGACCGAGGTCGAGGCTTGGACCTCGCTCTTGACGTTGGCAAGGATCGAGGCGTCCGTATTGGCCGCAACCGACATGTCGCCAACCGCCGTGATGATGGCGCGGTCGACCAGTGCCGTGTTGCCGCCAAGGATGGTGTTGTTGGCGATCACAACGTTGATGGCATTGGTGTCAGCGCTGACAACGCTTTCATCATTGGCGATGACAAGGGCGGATTGCTGTGCATCCACCGTCACGCCACCCGCCGCTTCGACGGTCACGTCCGACAGGTTCGCCTGCACCGAGGTGCGCAGGTCGTTGCGGGCGAAAAGACCGCCAAAGCCCGTGCCCTTGGCGCTGCTGCCTTCAATGGCGTTGGCCGCGATCTTCGCCGCCTTCACCAGCGGGTCGACATCAACCTCCAGCCAGTTTTCGGAATTGGTGTAATCCTCGGTCGCCAGATCGACGTCTGCGCGTGCATTCTTGGCGATGTAGAGCTTGTCCGGATCGCCCAGAATCTCGCGCCACAGGAGGGTGTCGGAATAATCCTGCTGGTCCAGCATCGGCGCTTCAAGCGCCTCTTCGCCGATGTATTCATAGACAGTCCCGGCAGTCCCACCGCAAATGTCCCAATCCAGACGGATGCGATCCCCGCTGGAAATGGTATCGGGCCGGTCCAACACGCTCAGGCCGCTGTGGCCGATGCGGACGCGATCGCCCAGCGTGATGCTCTTCGTGCCAGAATAGTCGCTGTACGTGACCTTAAAGAAATCGACAAAGGCCTGAATGGCCTGCGCCATTTCGCCATCACCGCCGGTCTTGGCCGACAGGTTAACGTTGGACAGAATCGTCCCTTTGTCTTCAGAAGTGACCGAGAGGTCGCCCCCCGTGATGACAGAGGTGGCACGACCGCCAAGGGTGTTGCTGTCGACGATCTCGGCAATCGCCGCGCTCGACGTCATGTTCGAAGCAATGATGATGCCCGCCGCCACGGCAGAGGCGTCGTCACCGGCATCGTCGCCCAGTTCGGATTCGGTGTCGTTGGTGATCTGCGACAGGATCTGCGCATGCGACACGGCAGAAACGGTGACATTGCCGCCCGCATCAATGGTAGAACCATCGATCCGCGCCACGGCCTCGGCCCGGTCTTCGGTGCCAAGGTTGGTACCGACCAGCGCATCGGCGATGTTGTTCCAGATGCCAGTCGCTTCATAGCCGATGGTGTTGAAGGCCAGCGTGAAGTTCACGCCGGTGCCATCGGACGAAATGGAGCTGTTGTTCCGCGCAAGGATGTCCGCGCGGTTCTCGGCGGTGACAGAGGTGTCGTCCGTCGTGGTGATGGTCGCGTTGGTGATCAGCGCCAGCGCTTCGTTCAGGATCAGGTTGGTGGCGATGATCCCGCCCGCTGCGATACTTTGCGCCTCGCCGTCGCCATTGGCTTCAGCCTTGCCTGCAAGCAGCGCATGGATGCGCGCCGCTTCGAGAACGGCCACGTTGACCGATCCGGCGATGATCGTGGCCGTGTCGATCTTGGCAATGGCGCTGGAGCGCACATCGTTGCGGATGATCAGCGCGCCAACTGCGGCGCCGCCCTTCGCGGGCTCTTCCGCATCGGGCAGATCGCCGCCGGTGCCTTCGATCTCAAAGTTTTCGACGACGCTTTGATCCAGCGGACCGGAGAAGTTCACCGAATAGGTGCCCGCCTTCTTGCCCGAAGAGACCGTCGCCGCGAAGCCGAGATCCTTCAGCGTACGGCTGGATTTGGTCGTTTCCTTGACCTCTTCCCACTCCGTAGCGTCGGTGAAGTCGGCCGCCGTCAGATCGACCGGGATCGCTTCCGGTTCGGCCTGAGGCTGACCTTCCACCGCAGGTGCGGGTTCGGTGAATTTTTCTTCGCCGATGAACTTGAAGACCTTGCCTTCAAGATCGCCCGTCATGATCAGGACGGTCTCGTCCTTCTTCAGAACGGCTTCAGCCTCATCCGATTTGTGGTCGGTCGAAATCTTGTGTTTGACCTCTTCCCACTTCGTATCGTCCAAGAAATCGGCATCAGTCACCGTGGTCAGGTCGAACGGATCGGCCTTGTCATCGCCCAGATAGACAAAGACCTTGCCCGACAGATCACCGGCGCCAGCATATTTTACGGTATCGTTCTTCTTGAGCGCCGCTTCCTTGTCGGTCGACTCGTGATCGGTGGTCGACTCGGCCTTGGACAGAGCCAGTTCCACGTCTTCGTTGGTCGCGGCCTTGGCGATGCCTTCAGCGACGTATTTCACCCCGTCCACAACAACGGACAGGGTGTAGGTTTCCTTCGGCGGAACAACGACGTCGAAGCTCGGCCCTTTCGGGTCATAGCCCAGCTTGACGACCTTGGCAGTAACCTCAAGGCCCGTCACCACTTCGTCGACGACGGCAGTGATCTCTTCGACTGCCTGTTCCTTCAGCTCACCCGTGAAGATGACCTTGAACTTATAGGCCACGGGCACAGTCGGATCGGGCTCCGGCTCCGGCGCCGGTTCAGGCGCTGGGGCCGGATCGGGTTCAGGGGCCGGATCGGCAGGCGGAGCGTTCGGATCGGGCTCTGGCGCGGGCTCGGGTTCCGGGTCCGGAATGACCGAGACAAGGCTGTTGCCTTCGCCCAGCAGCTCATCAAGCGCCTTCTGAATTTCGGCGGCCTGATCTTCGGCGGTCACGGTGCCGCCTTCGGTCACGGTCGAAGCGCGCACCAGCAGGAAGCCCAGCTGGCTGGTCACCTTTGCCTTGATCTGCGCTTTGTCTACGCCCGTTTCCGTGTAGGTGATGTCAAAGGCCCAACCTGCGGAAGAGTCCTTTTTATTGAAGCTAACAGTGGCCTTGTCGGCCCCCAGCACTTTATCCACGGCGGCCTGCAGGCGCTCCGTGGTGGTCACAATATCCGCTGCTTCATCATCGGTGTCGGCCAGTTCGACGACGTCAGACTCTGCAGTCTCCTCGCCCGTCGTGAGCGACAGCTTGAATTCGGTGCCAAGATCCAGATCGCGGCGCAGGAACAGGATGCGCTGCACCTCTGTCTCTTGCGCGCCGATGTCGAGCATCTTTACGCCTTCAATCTTCTTGTCGCCGTATTCCAGCGTGAAGACCAAGTCTTCGCCTTCGGTGAACTCGGACTTCGTCACCGTCAGGTCGATCTGCTGCTCAGCAGAGGTGCCGGGCTCTTCGCCTTCGGTCTGGCTGGTCCCTTCGGGTTCAGCGGCCTTGGTGGCGTCTTCGCCCTTGTCCTTCGACAGCGGAATGTTGAAGCCCAGATCCTTCAGCACGGTGATCGCCGTGTCGAAGATCATTTCATTGCTCGACCCTTTCAGATCCGCCGGGGTGATATCACCCAGGTCGATCTTCGGAATCGTGTATTTGACCGTCTTGTCGGGGTCGACAAGGTAGCTGAAGAAGTCGGGCAGAACAGCCTGATAGATCTGGTCGAGGTCAATGAGCGTGTGGTTCGTCTCGCCTGCCGACAGCAAAGGCGAGTTGAACTGGTTCAGCAATGTGCTGATCGGCAGCTTTTCGGACAGGTTGTAGCCCAAAAGCGAGAAGTTCAGCGTCGGGTCGCTGAGGTCAAGCTTGCCGGGAATGATCTTGATCGCGTTCAGCAGGCTGTCCGCGAAGGCTTGCGGCGAGCTGATATCGAGGACTGTCGCATCGTCCCAATAGTTCGACGGGCGCGCATCAATATCCTCGGCATCCCAGATCATTGCGTCGAGGTCGATCTTCGGCAGCTTGATCGTCACCGGTTCCAGAGTCGGATCAACCAGGAACTGCGTGGCGATCCCGTCAGTCCCCAAAATGTCATCAAGATTGATGGTGACCGGCGGATAGCGCAGCGTGACCGGCTGGCCGAAAATGCTGAAATTCAGGTCCAGCCCCGTGCCGCCGTCATTGGTCAGCACGAAAGTGCTGGGCAGCTTGTCCCGCATCACCACATCTTCGGCGTCTTGCGCGTCGATGTAGAAGCCCCAGTCCAGATGAGGCAGATAGACGTCCTTGCCAGCCGCGCCCTGGGTCAGGGCAAGGATGAATTCACCGAAACTCGGGTCGTCCCAACCGAACTTGGCCTTGAAGCCGTAATCGACCATTTCGCCGTTGTGTTCGACCTTGCCGATGACTTGCTTGAATTCATACTTCGGCAGGTCGAGTTTCGGCAGGACAAGCTGGAACTTCAGCGACGGGAAGGCCAGCCCAAGTTCCGGAACCGCGCCAAGGCCGAAAGAGAATCCGTCCAGTTCGATCTTTTCCCAAACCGCCGTATCCTTGAAGTCGTCGTCCGTCACGGTGGACAGGTCGAAGTCGCCGACCTTGTCTTCGCCAAGATATTTGAAGACCGTGCCAGCCAGAGTGCCGGTCTTGACGTATTCGACCGTGTCATTCTGCTTCAAAGTGACCGCAATTTGGTCCGACTTGTGGTCGGCGGTGGCGGTCGCTTTGGTCAGGACATTCGCCAGATCCAAGTTGAAGCCAGGTTCAACCACGCCTTGCTTGGACAGGAAGTCCATCACGGTCATGTCTTCCCAGCCCGCCTGAACCTTCAGGCCGAAGACATGGGTCTCGTCGCCGATCGGCAGCTTGGCAAGCGTGAACTCTTTGGTCTCCAGCGGCATCTCTTTGTAAAGGAAGCCGAGGATATCGCCCATGAAGCCCTTGGGCGGCGGGATCTCCCACCAGAAGCGGGTGTCATCGTAATTGGTCGCGCCAAGGTCGACGGTCGCGTCTTGCCCCAGATAGCGGTAGATGTGGCCGATGGTGCCACCCGCCTCGTGGCCTTCTTTGACGAAGACCTGATCCCCGAAGGCCATTTCGGTTTCGCCCGCGTCACTGTAGGCGTCGACCTTGATGTATTCCTTGCCCTCGGTGTCGTCATCCTTGGCGACAGCGATCACCGTGCCCTTGGCAAGGATGTCGGGCGAGTCATTCGCCGTGACAGACAGTATGCCACCAGCCAGAACATCTCCGACCGGCTGCTTGAGCTGTGCCGATGCCTCCGAGGCGATCAGGTTGGTCGCCAGAATGATGGCCGCCGCCGAACCGGCAGCACCGGCGCGGGACTCACTGTTGACGTCGGCATGGATCTTGGCGGTCATGTCGGAGGTAACCGACAGATCACCCCCCACGACCAAGGCGCTTGCCTGCACCAATGCCGTGGCAGTGGCCGTGTCGCGCGTTCCAATGCTGGTCCCGAGCAATGCGTCAACCGACTGACGGAACATGTCCATCGGCTCCCAGCCGACGGTGTTGAAGGCCAGTGTGATGCCGACCGCCGTGCCCTGTCCCGCCGCCGATTGCAGCGCGGCGTTGACCGCGACGATCTCGGCATTGTTCACCGCCGAAACGGTCAGATTGCCGCCCGTGACGATATCCGAGTTCAGCAGTTTCGCGTTGGAATTGCTTCGCACAACGTTGGTCGCGATGACACCACCGAACGACAGGGTGTTGGAGTCCTCTGCATCTTCCGACGGAGCAGAGGTGACCTTGCCCGACAGATCGGCATTGATGGACGAAGCCTGTTCCGCGGCAACCGTCAGGTCGTTCTGCACTTGCAGATCCATATGGTCGATCTTGGCATCGACCGCGCCCTGAACGTCGTTCATGACGATGGTCAAGCCGACGGCCGCCCCGCCACCGCTGCCAGCCGCCATGACGGTCTTGGCGGTGATGGCCGCAGTATCCTTGGCGGCGACTTCCACGCCGCCCACGGTATCCCGCTCGCGATCAACCTGATCGGTGTCGATCTCGGCCTTGGCATAGGTCTTGACGCGGTTGCTGGTCAGCACAATGCCAACCCCCGCCGACGAGCCAGAACTGGTTGCCGACGCATCGATCGAGGCGTCGATCAGCGCCCCGCGGCGCTCGGCCTCGGCATCGGTGCCGCCGGCCAGAACGCGCACGGCGCCGCCGGTTTTCAGCACGACGTTCCACAGCCGGGCCGTGGTGTTGATCCCAGTTGCCCCGCCAAAGCCCGTCGCGAGCAGCGCGTTCGCCATCCGAGTGAAGATGTTCGAGGAATCCCAGCCAATGCTGTTAAAGGCCAGCGTCAACCCGACCGCGGCGCCAGATGCCTCGGCCTTCATCGCGTTTTCCGCGCGCACAAGGGTCAGCGTATCGGCCAGCACGTCCAGCCCGCCACCCGCCGTGATGGTGGCCTCTTGAATCAGCGTTTCTGCGCCGCCCATGACCATGTTGGTGGCGATCAAGCCGGCGACGGCACTGCCGGTCGCCCCTTCTTCGCCATCCTCAGCCGCGACGATTTTGACATCGCCCGAGGCCTTGGCCTCAACCGAAGCCGCGCCAATGGCCGAGACGGAGATATTGCCATTCGCCGTCAGGTTGACCGTATCCACGATGGCAGAAACGCCGCCGATCGCTTCGTTGCGGACGAACAGCAGGCCCACGCCGGTGGTCGCCCCAGCTGCTTCCATCGTGATTTCGGAATTGATCGCGGACTTGTCCGTCGCCGTGATCAACAGATCACCGCCGGCAACCAGACCGCCGCTGGCCGTGCTGTCGTTGATATCGACCTTGCTCTTGGCATTCACGCGGTTCGACGCAATCACGACACCCGCAGCCGCGGCTGCAGTAGAGGTCGCAACCTGCGTGATCTTGGCGATGATATCTTGCTCGTTCTCGGCGCCGATGGACAGAGTCCCCCCTGCGCTGAAACCACCACCGTTCAGCGTCACCACAGCCTGCGCCACTTGGGCAGTACCGATGTTGGTGCCGATCAGAGCATCTACTGCGGCAAAGAGAATATTCTGCGCCCGATAGCCGATGGTGTTGAAGGCGAGGATGATCCCCACCGCCGTGCCAGTCCCTTTGACCGAAACCGAATTCTCTGCCGTGATCACGCCAGAATTGCGCGCAAGGATCGACAGATCGCCGCCAGAGGTCAGCGCCACGCCAGTGAAGGTGGCTGCCACGTCAGCAAGGATCAGGTTCGAGGCGATGACACCGCCAAAGGCCAGACCGTCCTTGGATTTGTCGTCCACAATCTCGAACGACCCGTCCAGCTTGGCCGTGATCGACGAACTGCCGCGCGCGGCAAGTTCCATCGCGCCGGTGCTATTGAACAGCGTGTTGAGCGCGGTCAAATCCACGTCGCTGCGCACGTCGTTGCGCGCGACAAGGCCGCCCGCCGCTGCAGAGCCACCGCCAACCTTCAGGCCGACCTCGGCATCAATACCAGCAGCGTCGATCGCGCGGATCGACACGTCGCTGGCAGGGCCATTGCCGTCAATGAAGCCGCCGGTGATCGACACTCTGGTGACGCTGCTGACTTTGTTCAGCGCGATCATGATGCCAGCGCCCGTCGCGTCCGACCCGGCCGTCGCGGCCGCTTTCAGGCGGGCGATCACGGTCTGGGTGTTTTCGGCGCTGATAGCGATGTTACCGCCGGCGGTGATGTCGACACCCGTCAGCGTGACCTTGGCGTCAGACGGATTTTCCCCGCCGATATCCGTACCGATGATTGCATCGACCGTGCCGAACAGGAAGTTCTGCGCATTCCAGCCGATGGTATTGAAAGCAAGACTGACGCCGACTGCGGTGCCGCTGCCGGTCGCTTCGGCCTGATTGGTGGCAGTGATCGTACCTGCGTTGGCAGCGGCAATCGACAGATCACCAGCCGAGGTCAGGCTGCCGCCGATCACGGACAGATTGGCATCCGCAAGGATCAGGTTGGTCGCGATGACCCCATTGAGCGCAAAGGATGCACCCTCGGGCGGATCGCCGCCTTCTTCTTCAGCTTCGGGGGCCGGCTGCAGGCCACTCGTGGTCGCCGTGATCGTCGCGGTGGTTTCCGCGCGGGCGGAAAGCTCACCAACGATCGCGGTGATCGGTGCGTGATCCAGCGCGACGTCCACGGTGCTCTGCACCGCGTTGCGCGCCAAAAGCCCGCCCAGCGACGGACCGCCCGCAGAGGCGGTGGTCACCGAAGCCTCGCCTTCGATCGTTGCTCCGTCGGACGCGAGGATGACGACTGATCCGCCCTGAACAGAGGTATCCTCAGTCAGGCCGCCCTTGCCGATGATGACGTCGACATCCGATTGGATGCGGTTCCCGGCCATGACGAAGCCAAGCGCCATCGATCCGCCTTCGGTGTTCTCGGCTTTGATCGACACATTCGCTGTGATCACGGGCAGGGACGTGGCCGAAACCTCGACCGCGCCGCCACCGGTCACCGTGGAGTTGTCCAGCGTGACGCGAGTTACCATCGGATTGGCAGTGGACCCGGTGTCATCACCGAGGAACACGCCCAGCGCGCTGGCGAACAGGCTGCCCGGCTGCCAACCGATAGAGTTGAATGCCAGCGACGTGCCGATGGCCGGAGAGGCGGAGGTCGTCTTGGAGCTGCCGTCGACCGTCGCCGTGATCGACATGTCGTTCAGCGCGACGACCGAAACATCGCCTTCTGCCGTGATAATGCTGTCCTTCAGCGAAACTTGGACATCGGACAGGACTTCGTTGGTGGCGAACATGCCCGCCACGGCCAGTTGCGGCAGCCCTGACAGCGCCGACAGGCTTTCCGAAGCAGATTGCGCATGCCCCGCAAGGATCGAACTCACGCTGGTGCTGTTGCGCGCAGCGACGGTAGAGCTGCCCGTCGTATCGATACCAACGCCGGTCAGTGTGACCTTGGAAACCACACGCTCTTCGTTGAAAGCAAAGGCCGCGACGGCCATGGGGAAGGTCGGCGGCGTGGTTTCCGCCACGAAGGCCGGCCCCACCGCCTTAAGGTTCTGCGCCACATCGGCCGTGACCGACACGCCACCCAAACCGGCCATGATGTCGGTGTCGGTTGCCGTCACCGTCGCCTCGCCACGGATCTTTTGCGACACGAGGATGCCTGCAGAGGCGTATTCCGTCGCCACAGCCGCCGCGACATTGGCCGCGCCGTCAGCGCCCTGGGCGTTGATGGTGCCATTGCCCAGCGTGATCCCGGCCACGTCCTTGGCAGTGATCACAACAAACTTGATCGACTGGACCGCCGCAGAGATGTTGCCGGGAATGTCCGATTGCGGCCCCATCCTCACCGCGCCTTCGACGGTGGCGGCAAGGTCAACATTGTCTGCGGTGATATCAACACCGTCTGCGACGCTCAGCGATGCGATTGCATCACCGAAATCATAGTTCGCAAGCCCAAGGCTGCTGTCGATCAAACTACGCGTTACGATTGCATCAATGTCTACGGTGCTGGCCACAAGATCGCCACCAACCGAGACCGACGCCGTCGATGCCGAACCAGAGGTGGTTTCATGCACCGCTGAGGCCGAGACAATCAAAGACCCGCCGGCGGTGATGCCTTGGGTCAGCGTAACAGAGGCGGTCCCACCCGTCACACTGGAGGCCGCCAGAAGCTCTACGTCATGCGCAACGGTCAGGCTTTCCGACACGTTCGTAGCCGCGCCTAGATTGATCTGCTCCGATGAGACAGACAGCTCGTCCAATTGAATAGCGCCCGCCCAGTCCAGCTGAACGGAATCTTCCCCCACCAGACCGTCCACCGAAAGGCCTATACCAGTGGCGTCGAAACCTGCGCCGAACACAAGCTTGATCTTGATCTGATCACTGCTCCCGCCACCTTCGACGGTGATTAGGTTGCCGTTCGCGTTGATGTTATAGTCGGAACCTTGCTGCGCATCGCCAACAAAAACCTGCACAATCCGATTGCCGTCACCTTGCGCAAAACGCAACTCGACCTGCTGGGCGCCGTAACCTCCGGCAGCAACAGACAGCGGATCGCCCGACATGAGGATGCGCGGCTCCAGCGCCTCCGCCCTCCAGGCGTGCTCAACGGCCTGCAAGCGCGCCGGCTGACCCTCCACACCACGCCGGAGCGCACGTTTCCCTGCACGGCGCACCGCACGGGAAAGCGACAGACCAAATTTACGGGGTCCGAAAGGTGCCGACATGGTTTCCTCATCAAAGCATTATTGGCCGCCCGAGGGGCAGCCTGACTGAACAAGGCGGAAACAAAATCCGCCATTGTTTTCCTTAGTATAGGATTGACACCCAATGGCACGCTCGCAGAAGCACAAGCGCTCATCCAAATAGCGTATTGCGACATTAAAAGATTCACCGCGTACCCAATTCGCAATTACAGATACGACTTTCGATTCAGCGAAACTACTTTCGATATATTTTCGGTCCCGTTTACACCGCAAATATACGCGACCGTTACCCCCACATACTTTCAAAGCACGGCCTTCAGGCTTAGCATAGCGGAGTAATATTATCACCGCTCTCCACTTTCATGAGGTCCATCGTGAGCCGCCAGCTTCTGATCTACGACAAGGTTATTGCAATCGGCACCGCGAGCCATCTCAATGTCAGCGTGCAGATGACCGGCTCTTACAGCTTTGCACGGCAGATCAATTCGGTTCCGCTTCTGGCCACCGAGTTTGAAGCGGCAGCGCTGGATCATCCGATCGTTTTCGCCCGCAATGGCGAGGATATATTCCCGGCCGCTCTTCTGAGCTTGCGCCCCGACAGCAATGAACATGTCGATGATCTGGGCCAATGGCATGGTGGCTATATTCCAGCCTTTCTGCGCCGCTATCCTTTCGTGTTTTCCCGCCCGGAAGAAGGCGAGGACGGCACTTTCGCGCTCTGTCTGGATGAATCCTACCCCGGAGTGAACCGCGAGGGTCGCGGCGAACGGTTGTTTGACGATGCGGGTGAACAGACGGCCTGGCTGGATGCAAAGCTGGCTTTCGCCGCCGAATACCAGACGCAATTCCACATCACCCGTAGCTTCTGCAAACTGCTGGACAAGTTCGGACTGCTGGAAGCGGCTCAGGCGCGCTTCCACAACTCCAGCGGCGGCGAGGGTAGCATGGGCGGGTTTTCGGTTCTGAACCGCAACCGGCTGAAGCAGATCCCCGCTGGCGATATGAGCACGCTGTTCCGCAACGGCGGTTTGTCTCTGTGTTATGCGCACCTTCATTCGCTGCGGAATATCGTGCGACTGGGCGATGCGGCGCGCGCGGCCAGCGGTTTGGCAGCCGATGCGGCGTGAACGCCACGCAGAACCTGACCCCAACTGGACCGGAAAGGCCCCTTCGACCCCGGCATGCGCTGACCTGATTGCCGCCCTGCGTCCGCTTTTGCCGCACGATCCGCTGCTGGCACGCTCTCGCAAGATTTCAGCGGCCGGCGCGTCGGATCGTCGCTATCTCCTGACTTTTCCGCGGGAAGCGCTGGCCGACCCTGATGATTGTGCGGCATTGGCGCAGGCCATTGGCTTGCCTTTGCCTGATCTGCTCGCACAGCATTGGACCCGTGCTGAGATGATCCACCTTGGCCTCGATGACGCCGACACCACCGGCGAAAGCCTGCTCAAGATCTATCTGGAGTTCGCCCCGGAAACCACGCCAGAGCCGGGTCTGGCCTATCTGGCGCTGAAAATGGGCCGCAGCGCCCGGCTCAACCGCTATGACTGGCAGCCCGATCCGGCACCGCTGCTTGCGGAACTGGCCCTGCCGCCGGATCTGGCAGAAACGACCGCGCAGATTGCCGCCATGGCGCAAGCCCTAAGAGTGTCAGAGGAGGGCAGCACGCGGCTGTCGATCGACATGTCGCTTGCCGATCTGGCGCCCAACCCGGTCTGCGCTGACCTGCTGGCAAGGCTTGTCACGGGCATCAACCCAGCCGTCCAGCCACCTGTGCTCTGGCCGTCGCATGTGGCGATCGGGCGCGACCGCATGGGAACGACCTTTGTCACGCTCTACGGATGGCCTGACGGAGCCCTGCCATGACCCCGCTGATCCGCGCAATACGGCAACCAGACGACCCATTCCGCGATTTCTGCCAGTGGGACTATGACCCGGTTACCGCGTCGCCGCCCGGCACCTTGCAGCAAGCGGCGTTTTTGGCTCATTCGCTGGACCTGACGCCAGAAGGCGCGCGACTGGCCGAAATCTTTGGCCGTATCCGTCAGACATGGCAGCCCTTCAAAACTGTCTGGGGGGTGAAATCAATGGCCGGTCAGTTGACGTGGGAGCTGTACTTCTACGACTACGACCGCGCCGAGCGCCGCTGCGGCATTGCGGCATTGCAAGACTGCCTTCCAGATCTGTTCGCAACTGACCTGAGCAAGGCTGATGCCTTGCCATGGTTCATGTTTTCAGTGGAATTTGACGCCGCAACTCTGGTCAGCGGTATCGGCAGCGTAGATCTCTACTTCGAGGCCGAAGGCGGCACGATCAGCGCCGGGCAATCCGAGATTTGGGATGGCACGCGGCGTGTGGCAAAGAACGATTACCGTTTCTATCAGAGTGCGGCCAATCGGACGCAAATTGAACAGGACCTGCGCGACATGCCGACCCTGCCGGCGCCACTTTGCCCCGGTCGCTATGGCGAGGAAGTGTTTGTCATCTCGCGCAAATCCCACTCCAGTGCAGTCTATTTTTCGCGGGTGGCGACAAAGGACACGCTCCGCTTTGCCCGCGAAACAGGGTTTCATCCGGGTCTGATTGACGCATTGGCAAAGGACGCCGAACTGCTGGCACCCTACCGCTTTGACCTTGGGGTCGATTATCTGGCAGGGACGCCGCAAGGCTTGCTGCGCCGTTCTGCAATATACGGGATATTCTGACCCAACCGACACGCCATTCCATCGCATCGGCCTGTGCGGAATTCACCGAAATCGGATTTATTCCCGGCGCGTGCGGCAATTGCAATTTGGTGAAGCAACCCTCATGCTTTTCCAGCATCAATATTGGGACCGGCATGACAGATCAGGCGGAATTTCTTCAGATCGAACAGCTCGATGCCAACGGCCCCTTGCCCTCAGGTAGCTTTGCATCCCTGCGCGCGGGAAAATTGGACGGCCTGCTTGTGCAAAACGTCTTTACGCCAGAAATCTGCGCCAAGATCGTCGCGGGGTTAGAGCGCAACGATCCGGGCTTTGAGCAGACAGAATTTCCGGGCCCATTTCGGTCGTTCTTTTACGGGCGCAACCTAAACCTGAACGCACCTGAGCTTGGGGAATACTATGACGCCGCCGCGCGTTTTGAGGCCACGCTGAGCCGCTTTGGTGCCGAGATTGGCATCGACATTGCCCAGCGCGTTGCGGGCTTGATGTCTGCGATGGATGAAGCGCGCCCCTTTGAGGCAGCCCCCGGCCCCCAAGACCGCCACCACTTCTTCACCACCTTCCGCGGTCATAGGACAGGTGGCTACATCCCCGCGCATTTCGACAATGAACAAAGCTTACGGCCCAGCTACCGCCATGTTGCATCGGCCATTCAGGGTGACATCTTGTCGTTTGTGGTCACCTTGGCAGAGGCGGAGGCGGGCGGAATGCTGGAAGTGTTCGATCTGACTGCAACGGATGCCGCAGGACGCTATCGGAACGATGATGCCCAGCCCGCGGCCAAGCCTGATCTGGCCAGCTTGCGGTCGCAGGCAATCCGGGTGCCGGCAGGCTCAATGATTATCCTGCAATCGGGTCGGCGGCTGCATCGGGTTCAACCTGTTGAGGGCGCGCGCACCCGCTGGACCATGTGCAGCTTCATGGCGCTTTCCCGGACGGGCGACAGGACCTATTGCTGGGGATGAACATTTCTTATTTCGACGGTCTGATTGCCTCTCGGCGTGAAGGCTTGATCTCAGATCATGTGCATCTGGGCCTGTTTGACGCGGCAACGCCGGACCAAACCTTGGACGACGCCCAGACCGCGATGAGCCAGCTTCATCTGGCACATCTTGGCGTCTGTGAAGGCGCGACGATTGTCGATGTGGGGTGCGGCTTTGGCGGGACCTTGCGCTTGCTGGACGCAACATTCAGTCCGCTTAACCTGACCGGGGTCAACATTGACCCCCGGCAGATCGATCTGGCAAGGGAAGGGCCGTGGCAAAATCCGGTGACTTGGCTACTTAGCGATGCGGCCCGCTTTAGCGAGGCTCGCCACGGCTGGGCAGACCGCATCTTGTCTCTTGAAGCCTTGTTCCACTTCCCAGACCCCGCCGGGTTCCTGACTGCCGCCGCAACTGCGCTTCGTTCGGGCGGAAGGCTGGTGTTCAGCACGATCATTCTGGCGGGCAAGGACCGCGCGCCAGACACATTGTCCTCGATCAAGGCGGTTTGTCAGGGCTTCGGACCGTGGCCCTTTCCGGACATGACAGAGGATGATCTTTGCACCATGGCCAAAGCGGCAGGGTTCGAACTGCTTTTGACGCAGAACGTCACCTCTCGCTGCCTGCCGGGATTTGACTGGATGGTGCCGGCCTGCCCACCACAGATTACCGACAATCCTGTGATCGAACTGCGCCGCCTGTTTGAAAACGGATGTGCCAGCTATGTGCTCTTTGTGTTGGACAAACCGGCCACCGTCTATGCCGGCGGGAACACCCAGAAATAATCCCCGCTTGCCCCGCCCGCCTGATGCGACGCGATGGTGAGACGATCGACCATTTGTGCAATTGTATCACCGGGCCAACCGCGACAACGCCGCATTTTAAGCGTCACGGGATCAAATTCCATCTCGTCGCTCGCAGGGGCACGCGCCATCAACGCCGAAGGCAAAACCGCACAATGATAAACCCTTAGCCCTGTGCCCAGCGCGCGCGCGCGGTCAAAACTCGTCAAAAAACGCTCTGGTGTATCGCCGGGCAGCCCCATGATGAGCTCGGTCGTGACCGACGCGACAGAGCGCAGCACATCCATCAGCCCGCCCAGTCGCGCGGGGTCAAACTTGCGCTCGACGTGCCGCAGCACAGCGTCATCGAACGATTGCAAACCAACCCCGATATGCGGCGCGCCAACGGTTTCCAGAAATCGGATGTGATCTTCGGTCAGCGACTTGGGATAAACTTCGGCAATCAGCGCGCGATTGGCCAGAAATCCCGTTTCAGCCGCTGCACGGCGCAGCGCCGCAAAGGCCTGTGAGTTCAGGTTCAAACCGGCATCGGCCAGCAGCACCGCCCCCAGCCCAAGATCATCCATTGCTGCGAATTCACCCGCGATACGCGCCGTGGACAGAACGTTCTTCGGTGCCTCCATCACACCCCATTCGCAAAAGGAGCAGGTGAACGGGCAGCCGCGATAGGTTTCAAGCAGCCCAATTCCGCCAGCCGGTATCAGACCCTGCCTGTAGGGCGATGCGAGAAGATCCATCACCGCACGCGGGGCGGCGGCGCTTGACTGCCATTGCTCTCCCTCGTGCCGCAGGGTCAGGCCCGGCAACCCGAACAGGCCCTCAGGGCTGCGATCTCGCGCAGCGATCACCGCGGCAAAAGTCGCCTCACCTTCGCCTTGGACAAGCACATCAACGTGAGCGGAAAGGCGAGCAAACGGTGCCAGCGCCAGCATATTTTGCCGCGCGGATGGCCCGCCCAGCACCAAAAGCCGACGAGGATCGTCTTGCATCAGCGGCACAAGGGTTTCTTGCAGCGACGGCAAAGACCAAAGGAAAGCGGATCCGCCGATTACATCGGGGTCGAAGGCTGCAATTTCAGCCGCAACTTCGGCGGGCGTCCGCGTCCGCTCATCCCAGATGCGCAGCTCAAGCCCGTCTGGATTGGCCGCGCGCAGGGCGGCGGCCACCATGTACATGCCCATATTCGGAATAAAGGGCGGCAACGCCGGATTGTCTGGCGGATACCAAGCCAGCAAGGCGACGCGTCTGCCCGTCCGTTTCATTTGCGGAAGGACCACCAATACTCGCCCTGTGTCCCACCATGGCGGGCAACCCAATTGTTCAACTCGGCCCGCATGGCATGCAGCGTATGTTCTGGCCAGGTGTGGTTTGACCGCATCGCCATATTGGTCGGATCGAACTCGATCCGCCAAGACGGGTCTGACCGGCTCAGCAGGGCATCGGGCAGCACAAGACAGTGGAAGACCCGGACAGAGGCCACAGGCAATGCCAAAGCGAATTCCAACGTGCTGCGAAATCCTTCGGGCGTATCCTCTGGCAAGCCCATGATAATTTGGATCTCAAGCCCCGCAACCTGCGACAGATTTTCGACTGCGCTGGCAAAACGGCGCATATCAAAGGGACGCTCATGGGCTTTCAGCACCCGCTCGTGGATACTTTGCAGTCCCACGCCCAGATAGGCCGTTCCGACGGAGGCGAGGAACTCGATATGTTCTGGCTTGGTGATGGTGGGATAGATTTCGGCCCAAAACAACGCTTCTGACAGAAATCCGCTCCGCTCTTGCGCGGCGACCAGATTCTTGAAGCCTTTGGCGTTCAGGTTCAGACCCGCATCCAGCAAGAAGACTGCCGGAGCGCGCAATTTGCGAAACCGATCCAACTCCTCCGAAATGTAATCGGCTGAAAACACATCACGCGCAGGTCGTGTCGCCCCCCAAGCGCAGAACCGGCATGACAGCGGGCAGCCGCGATAGGTTTCGAGATAGGCCACAGCATCGGCGGGCATCAGACCCAATTCATAGGGCGAGGCCAGCGCGGACAGATCAAGGGTCAGCGCGGCACCGCAGCTGTGCCAGCCAGCATCAGTGCTGTTTCGCGCAAAAAGACCAGGCGTTGCAGCTAAGCTCGCCGCATCAAGCTGCGGCACAGCCATAAGGTGCTGAATGATCGCCTCACCATCGCCTTCGCATACGGCATCCACCACGGCTGCCGAGCTGCCGCGATAATGAGCGTGGTCAAACAAGTCACGCCGCGCTGACGGACCGCCCCACAGCAACAACGCCTTCGGATGCCGCGCACGCACATCAGCCGCAAGCTGCATCAGCGGCGCCAGTGACCAGACATAAACCGAAAAGCCGACGAGATCAGGTTCGAAATCAAGCAGTGCTTGCAGGCATTCAGCGTGCCCGATCTTCCCCAGATCAAAAAAGCGGATGTCGACCGGATGGGGATAAACCCCTGACCGCGCGGCCGCATGAACGCGGTGAATGCCAAAAGACGGCATCGTAAGTGGCATTTCATCGGCGTCAAACGGCGGCGAGCAGCACAACAGCGCCAGTTTTCTCATTTCAAGCCCTCACGAAGTCCGATGCAGCCGGAATGCTACACTTTGTCGCGTAACACAGTATCCCGGGGGCACCAACTTACGCGATCGCACCACCGCGGCCCCCGAAAGTTTCAATAATCATGAGGGACGGCACCCATGGGAGAATTTGCGGAGCGACCGGGCTGTCAGATTTATCGTATGAGTGAACTCTAACGTTGCCCGGCTTCATCCAAGCTTGAATTCTGGCAGTCTTCTACAACCAGCATGAGACGCCCTCAACCTCAGGCCCGCAGTCAGCCCGTTTCTGCCATCGCTCGCCTCACCGAACCGATTGGTTGTGCGCCTGCAACATGTCGGTCTGGCACATCCGCAATCCATCTGCGCAAGAGTTCCCCTTCTTTAGCGAGTGTAGAAAATCTAACGGGTTTCCTGTAGCTGCATTCGGCCCAGCATGCATGGCGCACGCGATCCCACTGTGAGTATCCGTGATGGCAGGCATCGTTTCTTGGCGCCATCCATGACCTGCCGAAGGACTTGCAATGCCGTTTTTCAAGGCCGCACAGAAGATCGTTTACTTTGCGCATGTCCCGAAATGTGGCGGATCGGCGGTCGAAGACTATTTGCTCGCGCGGTTCGGGGCCGTGAGCTTCTTGGATAAGAACTTCTTTGCCCAGCCTGCGTCGCTGCACTGGACGCGCAGCTCTGCCCAGCACATTTCGGCTGACGCCTTGGACCGTCTGTTTCCGGCTGATTTTTTCGATGCGTCTTTTGCCGTCGTGCGGCATCCGGTCGATCGGCTCGTATCAGAATATCACTACCTGCGTGACCACCTGCGGCGGATCGACCAAAGCGAGAGCTTTTCGACCTGGGTCGCGCATCTCGATCGCGCCATCGCGGAAAATCCTTGGCTGTACGACAACCATCTGCGGCCGATGGTCGACCTTATCCCAGCGGGGGCGACGATCTTCCGGCTTGAAGATGGGCTGGAGCAGGTGATCCCCTATCTCGACGGTCTGGTCGGCCCCTGCAACCGCCCGCTGCAGATCGAGCGTGTGTTGACACGCAATCCCTCGATCACGAAGGTGGTTCCAAGCACGGAAGACATCGCAACGATCGAGCGGCTCTTCCAGCAGGATTTCGTGACATTCGGCTATCCCATGCAGGCCGCCCCTGCCCATGCCGCCCTTGCGCTGGCCCAGCCCGTGGCGGCCCCCGCTCCCCGTCCCGATCTAAATGCCGAAGCAGCAAACTTCCGTGTCAGGGGAATTGCCTGCTTCAAGGCCGGGGACATCACCCAGGCCCATGTCAATTTCCGCTTCGCGCTGAATTGCGCCCCTGAGGATACTGAAAGCCACGCGCTGATCGCCAATACCGCGCTGCGACTGGGGGCGCCGCACCTAGCTGCCGATCACGCCGCCCGGGCGCTGGAACTGCAGCCGGGAAATCTGGATGCGATGGTCGCGCTGGCTGGTGCGCGTCTGCGGCTAAAGGACCCCAAGGCCAGAGAGAGTGTGGACGCCCTAGCGCCCATCGAACAGCTGGGCGATTTCCGTCAACTGCTGCGCATCGCCCTGTCGGCCAATGAAGGCGAGTACGAGACGGCGCTGTTCGATCTGGCCACATACCTGGAAAACCACCCGCGGGATGTTGTCGTCGGAGAGTTGCAGGCCGAGACCTTCAGCGCCTTCCGAAACACCGCGGATGAAGCGCGTTTCCTCGAGTTCATAGACGGCGTCGGGATTCTCGCGGACCAGACCGATCGGCTGCCGCTGGACAAGCCCGAACCTGAGCCAGAGGCCTGCGTCGATATCATCATTCCAGTCTACAATGCGATCGACGAGCTTGAGACCTGTCTTGCCTCGATCCGCAGATGGCCATCAACTTCCATGGGAAAGATCATCCTGGTGGACGATTGTTCCTCGGAGGAGACGGCGGCATGGCTAGCAGGTTATCGCGACCGCCACGGCGACGTACATCTCGTCCGCAACGCCGAAAATCTGGGTTTCACCCGCGCCGTGACGGCGGGCGTCCGGGAAAGCTGCGCGCCCTTCATGATGTTCCTGAACAGCGACACGCAGGTCACTGCGCATTGGCTCGACGACATGTTGGAAGCGTTGCGTGCCGGGCCGCAGACCGCGTTGGTCGGCCCCCTTTCAAACAATGGCTTCCATCAGACGATTATCCCAACCCCGTCGACTGGCACGGCACCCTTGGCCAAACTGGACCCTGACGAGATAGCGCTTCAGGTCAAAACCATCTCCCAAAAAGTCTTTCCCCGTGTCCCCTTCCTGTCGGGTTTCTGCTTGCTGGTCGATCGCAGCGCCTTTGATCTGGCCGGCGGGCTAGATTGCGAGGCCTTTCCACATGGCTACTGGGAGGTTCAGGATCTCTGCCTGAAACTGGTGGACCTCGGGTTCGATTCCGTCATCGCGGACCATGCCTATGTCCACCACGACGGTGGCAGCAGCATAGGAAATGAGCGGCGCGAGAGACTGACTGCCGAGGGCCTCGTTCGGATGCAGGCGCGGCATTCCGCCCTGCGCGTCCTGCTGGCTGAAGCTGTCAGCGCCACAGAACCTGAAGTGAACAGACACCGCTTAGTCTGGACTACGTCGGATCGGATCGCCCAACCTGCGACCCCGGAAAGACTGTCCCAGGTCAGCGATCCGGTCGGGCAGAAATGCCTTAAAGAACCGCCTGAGTGCGTGGCTAACCGCGAAATCTGCCTCTTCGTCACTCACTGCCCACTGGGCGTGCCACTAGAATACACACTGATCTATCTGCACGAGTTGAAGCGTGCGGGCCTGCTGGTCATCGTCTGCGTGGTGGTTGAGGACTTGTCGACCCCGGTGGCCGACGGCGTGTTCGATCTGGTAGACGGTGTGCTACTGCGCGAAAATGGGGGATACGACTTCGGAGCATGGGCCGATATCCTCCGAAACTTCCCGCACGTCTGGGGGGCGGAACGCCTCTACTTCGCCAATGACAGCCTCGTTGGTCCGTTCCAGCCACTTGGCCCGATCATCGAACAGATCCGCGATCACGATGCAGGCTTCTTCGCACTAAGTGAATGCACCTTCAGCAAACATCATGCGCAGAGCTTCTTCTTCGGCTGGAAGCAGATAAACTTGGCATCGATGCCCTTGAGGACGTTTTGGCACAGCATCAAAAACTTCTGCGATAAGGATGACGTGATCAAGCAGTATGAAATGTCCATCGCCGATTTGAGCGACAATCTATTTGATCCGACCCGTCAAATCTTGTTCGGCTTCGAGAACGTTCTTTCGCTTGGATTGCGGGATCTCTCCGGTATCAGCCTGCCGCATCACGCGTGGCGCAGTCTGCTGGCCGCCGGATTCCCATTCATGAAGATGAAGCTATTGCGCGAAGGCATTTCTGGGATCGACAGCAGTGACTGGGAAGCGATCTGCGCCACCCATGGGGCTGACATCGAGGCCATGCATC
>CALBSG010000158.1 GCA_937927675.1 uncultured Paracoccaceae bacterium | reverse complement strand
TCGCACAGGAACAGGCGCGGTGTGGCATTACCAAGGAAATACCCGACCTCATCGGGGGTATAGGCCGTGTTCAGCGGCAAAAAAACCGCCCCGATCGACACGGTGGCCGCATAGACCGCCAGCGCCTGCGGGGATTTTCCGACCTGCACGGCCACCCGATCGCCGGGCATCACGCCTGCGGCCAAAAGCGCATTGGCAGCCTGCCCAATCAAGGCGTGAAATCCGCGCCCCGTGATCGCCCCGCCATCCGCGAGCTGCATCAGCACGTCATCGCGCGCCGCCAAAGGGGCAAAAAGCGCGGTATAAAGTGGGTTTACCATGGCGACCTCCGGGCTGATCTGCCCAACATCTGCCATGCACGGCAGGTTCGCTCAAGCCACCAGAATAGGGGGTATTGTGGAAACCGATTGTTTCCAGGGCCACAGAATGCGGCGCGCTTTCACCAAAGACCTGCCCCGTTTTCGCCGCAGCCCGCGGTCAGGTTGAAGGCATCAGCAACAGGAGGCCCACATGTCACGGCTTTACCCCCTCCTTGCCAAGTTTGGGCTGTTCGCCCGCAGACCCCGGCCAGAGGCCGATATGTTCGAACTGCGCCTGCTGCGCATTGGCAGCCGCGAGGCGCGGGCGCGCAATCTTGGACCGGGCTTTCGCGCGGCAGGTCTTAGAAATCAACCTTCACGGCAGGCAGGCGCAGCTCTTTCATAAGCTCACGCACTTCCTGACGGGCCGAGACATTTGACATGTTCATCTGATCGACGCCGGTATCCTTCAGATCCAGCACCGTCAGCCCCCGCGGGAACAGCTCGCGGAAGATGACCCGCTCGGCAAAACCGGGGGCGACGCGAAACCCGATGCGGCGCGACAGATCTTCAAGGGCCGCACCCACCTTGCGCTTGTTGTGCATGGCCTGTGCGCCAAGCCGGTTGCGCAGCACGATCCAGTCAATCGGCTTCAAACCGGCCTGCGCCCGAAGCTGCCGGGCATTCCACACCATTTCGGAATAGATCGACGGGCCTTTGACCTTGCCGGTTTCCGGATCGATCCGCGCCAAAAGATCGAAATCGACAAAGCTGTCATTCATCGGCGTCACCAACGTGTCAGCCAGCGAATGGGCGACCTGGCTCAACCTTGTATGGCTGCCGGGGCAGTCGATGATGATAAAATCCGAAATCGGTTGCAGCGCCGCCACCGCCGCCGAAAGCCGGGCGTCAAAGGCATTTTCGCCCGATTGCAAAAGGGTTGCATCGCCCTCTGGCAGGTCACGGTATTCGGGGCTGGGCAAATCCAACTCGGCCCGCTTCAGAAAAGCGCGGCGGTTTTCGATATAGCGACCAAAACTCTTTTGTCGCAGGTCAAGGTCAAGCGCCCCCACCCGGTGCCCCATACGGCATAGCGCGGTCGCGACATGCATCGAGGTGGTCGATTTTCCCGAGCCGCCTTTTTCATTCCCGACAACGATAATATGCGCCACGACTTCCCCCACCTGGCCCCATTTTGGGCCGCGCGAACTATAGGACGTCTCGGCTAACGAAGGGAATGACCCTTCGCAAGGGGAATTCCCGGCGCGCCAAAACCCCTGCCCTGCAAAAGGAAAGGGCGCCCGAAGGCGCCCTCCTTGTTCCACGAAGATCCGGCTTAGAAGCCCAGACCAGCGTATTTGTTCTTGAACTTCGACACGCGGCCGCCGGTGTCCATCAGCTTGGCGGTCTGGCCGGTCCATGCCGGGTGCGACAGCGGATCGATATCCAGAGACATGGTATCGCCATCTTTGCCCCAGGTGGTCTTGGTGCGGAAGGTGGAACCATCGGTCATTTTCACTTCGATGAAGTGATAGTCGGGGTGAATGCCGTCTTTCATGGCGCCTCTCCTCACTCAGCTTTGGGCTTGTAGTTGGTGACTTCGGCGATACGGGCCGATTTGCCGCGACGCGCACGCAGGTAGTACAGCTTGGCGCGACGCACCTTGCCGCGGCGGACCACTTCGATCGAATCGATGTTGGTCGAATAGAGCGGGAACACACGTTCCACGCCTTCGCCGAAAGAAATCTTGCGGACCGTGAACGAGGCCGAGATGGTCATGCCGCCCTTGCGGCCGATCACGACGCCTTCGTAGTTCTGCACGCGCGAACGGGTGCCTTCGGTCACTTTGTAGCCGACGCGGACGGTGTCACCGGCCTTAAAGTCGGGAATCGTCTTGCCAAGCGCAGCGATCTGCTCGGCTTCGAGTTGTGCGATCAGGTTCATGCCTGTCTCCATATGCCTGCGGTGGGTCCGCAGAGGTGATGCTCGTGTCAGCGCTTCTGGTCTTCACCGGGTCCCTACCTGAAGTAAGCCCGCCAGAGATGCCACATGCCTTGTCTGTTCGCGCCCCTGATACCTTTGGCCGGATGAAGGGTCCGGGAACGGGCATAGGGAATCGCATCCGATGGATCACAAGACCCCGGACAGGGAGCGTATAGGCGCAAGGGGGGGAGCGGTCAAGAGTGGCGGCCCCGAGCAGCCTTGCACAAAACCTGAATCTGCAATTCACGACAGCGGCTGTCGGTATTTCGCGCATCAAGGTCGCGCTTGCGATATGCCAAACGGTCGCACCGCGTATCTTGGTTTTCGCAAGGTGCCGCTGGCGACAGCGGAGAATTGGGAAGCCGGTGAAGCGCCGGCGCTGCCCCCGCAACGGTAACGGGAGAGCGGCGTGACATGTGCCACTGGGGTCTGCAGGCCCTGGGAAGGCGTCACGCCCGGACCGCAAGGTCCCCCCCTGAAGCCCGGAAACCAGCCTTGCGGAATCGTCACCCGCGGCGGGCGGTTGGGCGGCCTTGGCCCTATGCCTGTCGGTTGCCTGTTTGCTCCCGTTCCCATCTGAAACACTCCCGGCGGGATGGCCGGGAAAGCGAGGTCATATGCTGAACCAAGCCGAAATCTCTGCGCAATTCGCCCAGCGCCGCCCCGATCATTCGCTGCCGCAAGCGCTGTACTGCGATGAAGGCGTGCTGCAGGCCGATCTGAACTCGATCTTTTACAAAGACTGGATCTTTGCCGCCTCTGCCGCAGAGCTGCCAAAGGCTGGGGCCTATGTGACGCTGCAACTGGGCGCCTATCCCGTCGTGATCGTCAAAGGTTCGGATGGCGAGATTCGCGCCTTCCACAACGTCTGCCGCCACCGCGGCCAGCGCCTGTGCTCCAAGACCTCCGGCTCCACCGTGAAACTGGTCTGCCCCTACCACCAGTGGACCTATGACCTTGATGGCAAGCTGATGTGGGCCCGCGAAATGGGCCCCGATTTCAAGCCAGCAGCCCATGGCCTGAAGACCGTGCATTGCGCGGTTGCCGCCGGAATGGTCTTTATCTGCCTCGCCGAAACCGCCCCCGATTTTGCGCCTGTGCAAACAGCGGCCAATCGGTATTCCGCGCCGCATGGCATGGCTGACCTCAAGGTCGCGTTCCAGTCGCGCATCGTGGAAAACGGCAACTGGAAACTGGTGCTGGAAAACAACCGCGAATGCTATCACTGCGCCGGATCTCACCCGTCGCTGTGCCGCACCTTCAACGATGACCCGAACCTTGTCGGCGGCGATGACAGCCTGTCTTCGCCCGTTGGTGCCGCCCACGTCGAACGCTGCGAGGCCGCCGGCCTGCCGTCGCGCTATCTGATCTCGGAAAGCGAGCAATGGCGTCTGGTCCGCATCCCCTTTGTCGGCGAAGCGGTCAGCTACACGATGGACGGCAAGGCAGCCGCGCCCAAACTGCCCGGCATGCCCTTTGCCAATGCCGGTTCGCTCTTGTTCTTCCACTACCCGAACACTTGGAACCACTTCCTGTCGGATCACGTGCTGAATTTCCGCGTCTTGCCGATCAGCGCCACCGAGACCGAAGTGGTCACCACCTGGCTGGTGCACAAAGACGCCGTAGAAGGCCGCGACTATGACATCAAACGCCTGACCGAGGTTTGGGAAGCCACCAATGACGAAGACCGTCTGGTGGTCGAAGAAAACCAAAAGGGCATCCTGTCGCCCGCCTACGAGCCCGGCCCCTATTCGCCGCAGCAAGAAAGCGGCGTGGCGCAGTTCATCGACTGGTATTGCGCCACGATGACACGTCATCTGACGCCCGCCCAACCGATGGCGGCCGAATAAGATGGGCGCGCAAATCAACTGGTCCGGCAAGCCTTGGTCGGACGACGAATGGCTTGAACTTGCCATGGTGGTGCCGGACGTGGCCGATACCGCCAGCTTCACCTTCCGCGCGCCTTCGGGCGCGTGGTTTGACTACCAGCCCGGCCAGTTCATCACGCTGGATCTGCCGGTGCCGGGCGGCAACGTGCAGCGCACCTACACGATTTCCTCCTCGCCCTCGCGCCCCTTGTCGATCTCGATCACGGTCAAGGCGCAGGCAGGCTCCATCGGCACGCGCTGGATGCTGGATCACCTGAAACCGGGGATGAAGATCAAGGCCTATGGCCCGGCGGGGATCTTTTCGTTCCACCGCCACCCGGCGAAGAAATATCTGTTCATCTCGGCTGGCTCGGGCATCACACCGATGATGTCGATGACGACCTGGGCGTGGGATTCGGGCGAAATGCCCGACATCACCTTTGTCCATGCCGCGCGTCACCCGTCGGACATCATCTTCCGCGAGCGGCTGGAAAACTTTGCCAACCGCGTTCCGGGTCTGAAACTGCGCTTCACCGTCGAAGAGCCCGACTCCTTCCGCACCTGGCATGGCTATCAAGGCCGCCTTTCCCAGATCATGCTGGGCCTGATGGCCCCGGATTATCTGGAGCGGGAAGTCTTCTGCTGCGGACCTGAGCCGTTCATGCAGGCTGTGCGGGAAATGCTTGCCTCGCTTGGCTTTGACATGGCCCACTACCATCAGGAAAGCTTTGGCGCGCCGGTGCATGACGAGGGCGAATCTCCTGCCCTGAACGACATCACCCCCGAAGCCGGGGCCGCCGCCGAGATCGCCTTTACCACCTCGGGCATCACGGCCACCTGTGATGAAACCGACACCGTTCTGGCCGTGGCCAAGCGGTCGGGTCTGAACATCCCGTCGGGCTGCACCTTTGGCCTGTGCGGCACCTGCAAGGTGAAAAAGACCGCCGGAGAGGTTCACATGGTCCATAACGGCGGGATCAGCGACGAAGATGTGGCCGACGGCTTCATCCTTGCCTGCTGCTCGCGCCCGTTGGGCAAGGTGGAAGTCGCCGTGTAACCGCTACATTCCTCGGGCACATCGTGCCCGAGGCCTTTGCCCGAGTTACGCCTTACGCTTGTCCCACATATCCGGGCGGCGCTCTTGCGTCAGCTTTTCCGCCTCCGCCCGGCGCCATTTGGCGATCTTGCCATGGTCGCCGCTGGTCAACACGGGTGGAATTTCCGCCCCCTCCCACTCTTGCGGCCGCGTATATTGCGGATGCTCCAATAGCCCGTGGGAATGGCTTTCTTCCTCGATGCTTTCGGCATTGCCCAGAACACCGGGGATCAGCCGCACGGTGGCATCCAACATCGCCTGCGCTGCAATTTCACCGCCCGTCAGGACAAAATCGCCAAGGCTGACCTCTTCGATCTGCCAATGGTCCAGTACCCGCTGATCAACGCCCTCAAAACGGCCGCACAACAGGGTGATGCCGTCAGCGCCCGCCCAGTCCCGCGCCATCGCTTGGGTGAACGGTTTGCCGCGCGGTGACAGATAGACCACCGGCCAACGCGCCCGGTCGCGCGGCGTGCCGTCGGAGGCAACCCGCAACGCCGCATCCACCACATCTGCCCGCAGCACCATGCCCGCCCCGCCACCCGCTGGCGTATCGTCGACATTGCGGTGCTTGCCGATGCCAAAGCTGCGCAGATCCAGCGCCTCTAGCCGCCAACGCCCCATCTCCAGGGCCTTTCCGGTCAAGGAAAGCCCAAGCGTGCCGGGAAAGGCGTCGGGGAAAAGGGTGACGATCTTGGCCACCCAAGCCCCTTTCAGAAGCATGGGTTCTTCCATCAAGACCCGTGGCTTCAGACTGGCCGAAATTTGCAAACGGCCGTGCGACTTGCGGGCAGGCGGGGTTGGCTCGACGGGATCGGACATGCGCGGACCTTTCGGCGGGGTTCGCCTGAGGTCATAACGACGCTTGATCCCCACGGGAAGGGGCAGTCGATACCGCGCGTGCGAGAGCGACATCGGCCCCCTGCAAGACCGCCGCGCGCCGCTGCATCGCCCCGGCGCTGCCATCATGGATCGGGGTCATCAACGCCTCCCACAGCGCCGCAGGGCTGACATGCTGCCCCATCGCCGCCAGATGGTCGAGCAGAACAGAATCCGGCGTTGTTTCAGGCAGGTGGCGCAGCGCGGCCACCATGCGCGTGGCCTGTGCGATCTGCGTGGGAAGGTCAGCTTCAGGATCATTCACAGCCGACAGCACCGCGTCCAAACCGACAGCGCCCTCATCAGCCCCAAAGGGATCCCACAACATGCGGGCCAGCGGGATCGACAGAAAGGAAATGCCAACCGGCAACATCAGCGGAAACGGCGGCAGCGCCCCCAATGCGCCACCAATCCCGCGCCCGATACCGAAACTGACAGCCACCAGCAGTACCTGCACCACCGCTTGGGTCAACAGCGCAATCAGCGCCTCGGGCCGGGCCCAATCGGCCAGATGGCGCGGCCATTGCTGGGGCCGCAGGATGAACAGCCACAGCAGAAAAAGCGCGGCAAAGATCGGAATGACAGACCAGCCAAAACCGCCAAGCCCTGCCAGAAGCGGCCCAAAATACAAAAGCGCCGTCGCACCCTGCAATAACCTGAGCCGAAACGTCATACCCGCACCACCACAATTTCGCGCATCAAAGCGCGGGCGCGCAGGTTAGTCCAGACCTTCTGGCAGATCGACGATGACACGCCCTGCACCAAGATCCACCGTCGGCACCGCCGCCAGCGTAAAGGGCAGCATCAACGCGGTTTTGCGCCCTGCCCCATTGATTTCGAGAATATCGCCCGCGCCATGGTTATGCACGGCAATCACCCGGCCCAAGGACACACCGCCCGTGTCCAGCACCTCCAACCCAATCAGATCGGAGTGATAGAATTCATCATCCGGCAGTTTGGGCAATTTGGTGCGATCGACAAACAATTCAGTGCCGCGCAGCGCGTCGGCCTCTTCCTTGGTCTTGACGCCAGACAAGCGCGCGCCAAGCCCGCCGGACACCGGGCGCGTCAGTTTGATTGTAAAGCTGTGGCTGCCGTCGGCCGTGAACAAGGGGCCATAATCGGCAATTGCCGAAGGCTCGGCACAGAAGGACTTCAAGCGCACTTCGCCGGTCACGCCAAAGGCGCCGCCGATTACGCCGACACAGATGCGATCTGTGGTCATGGTGCAGCCCCCTCACTCATGCAGACCCCGCGCGGGTCAATCTGCCCGCCGACGCCCAGACAGGCCGCAGCCTGCCCGGACTCGGCGAACTTTACACCAGCCCAAAACGACGCCCCGCAAAGGGCGATCGTGATGGACCGGCGCACCAGTCCCAATCCTGGGATCAGCGACAGCAAGCTTATTCAGCAGCCGGAGCTTCGTTGCGTGCGGCCTTCTTGGCAGCGCGCTCAGCCATGGCCTTGCCCGGGGTGCCGGTCTTCGGGTTCGAACGAACCTTCTTGGCCAGAACGCCAGCAGCTTCCAGGAAGCGTGCAACGCGGTCGGTCGGCTGGGCGCCGGTGGCCAGAAGCTCTTTGGCGCGATCGACGTTCATCACAACGCGGTTGGCGTCGTCCTTGGCCAGCATCGGGTTATAGGTGCCCAGCTTTTCCAGGAAGCGGCCGTCACGCGGCATGCGGCTGTCGGTCACGACGATCGAGTAGAACGGACGCTTTTTGGAACCGCCGCGTGCAAGACGAATTTTGGTAGCCATGGGTAGTCTCCTTCAGGGTTTTCGTGGGTGGATTTCGGTCCACCTTTTGGGGTTATTTCTGCAGTTTCTCGTGGTGCCTGATGACTTCAGAGATGATGAAGGTCAGGAATTTCTTGGCGAATTCCGGATCAAGGTTTGCCTCGTCCGCCAGTTTCTCCAGCCGTTCGATCTGGCGCGCTTCGCGGGTGGGATCGGACGGGGGAAGATCGTGCTCGGCCTTGAGTTTCCCCACGGCCTGGGTGTGTTTGAACCGCTCTGCCAGCGTGTAAACCAAGATGGCATCCAGCCGGTCGATGGACTGGCGATGCTCTTTCAAGATTGCGGCGGCGCGGCCGGAGGTGTCAAAACTGGCGTCGGTCATGCGGGCCTCGCAGGGTGGCGGAAGATGCGGCTTTTGCCAAAGGTTTCGTGGGTGAACTCGCCTTCGAACTGGCAGCCCATGCGACGGGCCAACGCTTCGGAACGGGCGTTGCCATCGACGATCAGCGAAATCGCCGTGGTCCAGCCCAAGGCGTCATAGGCCCAAGCCCGTGCGGCGGTTGCCGCCTCATGCGCCACGCCCTTGCCTTCGGCAGCGGCATCCCAGATCGACCAGCCGATTTCAGGCTCGGGCCAACCTTCGGGGAACCACGGCCCCGCCATGCCCAGCGCGGCATCGGTTGTCTTGTCAGCGATGATGAACATCGAAAAACCGCGCAGCACCCAATGGCCGGTCAGATGGCCAAAGGCACGCCAAGCCTGCACGCGGGGCTGCTTGCCCCCGACAAACGCGGCGCGGTCCGATTGCAGAAAGGCCGCAAAGGTTTCAAAATCCACCAGCTTAGGCCCGCGCAGCCGCAACCGTTCCGTTTCCAGAACGGGAACCCCGATCAACGTGGGGGCCAGTGCGGGCGCAGCGGCTTGCATCATTTCTTCTTCATCAGCCCCGACAGGCTCGAGGGCAGGCTCATGCCGCGCGGCAGACCGGGGAAGCCCCCGCCCATGCCCATGCCTTCTTTCATGCCTTTGGCAGCAGCTTCCAACTCGGCCGGGCTCATTTTGGACATATCCGGCATGCCGCCCTTGCCCATCATCTGCTTGATGGCCTGCTTCATCATGCCACCCTTGCCCATCTTCTTCATCATCTCGGCCATCTGCTTGTGCTGCTTCAACAGCTTGTTCAGATCAGCCACATCCAGCCCCGCCCCGGCCGCGACACGCTTTTTGCGGCTGGCGGCCATCAGATCGGGGTTGGCCCGCTCTTTCTTGGTCATCGAATTGATAAGCGCGATTTGATGCTTCAGCATCTTGTCGTTGAAGCCGGCTTCCTCGGCCTTCTTCGCCATACCGCCCATGCCCGGCAGCATGCCCATCAACCCCTGCATGCCGCCCATCTTGAGCATCTGCTCCAGCTGGCTGCGCATGTCGTTCATGTTGAACAGGCCCTTGGCAAAGCGCTTGGCCATGCGTTCGGCTTGTTCCGCCTCAAAGGTTTCGCGCGCCTTTTCAACCAGCGCCACGATGTCGCCCATGCCAAGGATGCGGCCCGCGACACGTTCCGCCTCAAAGGTCTCGATGGCGTCCATCTTTTCGCCAAGACCGACGAAACGAATGGGCTTGCCCGTCACCGCCCGCATCGACAGCGCAGCACCGCCACGGCCGTCGCCATCCATCCGGGTCAAGACCACGCCGGAAATGCCAACCTTGCCGTCAAACTCGGTCGCAACGTTCACCGCGTCTTGGCCTGTCAGACCGTCAACCACCAACAGCGTCTCGCGCGGCTGGGCGATATCGCGCACGGCCTGAACTTCGTCCATCAACACTTCGTCGATGTGCAGACGGCCCGCGGTATCAAGGAACAGCACATCATAGCCGCCAAGCGTGGCTTGGGTCTTGGCGCGCTTGGCGATCTGCACCGCAGTTTCGCCCTTGACGATCGGCAGGCTGTCAACGCCCACCTGCCCCGCCAGAATGGCCAACTGCTCCATCGCGGCCGGACGGTTGGTGTCGAGCGACGCCAACAGCACCTTCTTGCCGTTCTTTTCCTTCAACCGCTTGGCCAGCTTGGCCGTGGTCGTGGTTTTCCCCGAGCCTTGCAAACCCACCATCAGAATGGCGGAGGGCGGGTTGTCGATCTTCAGGGCGTCCGGCTCGCCTTCGCCCGCCAGCACGCGAACCAGTTCATCATGAACAATCTTGACGACCTGCTGGCCCGGCGTGACCGATTTGGTCACCGCTTGGCCTGTGGCCTTGGTCTTCACCGCCTTGATGAAATCCCGCGCAACGGCGAGCGAAACGTCAGCCTCCAACAGCGCCGTACGCACTTCGCGCAGGGCGGCTTCGACATCTGCCTCGGACAGCGCACCAGCCTTGGTCAGCCGATCAAAGACGGACCCAAGGCGTTCGGAAAGGCTCTCAAACATCAGCGCACCCTTTTTTCGCGGTTTTGCCCCATATGGGGCGGCGGACAGTCATTCCCAAGCCCAAAGCGAAACGGCACCTGCGGGCGCAACGCGCTGGCAGGTGGCGATCCTTCGCAAAGGGCAAAGGACCGGAAGCATAGGCCTCCGGGGAATTCAGATGCGCGGATACGCGTGATAGTCTGCAGAGTCAAGCGGAGCAGGAAAATCAGTCACCCGTGACACCGTCGCACGTGGTTTCCTGCCCCGCGCAGGTGCCACGCACCCAGACCGGGGCCGCGATGGCTATATCGGCCATTTGCAACGCAACCCATTCGCCTTTGCAATCAAGAATCGTGGTGAACATGTCCGAACTGATCCAATCCACACCGGTCCAGATCACGTTGGAGGCCGGATCGGGGGCGGCAAACCCTTTGGAGGTCTGCACGACAAACCCCAGATCCCGGGCCGACACCCAGCCCGACTGCTCCAGCATCTGCCCCTGATACGGGCGAATGTCGGTGACAGCGGCATAGCCGTTCTTCACCTCGGTGATGGTGGCGCTGGCCCCCATCCTGCCGCGATCGGCATCATTGACCATGGGCATCACACCCAGATCGGTCGCCCCATCGGCGGGGGCATCCACCACCACCGGATTGCCCGGCACGTCCGGGCGCACATAGGCGCCGATGCGGCACGGCGTATCAGCCAGCGCGGACTGAGCAAAAACCAGACAAAGACCAATAAGACGCAACAGAGGCATGATGAAAATCCGGGGGTCACGGGGAATATCGCCCCTTTCGCAAATGCCCTGCCGCGCCGCAAGCCCGCATTTCCCGCTTGCATCGCCGCCCGCAAGCGGCTTCCCTCTGTGCAACCACGCACAACAAGGCCGTTACACATGGAAAACTGGGACGAGATCCGCACCGCCTTTCAGGTGGCCCGACTGGGCACGGTTTCAGGGGCGGCCGATGTTTTGGGCGTGCATCACGCCACGGTCATTCGCCATATCGACGCCTTGGAAAAGCGGTTGGGAGCCAAACTCTTTCAGCGCCACGCGCGCGGCTATACCCCAACAGAGGCGGGGCGCGATCTTCTGTCGGTCGCCCAGACCACCGAAGAGCAATTCGGTCAATTGGCCAGCCGCATCAAAGGTCAGGGCGAAACGGTCACCGGCGAGTTGGTGGTGACCGCCATCACCGGCATCGCCGATCTGATGACCCCCGTCTTTGCTGCCTATATGGCCGATTTCCCCACAGTGAAGATCCGTTTTCTGACCGATATGCGGGTGTTCCGGCTGGACTATGGCGAGGCCCATGTGGCCATCCGCGCCGGGGCCGCCCCGCAGGAGCCCGACAATGTCGTGCAGCCCCTGATGACAATGCAGAACGGCCTTTACGCCGCGCGCAGCTATGTTGAAAAGCACGGCCTTCCCACCTCAGAAGCCGATCTGCCCAAGCACCGTTTCATTGGCCCCGAAAGCCCCGAAAACCGCGCCCCGTTTTACCGTTGGCTGCGCGACAAGGTCCCGACCGAGGCGATTGCCTTTCGCATCACCGAACCCGCCGCCAACCAAGAGGCCTTGAAGGCAGGCCTTGGGCTTGGCTTTTGCAACACGCATTTCGCCAAGGAAAATCCCGATCTGGTAGAGGTCATGCCGGCAAGGCCGGAATGGGCCGCGCCCTTGTGGATTGTCACCCATGTCGATCTGCATCGCACGCTCAAGGTGCAAAGCTTCCTTGCCCATCTGAAACGCGCGGCCGCCGACTGGGTTTTGACGTGCAACTAAACCCGTCGCGCGCCAAAGAGATCAAAGCGGGTCATCTGGCCATGCTGGCCTTTTCGGCGCTGGTCGCGGGGTCGTTCAGCCTTGGCGCCATGGCGGCGCCCTATGTGTCGCCCGCAGCGCTGACAGTTCTACGGTTTGCGTTGGCCGGATCGCTGGTTGGGGCAGCAGCATTGGCCACGACGGGCATTCCCCGCAGCACATGGGTCGCCCCTTGGCGCTATTTGGTGCTGGGCGGATTGCTGGCCGCCTATTTCGTGCTGATGTTCAAAGGCTTGCAAACCGCCGAGGCGATTTCGACCGCTGCCGTCTTCACCTTGACGCCGATCATGGCGGCGGGGTTCGGATGGCTTCTCTTGCGCCAAGTCACCACCCCACGCATGGCCTTTGCGTTGACGGTCGGGGCCATGGGCGCGCTATGGGTGATCTTCCGCGCCGACCTTGCCGCGCTGTTGAAATTCCAGATCGGCAAGGGCGAGATCCTGTATTTCTGGGGCTGTGTGGCCCATGCCATCTATGCCCCGATGGTGCGCAAGCTGAACCGGGGCGAGCCTGCCGTGGTCTTCACCTTCGGCATGATGGTTGCCGGATTTTTGCTTTTGCTTTTGTGGGGCTGGCGCGATGTGCTGGCTACCGACTGGGCAGCCCTGCCCGCCATCGTCTGGATCTGTCTGATCTATGTGTCAGTCGCGGCCAGTTCGATGACCTTTGTCTTGCTGCAATACGCCACCTTGCGTCTGCCTTCGGCCAAGGTCATGGCCTACACCTACCTTGTACCCTCTTGGGTGATCTTGTGGGAAATCGCCTTGGGGCGCACCCCGCCGCCCGCATTGGTGCTGGGCGGCGTGGCGCTGACGATTTTGGCGCTTTTGATGCTTTTGCGCGACGAGGGATAGGCCTTAGGCCAGCTCTTTCAGATGTGCATAGCTGGCCTTGAAACGACCGAACTTATGCGCCCCACACGTCACCGGCTGATAGCGCTGCGGGTTTGCATCTGACACACAAGACGGCAGCGGCGCGATGACCGCATCGAAATCTGCGTCGATAAAGAAGGGAATCGAATAGCGTTCCCGGCCCGAGGTGTTCACCACGCGGTGCATATTGGCGAGGTAAACATCGTTGGTCAGCTTCTGGATCAGGTCGCCGATGTTGATGACGAAACAGCCGCGAATCGGCGTGCCTTCGATCCAGTCGCCATCGCGGTTCATCACCTGCAGACCGCCCACATCATCCTGCGCCAGAATGGTCAGATTGCCATAGTCGGTATGCGCGCCGATGCCGATGATGTCTTCGGACACATGGCCGTTCTGCGGCGGATAATGCAGCAGGCGCTGGATGCTGATCGGGTCTTTCATCAGCACCTCGAAATGGGTCTCTGGCAGGTCCAGCGACAGGGCGATGCCACGCAAAAGCTGCTTGGACAGCGTTACCATCTTCTGGTGATAGCCATAGACCAGCGTCTGAAACTCTGGCAGCCCGGCGGGCCATTGGTTCGGGCCAAAGAACGGGCCTTCCAGCCGCGCGCGTTCTGGCCCGATGTCGAAACATTCTTTCAGATCACGGGTTTTGCCGGGATCGGTGTTCTCGCCAAAGGGTTCGATATAGCCACGCAGCGCCACGTCGGATTTCGACACATGCAGCGCCATTTTCTGCTCCATCGGCAGATCGAAAAAGGCCCGCGTGACATCAAAGGTCTGATCCACAAAACCCTGATCAATGCCGTGGTTCTTCACATACATGAACCCCGCATTGGACAGCGCCCAACGGATCTGCCGGGCCACGCCGTGCTTGTCGCTGCCATCCAAAAGCGGCGCAACATCCACAACCGGAATTCGGTCAAAACTTTCCCGTTTTGCACGCAATTTGTCATCGAGACGTGCCACCAGATCGGTGCTCATCGCATTTCCTCCCAAATTTTCAGAAATCAGGCCGCAGATCCCCGCCGCCTTGCCGGCATCCCGGCAAGGCGTCCCTCTGCGATTTTTCAAGCGGGATTAGGGGTTAGTTAGTACCACATGTCCTGCACGGCACCTTTGCGCCGCGCCATGAAGTCTTGCAGCGCCTCGTCGATACCCGCATCAATCGGCGGGGCTTCAAACTCGGCCAAGGTCTTTTTCCAACGGGCATTGGCGCGTTTTGCGCTGTCGATGCCGCCCTGTTCGTCCCAGGTTTCCCACGGCTGGTTGTCATCCAACTGCGAGTCCCAATAGGCGGTCTCATAGTGGCGCAGCGTGTGCTGGGTGGAAAACAGATGCTGGCCCGGCCCAAGTTCGTTCAGTGCGTCAAAGGCCAGCGCATCATCATCCACCGCCATACCGTCCATATAGGCATGCAGCGCGCCGCACATGTCGGTGTCCATCACATGCTTTTCGTAAGACATCGACAAAAGGCCATCGAGGAACCCTGCCGAGTGCAGCACATAGTTGGCCCCGCCCTGCACCGCCGACATCATCGACATCATGGATTGTTGCATCGCTTGCCCATCGGGCAGCTTTGAGGTGCTGAAGTTACCCGCGCAGCGCAAGGGCATGTTCAGGCGGCGGGCCAGCTGGCCCATGACCAAGGACCCGATTGCCGGCTCTGGCGTGCCAAAGGTGGGCGAGCCGGTCTTCAGGCTCATCGACGAGAAGAAGCTTGCCAAAATCGTCGGCGCACCGGGGCGCACCAATTGCGCCAGCGCGCAGGACGACATCGATTCCGCCAACCCCTGCGCCACCATCCCGGCAATCGTCAGCGGGGCCACGGCACCGCCCAGCAGGAACGGCAGGTGGATGGAGCCCTGATTTGCCCCGGCATAGGCCCTAATCCCTGCCGCCGTAACCCCATCCAAAACCAAGGGCGAGGTGGTGTTGAAATTGCCCATCACCACGCAGTTTTGGTCAACAAAATCCGCGCCAAACAGGATGCGCGACATCTCGACACTATCCTCGGCCCGTTCCGGCGCGGTGATCGAGCCCAGATAGGCCCGGTCGGAATAGCGGATGTGGGCATAAACCATGTCCATATGGCGCTTGTTCACCGGCACGTCGGTGGGTTCGCACACCGTACCGCCCGAGTGGTGCAGCCAAGGCGAGGCCTGCGACAGTTTCACAAAGTTCTGGAAATCCTCGATCGTGCCGTAGCGGCGGCCGCGATCCAAATCCATCACGAAGGGGCTGCCATAGGACGGGGCGAAAACCACGTTCTTGCCACCGATCTGCACATTATTGGCCGGATTGCGGGCGTGCTGGGTGAACTCTGCCGGGGCGGTTTTCAAAATCTCGCGCACCATGCCGGGCTCAAACCGCACGCGCCAGATGCCCGCCGTCTGTTCGGTGACATCCGCGCCCGCAGCCTTGTAAAGCCGCATCGCCTCGTGATCTTCGCGCAGTTCAATGCCGATCTCGGCCAGAATGCGGTCTGCGGTCTGTTCGATGCGGATCAGGCTTTCTTCTGACAGAATGTCATAGGTCGGGATACCGCGCACGATATAAGGGCGATGCACCGCCGAACCCTTGGAGCGTTCTTCGCGCCGGGCGTTGCGCCCACCGCGCACGCGCTTTTCCGGATTCATTGCGTCGCCGTCTGCCATGGTGATCCCCTTTTCAACTTGTCGCAAAAATATGCCGTCTGGGCGGCCCTGTAACGCTGGAAAAATTTCATTGATTTGATAAGTTGAGATTATGGATACTCTACGTCATCTTTTGCCCTCGCTTGGCAGCCTTGTCGTCTTTGAGGCGGCGGGGCGGCTTTCCAGTTTTTCCGGTGCCGGGCGCGAGTTGCGGATGTCACAGGCCGCCGTCAGCTATGCCATCGCAAAGCTTGAGGATCAGATCGGCAGCGCGCTTTTCCTGCGCGAATACCGCCGGGTCCGGTTGACCGAGGCCGGGCAACGCTTTCATGCCGACGTGACGATTGGCCTCTCGCATATCCAACGTTCGGCTCAAAGCCTGCGCGCGGTTGCAACGGGCAGCCATGTGACGCTGGCCTGCTCAACCGCCTTTGCCGCGTATTGGATGGTGCCGCGGATGGAAGAATTCCGCGCCGCGCTGCCCGATATAGATCTGCGCATCCAAACCTCAGACCGTGATCTGGATCTGGTGGGCGAAGGTATCCCCTTGGGCGTGCGGGGTGGCTTTCCCGGCGACTGGCCACATTATGACAGCGCGGTTCTGGCGGCCGAAGAAATCTATCCGGTCTGCAGCGCAGGCTATCTTGGAAAGCAGCCGAAACCCGCCAAACCTGCCGACCTTCTCGGGCTGAAACTGATCCATCTGGAAGAACCCTTCCGGTCTGCCACCACTTGGGCCGATTGGTTCGCCGCCGCAGGCATCGCGCGCCGGCAGGTGCCAAAGGGCCTATCGATCAACGATTATGTGCTGGTGGTGCAGGCGATGATCGAAGGCCAAGGCGTGGCGCTGGGCTGGCATCACCTGATTGGCGGGCTGGTGGAAAAGGGCATCCTTGTGCGTCTGACCGACCAGCGCCTGACCACGGGCAAGGATTTCCATGTCATCTGGCCGCGAGAGGCGCGGCTGTCGAGCGAGGCCGCGCGGGTGCGGGATTGGCTTTTGGCGCAGCGTTAGCGCGGCCCCAAAAGCAGGATCTGCACATCCGCCACATTGGTGCCGGTGGCCCCCGTTACCAAGAGGTCGTCCGCCAGCGCCAACGCCCGGTTGCTGTCATTATTGGCCAAAAGCGCGTCGGCATCGCCACCGGCGGCCCGGATGCGCCCCGTGGTTCCGGCATCGACAAGGCCACCCGCCGCCTCGGTCGGGCCATCGCGGCCATCGGTGCCGCCCGACAGGAACACCCAGTCCCGGCCCAGATCCGGCATCCCCATCGCCACGCGCAGCGCAAGCTCCTGATTGCGTCCACCAAGACCCTTGCCGCGCAATTTGACTGTGGTTTCGCCGCCAAAAACCAACGCATGGCCGCTGACCTGTTGCGCGGCAGCGATGATCTGCGCGGCGGCATCCGCCACGTCCCCTGTCAGGGCATCCGACAGGATATGCGCCCCGGTTCCCGCCGCCGCGACCACCGCCTCAAGGCTTTTCCGATTCGACCCGATCAACACATTCGTCGCCTGAACCGGCGGCAGCGTTGGCTCTGGACGCTTCAAGGCTGCGCGAACAGTTTCAGGCAGGCGCGACCAAAGATTCAAGGTTTCCAATATGATGCAGGCATCTTGGCGGCTACCGACCGGCGCCACCGTCAGACCCGAGGCAATGACCCGCAGATCATCACCGATCACGTCCGACAGGATATAGGCGGTCACCGGCGCGGGCCGGGCGGCCTGCAATAGCCCCCCACCCTTCAGCCGCGACAGCCCCTGCCGCACCAGATTCAGCTGAGAGATATCCACGCCCGCGCCCAAAAGGAGGCGGCTAACTTCGGCCTTTTCGGCCAAAGTCACCCCGGCGACCGGCGCGGGCAACAGCGCCGATCCACCGCCCGAAATCAACGCGATCACCCGGTCAGCAGGGCGGGCACTCAAAAGCAAGGCCTCAACCGCGATCGCGGCCATCTCGCCATTTTCATCGGGCACCGGGTGGCCCGCCGCATTGACGATCGCCCCCGCCACGGGCCGGGCATTTTCGTAATTCGTGACCACCAACGCCTCAAACGGCGCAGCGAGTTGCGGCAAAAGGGCCTCGGCCATCGGCACAGCGGCCTTGCCAATCGCAACGATTCGCAACCGCCCCCCCGGGTCAGGCTGCGGCAGCGGATGGCTTTGCAAGGCACGCGACAGGGCAATACCCGGATCAGCCGCCTCGCAGGCGACCTGAAACAGTTCCTTTGCCCTGCCGCGCAAGCTCATTCATGCCCCCGAAATCTGCCGGGCCTTTTGGACCAGCACTTCGGCCTGACGGATCGAGGCATAGTCGATCAGACGACCATCCAAGGAAACTGCGCCCTTACCTTCGGCGGCAGCCTGTTCCATCGCCGCCAAAATCCGCTGGGCGCGGGTCACTTCGGCCTCGGACGGGCTCATCACCTCGTTCGCCAGCGCGATTTGGCTGGGGTGGATCGCCCATTTGCCCTCGCAGCCCAAGACCGCAGCACGTTTGGCGGCTGCGCGATAGCCGTCGGGGTCAGAAAAATCGCCGAACGGCCCGTCGACCGGGCGCAAACCATTCGCCCGCGCCGCGACCACCATCCGCGCCAGCGCATAGTGCCACATATCGCCCCAATGCACCTGACGGCTGCCATCGTCCAGCTTGTCGGTCAGCACCGCGTAATCCGGGTTTACACCCCCGATAATCGTGGTGCGGGCGCGGGTCGAGGCGGCATAGTCGGCCACGCCGAAATGCAAGCTTTCGTTCCGCTTCGACGCGGCGGCGATTTCCGACACATTCTGCATGCCCAAGGCGGTCTCGATGATGTGTTCAAAACCGATTCGTTTTTTGTAGCCCTTGGCGTCTTCGATCTGCGTCACCATCATGTCGACGGCATAGACATCCGCCGCCGTGCCAACCTTCGGCACCATGATCAGATCCAGCCGCTCGCCCGCCTGTTCGACGACATCGACAACGTCTCGGTACATGTAATGCGTGTCGAGACCATTGATTCGGACCGACATGGTTTTCTTGCCCCAATCCATCTCGTTCAGGGCCTTGATGATGTTCTTTCGCGCCTGCGCCTTGTCATCGGGTGCGACGGCATCTTCCAGATCAAGGAAGATCACATCGGCATCAGATTGCGCTGCTTTTTCAAACATTTGCGGTGCGCTGCCCGGCACCGCAAGTTCGCTGCGATTCAGGCGTGCCGGGGCTTGGGTGATGACGTGAAAGCTCATGCGCAGGGCCTTTCCTATTGGCGGGATTTGGGCCAGAAGGGGGCGGAAAAATATCCACTGTCAAGAAAATATTTTTCCCAACAGTATACACTTGCATGCAATCTGCCTAGCGCGACTTGAAGTAATAGGCAATCGCCTGTGTGCGACTGGAGACGCCAAGTTTGTCGAAAAGGTTCGACAGGTGGTACTTGACCGTGTTGGTCGAGATGTCGAATTCGCGGGCCAGATCCTTGTTCGCCAGCCCATTCGCAAGCGCCTCCAACAGCGCCTTTTCGCGCCGGGTCAGCTGGTGAATCGGGTCGGCTTGCAGACCCCGCACATCGACAAACGGGAAGACCATTTTGCCCGCGGCAACCTCGACACAGGTTTCCAAAAGCCGATCCACAGACGATTTGCGGTCCACGAATCCCGCCGCCCCTGCCGCCATCGCCTTGAGCGCCACGGCCCCTGTCGGGTCTTCGGCATAAACCACCAAACGCGGGGCGGTTTCCTGATCGCGCAGCACCTCGGCCAGCTTTTGCCCGCCCAACTGCGGGATCTGCCAGTCGATCACCCCGACCTTCACCGGAACCCGCATCACCGCCCCCAAGAACCCCTCGGCGGTCGACGACGTGGCGACAACCGAAAATCTTCTATCCTTTTCAAAGACTTCTGACAGGGCTTGCAACACCAGCGGATTGCCTTCGGCCAGCGCAAGGTCGATGCGTTCAGGGGATATGGACTGCACGGGATTGCCACCCTTTCAGAGAAGAAACGTCATAAACCCACCCATTCAGGTAGGTTATCAAACGGTATACACCCGCATACTCATCCAAATGGGTAGGTTTTATCCCACCAAAAAGAACTTCCAAAAGCAGGAGTAAGGCAGGTTGCGGCTTCTGTCAAAGCCGCCTTTTCTGAAAGGACGAGCCGAGGGAGGAAAGCCCGTGACCCAGACCGCGATTCCGCATCCGCTGACGATTCCCGAAACCCTTGCTGCCGGGCCGGGGCCGGGCAACACCGATGCCCGGGTCTTGGCGGCCTTTGCCAATGCGGGCCTTGCCGACCACATGCAGGCCGACGTTCTGCGTGGCATGATCGAATGCAAGCTGATGCTGCGCGAAATCTTCGGCACAAAGAACATTTACACCTTTGGCGTCGCCGGCACCGGGTGGAGCGGGCTGGATTGCCTGTTTTCTGCCATTGGGCCGGGCGACACGGTGGTGGCCTTCGTCAATGGCACCTTCAGTGGCATTGATGCGCTGACGGTGCGGATGAAAGCATCCAGCCGCGCGGATCTGGCGGCGAACCCCATGGACCCGCAGCCCGCCAATGTCACCGTCATCACCGTGCCGCATGGCCAGTCGGTGAGCGGTGAAGTGGTGGAGGCCGCACTGGCCACCCACAAACCGACCTGGGCTGTCATGGCGCATTGGGAAACCGGATCGGGCCGCATCAACGACCTGCGCGGCTTTTCAGATGCTTGCGAGCGCCATGGCGTGATGGGTCTGGTGGATGCCGTGTCGTCCTTGGGCATTGAAGATTTCGCCATTGATGATTTTCCGGGTGTCGCCGGTTGGGCATCCTGCCCGCAAAAAGGCGTCCTGTGCCTGCCCTTGACCTATGCGCCGGTGAGTTTCACCGACCGCTACATTGCCCACCTCAAGGCGCATGGCGCCGCGACCTATGTGCACCACCCGATCCTTGAAGCCCGGCATTGGGCCATCATCGACGGAAAGGATGCAGCGGCGGGCAGCTATCACCGCACCCATTCCGGCTATGCGGTTGCGGCCTTCCACGAGGCTTTGCGGATCAACCTGCAGCATGGTCGTGCCCAAAAGGCCCGGGACTATGCCTTCCATGAAGCGGCACTGCGCGATGCGGTCGCCGCACTGGGCTGCACCGTTACCTCGAACATGACAAGCCTTGTGGTGCTGAACCTGCCCCCCGCCCTTGCGGGCCGGGAAAAGGAGTTGGTGCAGGCGTGCCGGGCCACCGGATTTGGCATCTGGCCCACGCTGTCAGAGCCGGTGCAGGTCCGCATCGGCATCCTGAACCAACTCTCCGAGGCCGCGATCACTGGCATCGTCACCCGCTTTGCGGCGGCGATGATTGCCATGGGCGGCAAGGTGGAAACCGGGGCGGCGCTGGCAGTGCTGGCGCGTCACTATGGCCGCGACATGGCTGCGGAATAACGGGAGGCAACGATGGACATTCACGAATATCAGGCCAAGGAAATCCTCTCGCGCTTTGGCGTGACCGTGCCGCCGGGCGGGCTGGCCTATAGCCCCGAGCAAGCGGCCTATCGGGCGCGCGAACTGGGCGGCAACCGCTGGATCGTCAAGGCGCAGGTGCATGCCGGCGGACGAGGCAAGGCAGGGGGGGTAAAGCTCTGCGCCTCGGAAAACGAGATTCATGAAGCGACGAACGCCATGTTTGGCCGCAAACTGGTCACGCATCAGACCGGCCCCGAGGGCAAGGGCATCTACCGCGTCTATGTCGAAGGCGCGGTAGAGTTCAATCGCGAGATTTACCTTGGGTTCGTGCTGGACCGGTCGTCACAGCGGGTGATGATTGTCGCCTCTTCGGAAGGCGGGATGGAGATCGAGGAAATCTCGGCCAAAAAGCCGGAGTCGATCGTGCGCTCCACCGTCGAACCTGCGGTTGGCCTGCAAGAGTTTCAAGCGCGCGAGATTGCCTATGCGCTGAAGATTCCGGCCGCGCTGACCCAGCAGATGGTTCGCACGCTGCAAGGCTGCTACCGCGCCTTCAACGAGCTGGACGCGACCATGGTCGAGATCAACCCCTTGGTCATCACCGCCGACAACCGGATTCTGGCGCTGGATGCCAAGATGACCTTTGACGGCAACGCACTGTTCCGCCATCCGCAGATTTCCGAACTGCGCGACAAATCGCAGGAAGATCCGCGCGAAGCCAATGCGGCGGACCGGGGGCTGGCCTATATCGGCCTGTCGGGCAATATCGGCTGCATCGTGAATGGTGCGGGTTTGGCCATGGCCACCATGGACACGATCAAACTGGCTGGCGGTGAACCTGCAAACTTTCTTGATATCGGCGGTGGGGCCACGCCCGAGCGGGTGGCCAAGGCGTTCCGGCTGGTGATGTCGGACACCAATGTGCAGGCGATTTTGGTCAACATCTTTGCCGGCATCAACCGCTGCGATTGGGTGGCCGAAGGCGTGGTACAGGCGCTAACCGCAAACCCGGTGGATGTGCCGGTCATCGTGCGCCTTTCCGGCACCAACGTGGAAGAGGGGCAAAAGATCCTCGCCAAGTCCGGCTTGCCGATCATCCGCGCCAACACATTGATGGAAGCCGCCGAGCGGGCTGTCATGGCCTGGAAAAACGACCGCAAACAGAACACCAAGGTGAGGGCCGTCTGATGAGCATTTTCCTCGATCGTTCCAGCCGTATTGTCGTGCAAGGCATCACGGGCCGCATGGCGCAATTTCACACCAAGGAAATGCTGGATTACGGCAGCAATGTCGTGGCGGGTGTGGTGCCCGGCAAGGGCGGCGAAACCATCTTTGGCATCCCGGTCTTTGATACGGTGAAACAGGCCGTGGCGGCCACGGGCGCCGATACCAGCCTTGTGTTTGTCCCGCCGCCCTTTGCCGCCGACAGCATCATGGAAGCCGCCGACGGTGGTATCCGCTATTGCGTCTGCATCACGGACGGCATCCCGGCGCAGGACATGATCCGTGTCAAACGCTATATGATGCGCTACCCGCGCGAACGCCGCATGGTGCTGACCGGGCCAAATTGCGCCGGCACCATCAGCCCCGGCAAGGCTTTGCTGGGGATCATGCCGGGCCACATCTACCTGCCCGGTCCTGTCGGGATCGTCAGCCGCTCGGGCACCTTGGGCTATGAGGCGGCGCAGCAGTTGAAAGACCGCGGCATCGGCATTTCCACCAGCGTGGGGATTGGCGGGGATCCGATCAACGGGTCATCGTTCCGCGATATCCTTGAACGGTTCGAGGCAGACCCCGAGACCCATATCATCTGCATGATCGGCGAAATCGGCGGTCCGCAAGAGGCCGAAGCTGCGGCCTATATTCAGGACCATATGACGAAACCCGTCATCGCCTATATCGCAGGTCTGACCGCCCCCAAGGGCCGCACCATGGGCCATGCCGGTGCGATCATTTCGGCCTTTGGCGAAAGTGCCTCGGAAAAGGTGGAAATCCTGACCGCTGCGGGCGTGACCGTGGCCGAGAACCCCTCGGTCATTGGCGAAACCGTGGCGCGGGTGATGAACAAGCGCGCAGCCTGAAAGGGGGATGCGATGGCAAAGCCAAAGGTTCTTGTGACGCGGCGTTGGCCGCAGGCGGTAGAGGCGAAAATGGCCGAGGTCTTTGACCTTGACCTGAACCGCGCCGACAAGCCGCTGAGCGTGACCGAGCTGAAGGCGGCGTTGGGCCAATATGACGCCGTTCTGCCAACTGTGACGGATCGCCTTCCTGCGGCGGTCTTCGAACAGGCCCGGTCACGGACAAGAATTCTTGCCAATTATGGCGTGGGGTTTGCCCATATCGATACTGCGGCGGCGAAAGCCGCAGAAATCGCCGTCACCAACACCCCCGATGTGCTGTCGGAATGCACCGCAGACATCGCCATGACTCTGATGCTGATGGTCGCCCGACGTGCCAGCGAAGGCGAACGCGAATTGCGCGAAGGCCGCTGGACCGGCTGGCGGCCCACCCATCTGATCGGCACCAAGGTGTCGGGCGCGACGCTGGGGATCATCGGTTTTGGCCGCATTGGGCAGGCGATGGCGCAGCGGGCGCATTTCGGATTTGGCATGAAGATTCTGGTGCAAAACCGTTCGCCCATCGCGCCAGAGGTGCTGGCGCGTTACAACGCCGTGCAGGTGCCGACCATCGAAGACCTGCTGCCGGAATGCGATTTTGTCTCGTTGCATTGCCCCGGCGGGGCCGCGAACCGCCACCTTATCAACAGCCGTCGGCTGGACCTGATGCGGCCCGGCGCCTTCCTTATCAACACCGCCCGTGGCGAGGTGGTGGACGAACATGCGCTGGCCCAAGCGCTGTGGTTCGGCACCATCGGCGGCGCAGGGCTGGACGTGTTCGAACGCGAACCGCAGGTGCCAGAGGCGCTTTTGGGGGCAGACAATCTGGTTCTCTTGCCGCACCTCGGATCTGCCACCCGCGAAACGCGCGAGGCGATGGGGTTCCGCGTGCTGGAAAATCTGACCGACTTTTTCGACGGACGCCAACCCCGCGACCGCGTGGTGTGAGAAGGTTCGATTGACAAAAGGCCCCGGAACAACCGGGGCCTTTTGCAGTGCGGATGCAGAACTTACTTCATCAGGTCGGCAACCGGGATCGGCTCAGAGATGGTCCATTCATCGACCACGCCCGGCTTGCCGGCATTGGTTTCCACAACCAGATAGCGCGCTTGGTTCTGGTGGTGGATTTCACTGCTAAAGGTGCGCGGCCCAAAGAGCGTGGGTTCCCCGTTCATCTTTTCCAACTCTGCCACCACAGCGCTGGTTTCCGTGGTGCCTGCGCGTTCAACCGCCTTGGCCCAGACGTCGATCATCACATAGCCCGGATAGACGTATTGGGTCGAAGGATCGCCACCGGTCGCTTCTTTGTATTTGGCGTTGAAGGCGGTCACTTCGGGGTTCGGGTCATCACCATAGATCGAGCCCTGCACCGGAACGTAGAAGTTCGACAGATCCGGCACGGCGGAAAGCCAGTAGCTGCCATCGACGCCCGACCCGTTCAGGATCATCGAATTGATCCCTGCGGCACGGATCTGTTTGATGGCCGACACCGCCCCCGGCATCATGGTGCAGAGCATGATCGCATCGGGTTCTTCCGGCAGGGCCTTGATGCGGGTGATCTGGGCTGCAATCGAGGCGTCTTCGTTCAGGAAGGTATCTTCGCCCACCAGCTTGGCATCGGCCAGTTTCGGAAGCATCCAGTCGAAGCCGTCACAAATGCCCTTGTTATATTCGGTCCATGTGTCGAGGAGGCGATAGAAGGTGCGGGCTTCTTTCTTGTTATAGGACCATTCCGCCATCGTCGCCCCTTGAACGGCCGCCAGAACCGAGGCCGAGAAGGAGTTCGGGCCAACACCCTGAATGCCCGCCTTGATGGACTCGGCGCAAAGGAAGAACGACGGCAGACCCGCGCTTTCGGCGGCAAGGGCTGCGGGCGAACCAAAGTCATAGTCACAGCTGACGACAACCATATCTGCGCCAGCGTCGATCACGGAAAGGCCAGCCTTGGCCCCTTCGGCGCGGTCCGTCTTGGTGTCAGCATTGACGACCTCGATCTGCTTGCCCAAAAGCCCGCCTGCCTCGTTGATCTCTTTGATGCGGATCATCGCGGCGTCTTGCGCGGGTTTGTCATAGGCCTGCATGAAGCCCGTTTCGGCGGTGGCAAAGCCGACCATGATCGTTTCATCATCCGCCATCGCAGGGGCGGTCAGGCAGGTGGTGGCCGCAAGGGCTGCAATCAGTCTTTTCATTATGGTCTCTCCTTGTTGGTTGGTATTTTTAGGTTTTGGGGCCTTTTAGGCCTTCTGGTTCCGAAGCCGCCTTTCGGGGCAGGCTCAGGTCGCGGTTGCCCATGATCCCGGCAGGCCGGAACATGAGGATGAGGATCATCACAGCGCCAAGGGCGATTTCCTGCACGCCCCCCGGCAGGGCGAAGGTGGTGGTGCCAATGTCGACCCCGGCTTCCAGCCAGCGCAGGATCTGGATGAGCGAGGACAGGATCAGCACCCCCAGAACCGCGCCCGAAAGGCTGCCCATGCCACCGACGACCAGCATCGACAGGGTGATAAAGGCGAGGCCAAGGTAGAAGGTGTCGGGCGTGACGATGCCGATGGAATGGGCATAAAGCGCGCCCCCCATACCCATGATCGCGCCCGAGATGACAAAGGCGATCAGCCGGGCTGCGGGAATATCAATGCCGCTGGCCGCCGCCGCTGTCGGTTCATCACGGGCGGCGCGCAGCGCAAGACCATGGCGCGAGATGCCATAAGCCCAGGCTGCAAAGACCGCGATCAGGGCCGCAATCAGATAGGGCCAGATCGACCGGACAATCGGGATGCCGACGACCGACGATGTCGCCGCCGTGACGCTGTCCCAGTTGGAATAGATCGAGTTCACCATCGCCAGCATGGCGAAGGTCGCGATCGAGGCGGCAATCCCGGACAGCCGCATCAAGACCGATCCAAAGATCAGCGCCCAAAGTGCCGCCCAGCCGGCGGCGACGACGGCCGAGGCCCAAAAGGGGATTTCGGTCTGCATCAGCCAATCGGGCAGTCCGGGCATCGACATGCCCTTCATCATCGGTTTGATCGTGGTCCATGCCGCGACATAGCCACCAAGGCAGGCAAAGGCGGTATGACCGAAAGAGATCACGCCGGAATTGCCGATGAAGACCCACAGGCCCACGACAAAGATGACCTTGAGGAAGATGTCGATGATGGTTTGGTTGAAGGGTTTCGATCCGACCGCCAAGGCGACGAGCGCGAAAGCGACGAGGAGCAGCCCCAGAAAAACAGGCGTGGCGATGGTGCGGCGGGCAACAGAAAGGGACATCACACGCGCTCCTTCGTGCCACGGGCCGACAAGAGGCCCTGCGGCCGGAAGATCAGCACAAGGATGACCGCCCCATAGACAAAGGCGTCGCGGAACGCGCGGGCATCGGGGGGCAGGATCACCTGCATCACGGTGGCAACGGCCCCCAAGAGGAACCCCGCCAACACCGCCCCCGCCAAACTGCCCATGCCGCCGATCACCGTGGCGATGAAAGCCATCAGCATCACATTCGCCCCCATCATGATGTTTGCCGTGCCGGTCTGGCTGCCAAGGATCAGCGCGATCGCGGCCGCCAAGGCACCAGACAGGGCAAAGGCCCCCATGATGACCCGATTGGCGCGTACCCCCAGCATGCGGGCCATGGTGAAGTTTTCCGCTGCGGCGCGCATTTCCAACCCGAACCTTGTGCGGCGTAGAAAGGCGATCAGGCCGAACAGCACCGCGATGGTGACAACGATGGTGATCAACTGCAAAAGCGGGATCCGCGCACCAAAGATTTCAACGGGTTGGGATAGGGCCGGCAGCAAAGAAATGCTTTTCGGCCGGCTGGAAAACAGCATCAGCAGGAAGTAGCGAATGACAAAGCCCAGCGCGAAAGAGGCGATCATCATGGTCGCCGGATTAGCGCGGCGGAAGCGGCGGAACACCACGATCTCCGACAGCACCGAAAGCCCGGCACCGATGGCCAACGCAAAGGGGATCAGCAGGAACCATGGCAGATTGCCGGCAAAGACAATTGCAACGGCATCAACCGAAGGCCAAAGAAGCGCAAAGACCGAAAAGGCGATCACATCGCCATGGGCGAAGTTGACCAGTCGCATGACCCCGAAGATCAATGCGATCCCCAAGGCAGCCAGCGCATACAGCGACCCAAGCGCCAAGGCGTCGAAGACGATCTGCAACAGCGATCCCATCAATGTTCTCCATATCCGAAATAGGCGGCCTGCATCGCTTCGCTTTGCCCCAGCGCACGGGCATCTCCGTCCAGAAGAATTTCACCCCCCCGCATCAGCATCATCCGCCCCCCGGCCATCATGGCGCGGGTCGAAGATTGCTCGACGATCAGAAGCGTCAGCTTGCGCTCCACTTGCAGGGCGATCAGGCGTTCGTAGACTTGATCCGTGATGTTCGGCGCGAGGCCCAGCGACGGTTCGTCAATCGCCACGAGGCGCGGGTGGGTCATCAGCGCACGGCCGATCACCAGCATCTGCTGTTGGCCGCCCGACAACAGGCCGGCTTGGGTGTGGCGACGCTCTTTCAAAATCGGGAAGGTGGCGTAGACAGCCTCCAACTCGGTCGCAGCGCGGGCTTTCCAGCCGCGTTCGTGGGCATGCATGCCAGTGCCGACCATCAGGTTTTCTTCAATGGTCAGCCCGCCAAACACGTCGCGTCCCTCGGGCACCATGGAAATCCCCAGACGCGCAATGTCTTCGGGCGATTGTCCGGTGATGTCATGACCTTCAAAATCGATCCGTCCGCCCGCCGGTGGTGTCACCCCGGCGATGGCGCGCAGAAGCGAGGATTTCCCGGCGCCATTCGGTCCGGTGATGAACAGAATCTCGCCCTCGGCCATCGAGAAGCTGACGTTGCGTACAGCGGTCAGGCGGCCATAGCGGACCGAGACGTTGGAGAGTGACAACAGGCTCATGCGCTGACCTCCAAAACGGGAAGGTGGGTGTCGGCGGCGGTGCCCATATAGGCGTGGCGCACCCGCTCGCTGGCGCGAATGGCGGTGGGGTCGCCGGTTTCGATCACCGCACCCGAATCCAGCACGACGATGTGGTGACAAAGGTCCAGAACCAGCCCAACATTGTGTTCGATGAGAAGAACGCCGCAGCCCATCTCGCCCGCGATGCGGCGGATCAGGGCCGACAGGTCTTGCGCCTCGGCGGCACTCATCCCAGCGGCGGGTTCGTCGAGAAGCACAAAAGCAGGTTTGCCCATCAGCGCCCGGCCAATCGCCACCCGCCGTTCATCGGTATAGGGCAGCGTTCCGGCAATGCGGTTGGCCAAGGGCGCGATGCCGACCCAATCCAGCATGGCCGTCGCCTCGGCAATGGCGGCGGCGCGGGACAGGCCAAGGCCGACGCCCGTCACCTCCAGATTGTCGATCACCGGCAGGTCACGAAACAGCCGCCCGCCCTGAAAGGTGCGGGCGATGCCCCGGCGGCGCAACTCGTGCGGTTTAAGGTTTGAAAGGGGCTGGCCGTCCAACCGGACAGCCCCTTCGGTGGGGGTTTGAAAACCCGTCAACACGTTGACAAGGGTGGTCTTCCCTGCCCCGTTCGGGCCGATCAGCCCGACAATCTGACCGGGAGAGACCGTCAGATCGACCTCTGACAGGGCGCGCAGCCCCGCAAAGGCGACCGATACCTTGTCGGCGTGCAGATGGCTCATTTTGTCCCCTTTTTGTCGCGGGTCATCAGATACGAACCGCTCTCGTCCAACCGCGCCGTCCAGCCCGGTTCGACGACGATGGTGGTGGTGACTTCCTCGATCACGGCCGGGCCTTTGATGGTGGCCCCTGCGCCCAAGGGCGTGCCGTCATAGATCGGGGTTTTCACGCGCGTGCCGTCCGCCGAGAACACCGCGTCGCGGTAGCCTTTGATGGCCTTGTCCGCGCTTGCACCTGCGCCGATCTTCATGCGGGCAGGCTTTTCCACCACGCCATAGACCGTGCTTTCGATGTTCACGACCTCGACCACCGAATGCGGCTCTGAATAGGTGTAAAGCTGCTCGTGCCGCTTGTGGAAGGCGTCGATGATCTTGCCAATCGACTTGGCATCGACCTTGAAGTTGTCGATCTCCACCGTGCATTCATGGACCTGACCGACATAGCGCATATCAAGGCTACGCTTGACCACGATGTCCTTGCCCTTGAACCCATCGGTCTTCAGATGCTCGATGCCCTGCGCCTCGATCTGGGAATACAGCTCGTCAATCCGGGCATAGGCGGCGTCGGTTTCCAAACGTAAAGGCGCGGTGGCCATGTAGTTGTATTTGACGTCACTGATGATCTGACCAAAGGCGCAAAGGCCCGAGGCAAGCTTTGGCAGCACGATGGTGTCGATGCCGATGGCATCGGCCAGCGCGGTGATATGGGCCGCCGTGGCCCCGCCCGCGCCGACCAGCACGAAATCGCGCGGGTCATAGCCGCGTTCCACGGTGACCCGGCGGATGCCGTTCACCATGTTGGCGTTGACGATGGTGAACATGCCATAAGCGGCGCGTTCGACCGACAGGCCAAGCGGGTCGGCCAGATTGGTTTTCACCGCGTCATGGGCCTTTTGATAGCTCAGCGGCAGGCGGCCACCAACCAGACCATCGGGATTCAGATAGCCCATCACCAGATTGGCGTCCGACACGGTGGGCAGTTTGCCGCCCTGACCATAGCAGGCCGGACCGGGGTCAGAGCCCGCCGATTGCGGCCCCATCTGCATCAGGCCCATCTCGTCGATCCACCCGATGGAGCCACCGCCCGCGCCCAAGGTTTCCACCTGAATCATCGGCACGCCAATGCGGTAACGCAGGAAGTCGATGTTCTTGTTGATATTGGTGGAGCCGTCCTTGGTCAGCGTGATGTCAAACGAGGTGCCGCCCATGTCGACGGTGATGACATCCTTTTTGCCAAAGGGTTCGCAGACATATTGGCCCGCCGCCGGGGCAGAAGCCGGACCGGAGTTGATGGCATAGACCGACCGATCCGTCATGGCCTGCCCGATGGCAAGCCCGCCGTTCGACTGGTAATAGCGGACGGGTTGCTTGGCGCCCAAGGATTGGAAATAGGCGTCCACCGCCGTCACATAGCGCTTCATGATCGGCGCGAGATAGGCGTTCACCACAGCCGTAGAGGTGCGGGTATATTCGCGGACCTGCGGGTAAAGCTCTGACCCCAAGGTCAGGACAACACCCGGCAGCATTTCCCGCACAATCTCGCCTGCGCGGCGTTCGTGTTCGGGATGCAGCACCGACCAGACAAAGCTGATCGCCACGGTTTCCACGCCCTCGGCCTTGAAAATCTCACAGGCCGCGCGGACATCGGCCTCGTTCAAAGGCGTCCGCACCTCGCCGGTCGACAGGATCCGTTCCTGTACCCCGCGCCGTAGATAGCGCGGCACCAGCATGGTGGCAGGCGGATATTCCGGGTCATAGCGGTAGCCGTCTTCCTTGTGGCCAAGGCGGATTTCAAGGCTGTCCTCGTGGCCTGCGGTGCAGATGAGGCCAGCCTTCGCGCCTTTATGGGTGATCAGCGCGTTCAGCCCAACCGTCGTGCCGTTGATGCACAGATCGCAGTTCGGGATGATCTGATTGGCCGGAACGCCCAGCTCCTCAGAGATCAAGGCCAGCCCGTTCTTGATGGCAAGCGTCGGATCTTGCGGGGTGGAAAGCGCCTTGAACAGCCGCACCTTCCCCGATTTGTCAGCCAGAACGAAGTCGGTAAAGGTGCCGCCGGCGTCAATGCCCAGACGATATTCGGATTTCATGTCAATTCCCCCTTATTTCGCGGCCACGGCGCGTTTGGCGCGCAGGGCATTTGTTGCTGCGATGTCCACATCGAGCGTGGTGGGGTCTTTGATGATGACGCCGTAATCCTCCTTTGCCCCTTCAAGCGAGACGAGCCCGTTCTTCACGTCCCAGACGACCTTTTCGACCGGACGTTCCATCGGGTTGCCATAGCCGCCGCCACCGGGGTTCATGTTGGTGATGCGGTCGCCGGGTTTGATGACTTTGATGACGTTTTCGCGGATGGTTTCCTGCCGGTCGCCTTCAACCAGTTCCAGACGGCCAACCTTGGTGTCGATCATCGTGCTGGCAGCCCCTGCTGCGCCCACAGCCGGGATGCGACGGCCTTCTCCAAAGGTGATGAAGGTCATGTCGTCGTTCAGCGGCTCCACTTCCCAAGCCGTGCCGGAACCGCCCCGGAATTTGCCCGCGCCGCCACTATCGGTCATCAGCGAATAACGATGGATGATGATCGGGTAAGAGTATTCCAAGAGCTCGACATCGCCCGAGGTCAGCGCGCCAAAGCAGCACTCCGGCCCACAGGCGTGCCAGCCATCTTGGCTGGGCGTGGCCCCGGCGCCCGAGATGATGGTGGCCAGCACCATCGTCACATATTCCTCGTCATGCCGTTTGTCCCAACCGGCAATGTTCAAGCCGTTGGCATGGCCCCAAGAGGCCGAAACCTTCGACGGAACCGCCTTTTCAAAGGCCAACCGCACGGCGTCGGTCAGGGTTTCCATCGGCGTCGTGGTGCAATTCATGTGCGGCGCGGGTTCGGCCGCGTTGCAGATCGTGCCTTTCGGCCCCATGTTCACCGACACGCAACGGTAAAGCCCTTCGTTATAGGGCGGCGGCAGTTGGGCGAACATCATCAGCCCAAGGTAGACGCCGGAATAGCTGTTCCCCTCATAGCTGTTGATGAAATAGGGGATCTGCGGCGGGGACGAGATTTCGATGTGGCAGGTGTCGGCCTTGATCGTGACCTTGGCCTTGATCTCAAAATCACCAAAGCCGTGGCCGGCATCTTCCAGAATGGCACTGCCTTCATAGGTGCCATCCGGCACGTCGGAGATCAGCGCGCGCATCTGGCGTTCGGCCATGTTGAGCAGGGTGTCGATGCAGGCATCGACGGTTTCCTCGCCGTACTTCTCCAGCATCGCCAGCAGCGCGCGTTCGCCAACCTGACAGGCCCCGATCAGCGCGTTGAAATCGCCTTCCTGATCGCGGCGGGCGCGCATGTTGGTCAGGATGAAGTTCAGCACGTCCTTGCGCGGCTGGCCGCGATCCCACACCTTCACCGGCGGAATACGCAGACATTCGGCGTAGATTTCCTTGGCGTTGGGATTATAGCCCGCAGGCACCGGGCCGCCGACATCGGTGAGGTGGCCTTTGCAGACGGTCCAGTATTTCAGACGCCCCTTCCAGAACACCGGCTTGTAAAAGCAGGTATCAATCGCATGGCTGCCACCCCAGGCCGGGTCATTGTGGATGAGCAGATCGCCTTCGTGGATGTCATCCCCGAAATAGCCCGCCACAACCTTCATGGCCGGGATCAACGACCCGAGGTGGATCGGAATATCCTGCCCTTGCAGGATCATTTCGGGCGTCGCGTTGAACAGCGCCGTCGAATAGTCATGTGCAAGGTTGAAGACCGACGAGCGTGCCGTCTTTTCAAGTGACAGCGTCATTTCGCGCTGCGTGGTCTCAAGGATGCCGCGCACCACCGATAGGGTGATGGGGTCAACCTCGACCTTTGGTTTGGCAGTATTCGCCACTACGAAGCCCTCCGGTTAGGGCCGCGCAAAAGGGGGACGTTCGGACAAAAAGCCCGCTCGAATCGCCAAAACTCCCTGTCACGCGGCATCTGTTGTGCCTTTGTGACAGCGACCGTAAGGGCGTCGAACGCATGACGTCTTTGCGCCTGGCGCATGGCGTTTTGTCTTTCCGTGCAGTCGGGCACCGCAGCCAAACGTGGCGCTTTACACGAATCCTGTGCCGTGGCCTTCTGAACGAAACAGGGAAACATATAATGAAAAACACGATCACCACGCGCGGGGTCGATATGTCGGGGCGCAGCCGCCACTGGCATGACACCATCGCGCGCACCTATTTTCCGCTGGACCTGACCTTTGCCCGCCCCGAGGCCTTTGACGGCGAGTTGACCAGTTGGAACCTTGGCGATGTGTCGCTGTCGCGCCTGACCTCGGATGCGCTGATGTATCGCCGTTTGCCCAAGCATTTCCGCGAACCGGGACCGGAGGAGTTTTTGGTCACGCTGCCCGCCAAATCCGAGTTGCGGTTTGCCCAAGGGGGCAAGGAAGTGCGCGCCAATCCCGGCGCGTTTTTTATTGAGCGCAGCCACGAACCCTATGAGTTCAGTCACTCCGACCCGGCGGATCTGTGGGTGATGAAGCTGTCGAAGGAAATGCTGGGGGGCCGTATCCGCGCGCCGGACCGGTTCTGCAGCCTGCAGTTTGACGCAACGAACGGCGCGAATGGCCTGTTCGTCGACATGGTTCACCTGATCCCCGCGCGCTATGACAGCATGACCGAAGAAACCCGCAGCATCGTAGGGCGGCAGTTGGTGGATTTGCTGGCCTTGGCCATCCAGTCGGATGAACGGGTGCTGACCAGCGGCAATTCCACCGTGCGCACGGCGCATCTGGCGCGGATCGAAAGCTTTGTGCGCCGCCATATCGACGATCCCGATCTTGGGCCGGAGGAAGTGGCAGCGGGTTGCGGGATTTCGGTGCGCTATCTGCATGAGCTGTTGCGCGACACCAACACCACGCTGGGCCAGTGGATCCGCGACACACGCCTGCAAGCGGCGATGGAAGACCTGAAGAACCCCGCCGAACGCCGCGCCATTGGCGAGATTGCCTATGCCCGTGGCTTTACCGATCAGGCACAGTTTTCCCGTGCCTTCCGGGCGCGGTTCGGCGTTGCCCCGAAAGAGGCGCGGGGGCGGGGCTGATCGCAACACGGTCATCTGCCCTGCCCCCCTTTGCCCCTTACCGCCCCAGATGCGCGCGAAGCCGGGCCAGTGCGGCCTGTCGGTCGGCGCGGGCGGCCAAGGCTTGATCCATGGTCACCTCGACAAACCGCGCCGGCGAATGGGGCTGCAACTGCCCGATCAGATCCATATCGGCGCTGATGACACAGCCCAGCATCATATAGCCGCCGCCCGACACCGCATCGCGGTGCAAGACGATGGGTTCCGTCCCGCCCGGCACCTGAATGGAGCCATAGGGATAGCAAGCGTCTACGATGTTCGACGGGTTCGACCCCGCACCAAAGGGCTGTTCGCGTGGCACGAAATCCAGCGCGGTGCCGCCTTTGAAGCGGTATCCGATGCGGTCAGCTTCGGGGGCCACTTTCCAAGTATCAGCAAAGAACTGACGCCCGGCCTCGGCGGTGATGCGGTGCCAGTACAGGCCCGGCAGCATACGCAACTCTGCCGGGTTGCCCGGCTGACGGCGCAGATTGGCCGGAATGATGCCCTTGCCACCCGCACCCTTGCCCAAAGACAGGCTGTCCCCGGCCTTCAACGCCCGTCCCTCATGCCCGCCCAGCGCGCCAAGGGTGTAGGTTGACCGAGAGCCAAGCTTTACCGGCACATCCACTCCGCCCGAAATCGCGATATAGGCCCGCGCCCCGGACTTGAGGTAACCAAAAGACAGGCGATCACCAGCTTTGACCGGAAATGCCTCCCATGTGGGGCGTTCGTCGCCGTTCACTTTCGGCGGCAAGTCGCCGCCGGTGATGGCGACGGTGGCCGCCGAGGTAAACTCCAGCTCCGGCCCCATGAAGACCGCCTCAAGCACCGCCGCGCCTTCGTCATTGCCCACGAGCATATTCGCGGCGCGCAGGGCAAAACGGTCCATCCCGCCCGAAAGCGGGATACCAAGGTGGTAATATCCGGGGCGACCAAGATCTTGCACGGTGGTCGACAGGCCGGGGGTGATGACATTAACGGCCATGCAAAGCCTCCATCAGCTTGGCGTTGGTGCCCGCCATATCCTTGTTGAATTCCGTCAGACTGAAGGATGCGGCGCGGATCACCGGCTCAAAGCGGTTTTCCTCCACCGCCTCGATCGCGGCGTCATATTCATCGCGGGTGACGGGCTTCCATTTCACGATGTCGCCGGGTTTGAAGAGGCACATCTCGTCTTGCAGGTAGTTCACCTTCTGCGACGGGTCATAGATCGGCATCGGCGTGACGCCGAACATCTGATAGCCACCCGCCCCGCGGACCGAATAGATGCAGCTAAAACAGCCGCCGTGGCCGATGGTCAGTTTCGGCGTGTCGGTGCGGGGACGCAGGTATTTCGGCACCTGCAATTGGCGTTTGCGTTCCACCATCTGGTAAAGGAACGGCAGGCCCGCGACGAAGCCCACCATCGAGACAAACCATGGCTGCGACGAGTGGGCCTTGATGAAGTCATCCACCCCGCCAAGGCCATTGACCTCGGCCGCATATTCGAGATCGGTCGCGTTGGGGTTCTGGTGGCGTTCGCGAAACCGCATCAGGGTTTCGTGGGTCCAGGGGTCTTGGTACAGAACCGGGATTTCCATGATCCGGGTTTTCAGCGTGGCATCAGATTTCGACGCCGCCCCTTCCATGGATTGCAGTTCCTTCAAAAGATCGCCCGGCTTGATACGGTCGGGGTCGAACTTGATCTGAAAGCTGGCGTTGGCCGGGCAAATCTCGGTCACCCCCTTGATGCCTGCCGCGCGAACGGCGTTGGTCATGGAAAGCGAGGTAAAGAAGGCCTCAAGCGACATATCTTCGCTGACTTCCGCGAAGATGTGCTCGTCGCCCCCGAAGGAAAAGCGGATCGACATGGTCCCTCCTATGGCTCCAGATCCGGCACCAGCCGGGCGGAATGGGTTTCCAGCCAGCCTTCCAGCCAGCGGGTATGAACGGCGTTGGCCTTGACCGCATCGTCATCGGCCAGCGCCAAAAACAGCGGTTTGGTGGTGCGAAGGCCCTCGATGCGGGTTTCCGAAAGCGCCCGGACCAGACGGGTGATCGCCGCCTCGCGCGTCTCGGCATGGACCACCAGTTTGGCCAAGAGCGAGTCGTAGAACGGTGGCACGGTGTAGCCCGCGTAAAGCATCGACTCGAACCGCACCCCCGGCCCGCCCGGCACCCGGAGGGCGGAAACGGTACCGGGGAAAGGCGCGAAATCACGCGATGGGTCTTCGGCGTTCAGGCGCACTTCGATGGCATGGCCGCGCGGGGCGATGTCGGACTGGCGCAGGCGCAGGGGCTCGCCGCCCGCAATCCGCAGCATCTCGGCCACAAGGTCGATGCCGGTGATCATTTCGGTGACCGGATGTTCCACCTGAATCCGGGTGTTCATCTCAATGAAGTAGAAGCGGTCTGCTGCGTCGTCATAAAGGTATTCGATGGTGCCCGCGCCGGAATAGCCCACCGCGCGGGTCAGCCGCACGGCACTGGCGCAAAGCTCATCCCGGATGCGGGGGGAAAGGGCACGAGAGGGTGCCTCCTCCCAGACCTTCTGACGACGGCGTTGCAGGGAACACTCACGCTCAAAGCAATGCACGGCGTCTGTGCCATCGCCCAGAACCTGCACCTCGATATGGCGGGCGCGGGCGATGACCTTTTCCATGTAAAGCCCACCGTCGCCAAAGGCGGCCAGCGCCTCGGTCGCGGCTTGCGGGAAGGCCGCTTCGAATTCGGCCAGGTCATTGGCGATCCGGATCCCCCGCCCCCCCCCGCCAGCGGCGGCCTTGATCATCACGGGAAATCCGGTGTCGATCAGGATTTGGCGGGCTGCGTCGATATCAGCCACCCGGCCCATGGAACCGGGAACCACCGGCACGCCGGCAGCATGGGCGGCCGACCGCGCCGCCACCTTGTCGCCCATGGTACGGATGGCATCGCCCGAGGGGCCGACAAAGGCCAGCCCGGCGGCGGCACAGGCATCGGCGAAATCGGCGTTTTCGGCGAGAAAGCCATAACCCGGATGCACGGAGTCGCAGCCGGTATCCGCCGCAGCCTTCAGGATGTTGGCCACGCTCAGATAGCTTTTCTTGGCGGCAGGTGGGCCGATGTTCACGGCCTCGTCGGCGATCTGCACATGCAGGCTATCGGCGTCGGCATCGGAATAGACGGCGACGGTCGCAATCCCAAGGTCCCGCGCCGCGCGGATCACCCGCACGGCAATTTCCCCCCGATTGGCGACCAGAAGTTTCTTCAGCATCAGTCCACCTGCGCCAGAGCGGCCCCGGCCATGACGGGCTCTTCATTGTCGCAGTCAAAGCGGATGTTTGCCCCAGCAACCTCGGACTTCACCTCGTGGAACGACTTCATCACCTCGATCAGGCCGATCACGTCGCCCACGGCGACCGCGTCGCCATCGGCCTTGAAGGGCGGCTTATCGGGCGCGGAGGAGCGGTAGAAAGTGCCGGGAAGCGGCGAGTGGATCAGGGCCATGGGAACCTCTCAGGTATAGGGTTGAACGGCGGCGCGCACCGCGCGGGCGATGTCGATGGCGTTCGGTGTGTCAGAGTGAATACAGATACTGTCGCAACGCACCGGAATGTCTGCGCCATTCGTGGCCGTGCCTTTGCCTTCCGTGATCGCCCGCACACAACGCTCGGCCATCAGGGCCGGATCTTTGGCGTCATGCTCACGGGTGACGATCAGGCTTCCGTCGGGACGATACTCGAGATCGGCATAAAACTCCGCCACGAAACCGTGGCCCCGCGCGGGATAGACTGTTTCGTGCAGCGTACCAGTCATGCCCAGAAGCGGCACCTTGAAGACATCAGCCGCGTCGCAAACCGCCTGCGCGATGTCTTCCTGCCGGGCGGCCATGCCGTAAAGGCTGCCGTGCGGCTTGATGTGATTCAACTCCATCCCCTCGGCCCGCAGGAACCCGCAGAGCGCACCGATCTGGTAGATCAGGCAATTGGCCATTTCCTCGCGGCCCATCTTCATTTCGCGCCGGCCAAAACCCTGCAGGTCGGGCAGGCTGGGATGGGCGCCAACCTTGACCCCATGCGTCTTGGCCAACCGCACCGTGGCGCGCATATGGTCAAAATCGCTGGCATGAAAGCCGCACGCCACGTTGGCGATATGGATGAAGGGCATCAGCCCCGCATCGTCTCCCATGCGCCAAAGCCCATAGCTTTCGCCCATGTCACAGTTCACCGTGACAGGCATCAGAGCCCCCCTGAGTTGTTCAGATTTGAAGCGATGCTGCGATGAGTCGCTTTCATTTGCAAATACGGATTTCTGCAATACGATATCGAAAATTTCGATAATGGTTGTGCAATGTCCCTGACCCTGAAACACCTGCGCTATTTCATTGCCGCCGCCGAAACCGGGCAAATCAGCCATGCCGCGATGGAGATGAATATCTCGCAATCCGCGGTAACAGCGGGCATTCAGGGGTTGGAGGCAACGCTGGGCGCGCGGCTTTTGGCGCGCGGGGCCCATGGGGTTTCGGTCACGCCCCAAGGGGCGCGGTTCCTGTCGCGGGCCAGAGCGATCATTGCGGCCGTCGAAGAGGCCACCCGCAGCCCCTTGGGCGAAGAGGGCGAGGTAACCGGCCATTTGCGGCTGGGCCTGACCTATACGGTCGCGGGCTATTTCATGGCCCGTCACTATGCCGCTTTTCGACGGATTTATCCCGGCATCACGGTTGAACTCTCTGAACAGCCGCGCTCGGCTATCGAAAACGCGCTGGTTTCGGGGTCGCTGGATATGGCGGTTATGTTGACCTCAAACCTTGCCAATTCCGGCGATCTTGCATCAGAGACGCTGTTTCGTTCGCGGCGCAGGCTGTGGCTGCCGTCAGAGCATCGATTGCTTTCGGCCAGCGAGATCACATTGGCCGATGTGGTCGAGGAACCCTATGTCATGCTGACCGTCGATGAAGCGGGCCGCACAGCAGGTCGGTATTGGGATCACTATGGCCTGACGCCCAAGGTGGTGTTTGCCACCTCCTCGGTCGAAGCGGTGCGGTCCATGGTGGCGGCTGGGGTGGGGGTGACCATCCTTTCTGACATGGTCTACCGCCCGTGGTCACTCGAGGGTCAGAAGATCGAATTGCGGCAGCCAGTTGAGGCGGTGCCGTCGATGGATGTCGGTCTGACCTGGCCCAATACCCGCCCGCTGTCGGCGCCAGCCCAAGTCTTCCGCGCCTTTATCAGCGGGGCCCTCGGGTCGGGAAAATGACGCCGGATCGGGGTTATTGCCGCAAGCGGTGTCCTTCGGCGTCAAAAGCCGGGCCAGCAAGCACAACTGCGCGATGCGGACGGCCAAGGATCATCACCTCAAGCGCGGTTCCGGCTGCAATGTCGGGGCGCAGATAGGCGAGCGCCAGCGATTGGCCCACGTGATAACCATAGGCCCCCGATGATACCCGGCCCGCCGGACGACCCTGAAGATCAAAGATCGGTTCTGATCCTGTCGCATCCGCGTCTGTCGCCTCAATCGACAGGCTGCGCAGCAGCTCCCGCGGGGGGCGCTGCATCACCTCGGCGCAGGCGTCACGATTGAGAAACCGCTTGTCCAGCTTGACCAGCCCGCCCAACCCGGTTTCCTGCGGCCAATATTCCGGCGAATAATCGCGACCCCAGCTGCCATAGCCCTTTTCCACCCGCAAACTCATCAAGGCCCGGCTGCCCACCGGGCCAATGCCCAAGGCCTCTCCGGCCTGCAACAAGGCATCATAAAGCCGGGCCTGATCGGCCTCGGCGCAATGCAACTCCCACCCCAGATCGCCGGTAAAGCTGACCCGCAGCGCGACGCAGGCGACCCCGGCAACCTCTATCCGCGCCGATCGCAGGAAAGGGAAAGCCGCCGTTGAAAGATCGGCATTTGTCAGGCGCGACAGCAGATCGCGCGCCAGCGGCCCCGCCACGTTGAAGCCTGCCATCGCCTCCGTCACACTTTGCCAGCGGGTGCCTTCGGGCAGCGGGACCGCATCGAAAAAGCGCTTGTGATAGCGCTCTGCCATGCCCGATCCGACCATGAAATAATCGTCTTCCGCCAGACAGGTCACGGTGAAATCGCCCGCAATCCCGCCGCGTTTGCCGATCAGCGGCGCGAGACAGGATCGGCCGGGCAGGTGTGGCATATGATTGGCCAGAAGCGCATCCAGCCAAGCCCGCGCGCCGGGACCAGTGACGCGATAGCGCGCGAAGTTCGAGATGTCGATGATCCCGCCCCGGTCGCGCAGCGCCTTCGCCTCGCGCCCGACAGGCGCCCACCAGTTCTGCCGCTCAAAACCGATGGTTTCTTCGCGCGGCTCCCCTTCGGCGGCAAACCAAAGCGGATGTTCCCAGCCATAATTCAGGCCAAACACCCCGCCCAAGGCCTTTTGCGCGGCGTAGATGGGACGGGTTCGTACCGGGCGGCCCGCGCTGCGTTCCTCGTTCGGAAAGTGGATCTTGAAGCGGTTGGCATATTGGTCGCGCACCCGCGCCTTGGTGAAGGCCGCACCCGCCCAAGCGCCATACCGCGCCAGATCCCAGCCGAACATGTCAAGTTTCGGCTCGCCTTCCACGATCCACTCTGCACTGAGCAATCCCAACCCGCCCGATTGCGAAAAGCCCGGAATGATCCCATTGCAGCAGAAATAATTGCGCAATTCGGGCACCGGGCCGAACAGCGCGCTGGAATCCGGCGACCAGATCATCGGCCCGTTGATGACGCGTTTGATGCCCGCCCGCCCTACAACCGGAACCCGGTCAATGGCGCGCAGCATGTTCGGCTCGATCCGCTCCAGATCATCGGCAAAAAGCTCGTGGCCAAAGCCCTGCGGGGTGCCGGCCTCGGCCCAGAACTTCATGTCCCGCTCATAGGCGCCCACCAGCAGGCCCTTGCCCTCTTGGCGCAGGTAATATTCGCCATCCCGATCCGCGACCGAGGGCAAACGGCGGTCCAGCGCGGCAATCTCGGCAATGGTTTCGGTGACGAAATACTGATGCTCGGTCGGCATCAAGGGCAAGCTGATCCCGGCCAGTGCGGCCACCTCACGCGCCCAAAGCCCCGCCGCATTCACCACCCATTGGGTGTGAATATTGCCGCGCGGCGTCTCGACGATCCAAGAGCCATCGGGCTGTGGCCGCGTCGCCGTCACCGGACACATGCGATGGATCTGTGCCCCCCGAGCCCGTGCCCCTGCGGCATAGGCCATGGTCACCCCCGAGGGATCGACATTGCCACCTTGCGGTTCATACATGATGCAGCGGATACCGTCGAAATTGACCAAGGGATGCAGGCGCTCGGCCTCATCGCGGGTCACTTCGTGAAAGTTCATGCCATAGTAGCGGGCCTTGGCGGCCTGAAGGCGCAACTGATGTTCCCGCGCCTCGGTCTGCGCCAGATACAAGGAGCCGGGTTGAAAGATGCCGCAGCCCTGCCCCGTCTCGGCCTCCAACTCTTTGTAAAGGCCCATGGTGTAATGCTGTAAACGGCTGATATTGGTGCTGTCATGCAGCCCGTGGATATTGGCCGCCGCATGCCATGTGCTGCCCGACGTCAGTTCGGAGCGTTCCAAAAGCACGACATCCGTCCAGCCAAGTTTGGTCAGATGATAGAGGATCGAACACCCGATCAGCCCCCCGCCGATCACCACCGCCTGCGCATGGGATTTCAGGGTCGGCTCTGCGCCGCCATCGGTTGTGATCATGCTTGCCCTCGTGCTTTTGTCATCACCCCAGCACGTCGCCCGTGCCAGATCTCCCCGCGACTGTGCGGCAAAAGAAATGCCCAAGCACGCGGATTTGCGACAAAGGAACCGCCGCTAGTGTCAGGACTCGAACCTGCGTCAAAGCCAGAACATGACGGTCGCGGCGAGTGCGATAGCTGAGAGGCCGGCCTTTGGGCATCGGTCGTAACGGGTGGCGACCCTGCGCCAATCCTTCAGTCGCCGCAACATGATCTCGATCCTGTTGCGGCATTTGTCGCGGCTTATCGTGGCTCTTCGGAAAGGAGGTTTTCAAACGCGCCAATTGTGCATCGGACGGCCAGAAAACGTTGCTCACAGGTCCGTCTGTTCGTGGCGGTGGCCTCACGCCACCGAGCCAAGATCAATAGGTCCTGCCCCTAGTAACGCGCGAGTGTAGCGACACAAACAAACACCCAAAGCGAAAACGCAAGTGCTGGTCCGAAGGGGATATGGCCACGATTTGCAACGGATCTGAAAACTGCTGATTGGAGCAGCGCAGATACAGCCGCAACCAGCAAATAATCAGGGAACTTGAGCGGGCCAAGCCATGCCGCGGCAGCCGCAATCATTTTGACGTCGCCCAGTCCCAGACCAACCCGTTGACGCAGGCGAAAATACATGGCCCGCAGCATCAACAACAGGACTGCAATCGCCGCTGCGGTCGCCAAATGCGTTACAAATGCCTCTTTCCTCTGCACCCCAGCAAAACAGATCCCCGCCGCGACAAGTGGCAATGAGATCAAATCGGGGATGATCCGGTAGCGCAGATCGCACACCGCGACTATGACTGCAGATGCCGCAAGCAAAGCAAGAAACAGTGCCTCTATCGGTTGAGCAGCGACCAGTCCTAACGTGACAGATATGGTCACTGCTATCATGACCATGGCGAGATCTTTAGGCGTAAGCATACGCCAAACTTCGCCTAATGACGTTGAGGATCGAAACAATTTCATGGCGCTGTTTGCACAGGTTGCTGCAACTGCGGAAAGGAAAGATGAAGCGGGCCGGTATCGCCGGTCAACTCTGCCCAATCATCTCCAATTTCTAAAAGTCGCCATCCTTTGAAGCTTTGGCCAATGACGACATAGCTGATTTCGCCACTGTTCCCATCCGCAAGAAAGGCGCCGCCGGGGCGTGGACGGCTAACGGTCCCCAGCAATCTTGGCGGCATTATCAGCTCAACTTTTTCAGGCTCCAGGGAAACTTCGGACTCTTGTGCAGCAGTTTCTTCGCTGGCGGGACCGGTTCGTGATCGGTCTGGGCGAAACAATGGGCGCTCGAAAATCGGCGCAAAGACTTCGGGCGGAAGTGTTGCCACAGGGTTGAGGGCATTTTGCCCTGTTTCGACCGGAGCGGCGGCGGCTTCCGTGTTTCGCGGGGATGTGTCCTCTAGCGTCGTGGGCGGTGTCATCCTGTCAAAAAAAAGAAGGGCGCCCAAAGCGACGACAAGTCCAAGCAGAAGTCCCATTTTGCGTGTCATGGGGTCGTTCCCGAAGCCGCATAGGCCGAAAGCTCCATCTCGATCCGCAACCTGTCTCCCCTATCGTCGAGTGGGGTCACGTCCACCCGATCAGCGAAGATCAGCGGTTCGGCGGCTTCGAGGTTGAGAACAAGATTCATGATATCGGTATCCGCCCCACTCAATGTCGTGCGACTGTGCATTTGCGTCAGCACGCCCGCCGCCTCGGCCACGATCGGATCTACCTGTTCCAGCGTCGCGCCCGACAAATCTGCAATATCCGTCAGCAATGATTGGAAGGTCGCGCCGGATACGCCAATCGTATCGCCTTGCATCAAAAGCCGCGCAGGGGCAGCGCCATCGGCACCGACAGCGTCCTGCGGTCCCACCTGCGTGCGTGCAGACAACAACCTGTCATGCGCCCTGTCTGCCTCGGCCATCGCTCGATCGGCGGTATTCCAACTTGCCCAAGCAAGTGCAAAGGACAGAAGTGGCGGAATTGCGATGATGGCGCAGGCTTTCAGAATTGGCCTGTTCGATGCATGCCATCGTGATGTTATGGTCACGGCCACTCTCCCGTCTGGGCTGCGCGTCCGCTGATGGTGAAGCTGAACAAATCGCTCTCTGCCTCGCGGGCCGATGTGGCAGACAGTTGGACTTGTTCAAGACCTGGATCGGCCTCCAAAAGCGGAACCAAAGCTTCCGGCTGCGCGGATATTCCTGAAAGTTGGAAGCCATCAGAGTCTATCCGCAGCCCTACCGACCATGCGGTGTCAGGCAAACGCTGGGCAAGTCGTGCAAGGGTCAGCGCACGGGCGGCTTGCGGCGGGCGCTTGGACAGGAGCGCCATCGCAGCTTCTGTCAGCCCTGCGGGTTGGTCGGCAGTTGCAAGCAGGCGGTCGGCTTCGGCCAGATCCTGTCGTGCTTCCAGTCTGGAGTGATCTGCCCGCAGCATATTCCATCCCGTCACGGCCAGCCCGATCAGGCTGGCACCCAGAACGAGGGCGATGAGGCCGTTTTCTACCCGGCTTTGAAGCCAGTGGTCTTTACGCAAGAATAGGCTCGGACGCCCCTGCGTTGCAGCCAGACGGATCACGGCAAGGCTTCGGCCGAGGCGGGTCTCCAAAGCCTGAATATCGGCAAGCGAGGTCAACGCCACCTCGACAGTAAGACCTCCGGCCTTTTCGCGGCGAATGATGGCGGCGTCCCACAGATAGCCCCCGGCTTTCCAGGGTGATAGCTGCTGCAATCGCTCCGCCACATGCCCGCGCCAGTTGGCTTCTTGATTGGCGGACAAGGATAGGCTTCGGATCAGCACCCGCTCCGGCGGAAGATTTGCCCACAGCCGCCCCTTGGCAAACTTCGTCGTCTCGGCCGAGGCGAGATCGAACTGCCGCGCTCCGAGCAAGGCGGGCGGCAAAGCGGTCATCAAGCGATCTGCAATCAACGAGAAAGGGGCCACAAAGCGTGACCAGTAGGCAGATGTCATCGCGTGAAACCCTCTTCTTCATTCGGCCAATCCAGACCGATCAGGTGAAACCGCCGGTCTGTGTCAAGAATACCGGTGCCGGTGTTTGTCAGCCTGTCGGAACCGATCCGCAGACTAAAGGCGTAGATGCCGCTATCCTCACCGCCCAGAAACGGACGATAAAGCAGTTCCGCCTGTTGCCGCCCGGTTGTTGGCCAATCCGGCGTCGTACGATTGGCAATAAGACTATCGGCGGCTTCAGCTGTCATGCCCGGCACGGCCAGTAAGGCAAGTCGCGGCGCGGTATCTGGATCAAGAGTGTCGGCCTTTCCCAAAACGGTGAGTGCTGGACGTACACGGCGCCAAAGACTGACATCGTCAGAAAAGAAGCTGAACAGATCGGTAAGTGAGACGAAGGGGGCCTGCTGGCGCACAGCAACAATCGCCATGGCTTTGTCCTGTGCTGTCTGCAGATCCGCCCCAGCTGCGCGAAACAGGCCTTCAAGCAGCGAGGCCGACGCCACATTTGCATTGACCAGACCTGAGACGGCCTGAACTTTGACTGTCACCATCGCTCCGTTGGGATCAGGCACGGAAAAACTGCGGCCATCACGCCGATCGGCTGCGGCAGGTGACGAAAGTGTTGCACCCAAATTCGCAATCACCGAACGCAGCGCGTTTTCACGACGCAAGAGGGCGTCTTCGGCCTCCAGCATTTGCCGGGCGTTGTGCCCGCTGTGTACCAAGGCGGTTACGATTCCGGCCAAAAGCGTCAATATCAACAGGACTGCGATTAGGATCGCACCGCTTTCGTTATGCTCCTGCGTCATCGGAGCGCCTCTGGGGAAAGCGAACAGCGGTCTGGTCGGTTCAGCGCGCAGTCGCGCTCAATCAGGTTTGGAAACTCTGCCACAAGCGCAGGGATTGGCCCTTCTGGCGCCAGTGCTATGGCCAGTGCGCGGGGCAAACCGGCTCCAGACCAATTGGAATGCCAGCGGCCTTGGGCGTCAAGATAGCGTAGCCCTACGACATCCGATGCATGGCGCAACAAGACAGGCGCAAGCCACTGGCCCGGCCCGTTGTCGTCAAGCGGTGCCTCACGGCGATAAAGCGATATGTCGTCTTTGCCTGCACGCTCAATTGACAGCTGCACCAGTGAGGCCCCTTGCCATTGGGCGGTCGGACGTGCGGATTGGACAAACGTCGCTTGATCCGCCGTGCCTTGAAATAGCTCTTTTCCTGATGCATCGCGCCAGCGCAGCGCATGCAGAGTGTCTTGGGCAAGGATTGCCCCAGTGCGAGCCAAGGCCTCCGCCCCTGCCATGCGGTCGTTCATCGCTTTCAGTGCGGATCCCGCCATCTGCACCGAGGTAAGCGTCAGCGTGATCACAAGCGCACCCAAGGCAAGCGACACCAGAGCCTCGATCAAGGTGAAACCGTCCTCGCCGCCAGTTTGCTCGTTTGCCGGTCTGGTGGTCATGGCGTGCTTTCGACGATAGCGGTCGGGCTATCCTGCCGTGACAAGACAAGGCCAGGAGCATCTGGCCAGTCAATCTCAAGCCGCCGAACGCCGGTCTGGCTGCGCGCCAAGGTCCAGCTGAATGGCCCTGCCTCTCCGGCGGTGTCGGCGTTGCCCGCCATCAGTCCACGAGCCAGCATCCGGGCCTCCGTTTCCATCTCCAGCCTATGACCAAGCCGTGCCGCGCCGGAAAAGACGTCAAGCACCATCACAACGGTCAGGGCCGCGATTGCTAGGGCGGCAAGAACTTCTACAAGGCTGAAACCGGCCTCAGGGCAATGCGGTGATTGCACCGGTGAGGGGAGCGACAACGAGCCCGTTGTCAGGCATGGCCCCCGGCGTGCCGCGCCGCAGGATGTGGAAGATGCCGCCCCCAGACGAACCATCTGGCTGAAACGCAAGTCCCTTGTCCAAAGACGCCCCCAGATCAAGTGAAAGTCTGGCCTTGATCGCCAATGTGCCAAGTGGCGAAGGGCCGGAAAGCTGTCCGGTGGCAGGGTTAAGTTCCAGCACGACAACGCGGCCATGAAGAATGGCAATCGCGCGGGCTTGATGGAGATAGTCGCGCAACTGTGCAGAGAGGGCAGAAGCGGTTCGGTCCGGGTTGGCGCGTGCCATGACAAGACCAGCCATGATGGCAAGCAAAGCCACGACCAGCAGCATTTCCACCAGGGTGAACCCGTCTTCAGCGCCATCCCTGTCCATATGCCTCGCACCTTGCCCGCCATCATCTGTACGTCATCAGTTGCCGATGTCGGCATTGTCGCCTTCGCCGCCTTCACGACCATCCGCCCCCAGAGAGAGCAGCAAGAAGCCTTCGCCGTTTCCTTGCGCAGCATAGGCATATGGCGTTCCCCAAGGATCGGCGGCGATATCCTTGTCCAGATAGGGCCCGGCCCACCCTATGGCTGCGGCAGGGACAGACGTCAGCGCAGCAAGACCTTCACTCTGAAGCGGATAGCGCCCCACATCCAAACGGAAGAGATCCAGCGCGGTCTGAAAACCTGCAATCTGGATCCTTGCGGCTTTGATCTTTGATTGTCCCATGTAGCCGACCACTCGTGGTCCGACCAAGGCAGCCAGCAGCGACAGGATGACCAGAACCACCAAGAGTTCAACCAGCGTGAAACCGGCTTCGGTTGGTGTCCGGCCAGCCTTGTCTGCGTTACCGTCGCCCTGTGGCGCATTTTTTGACATCGGGTTCCTCATCTTCAAATCAGTAGATCGTTGACCGCCATAAGTGCATCGACGATCACGTAGATAATCCCCCCGATCACGCCAGAGATCAGCAAGATGATCGCAGGTTCCAACAACGCTAGTGCGCGTTCGGTGGCGTGGCGCGTTTTGTCGTCGAAAATCTGAGCGGCCTGCCGCAGCGACGGGGCAATGCTGCCGGTTTCCATGCCAACCCGGATCAGACTGACCAGGAGGGGAGGAAACTGGCCCGAGGCGTTCAGTGGGGCGGTTACATCCCCCCCCGCGCGCAAGGCCGCTTCCATTTGCGCCAAAGCGTCGGCAAGCTTGGCGGCGAAGGTTGTCCTCCGCGCCAGCCGCAGCGCATCAGCAAATGGAAGCCCAGCATCGGTGAGCATCGCGAGCGTCTGCATAAGTTCGGCCAGACGCATGGTGCGAATAACCGGGCCGATGACCGGCATCGCAGAGAAAAACTCGGCCAGCGCCTGCCGTGCCGCCGCTCGACGCAGCACCGCAGCGCCAAGCAGCACCGACAATGCAACAATCACGGCCAGAATTTGCCAATGCAATGTCAACCAGTCCGACACAACAATCAAACGCGTCAGCGCTGAGGGATCTCCCTGTGTCGTGCTTGGGGCAATGGCCTTGAGTTGTGGTATGACCGCAAGCAAGATCACGGCCACCGCGGCAATCGCAACCACGAGGAGGAAGGCCGGATACGTCATGGCCGAGCGGATCTTGCGCCGCAACGTCTGGGCGTTGGCTCTTGCAAAATGGATACGCTCAAGAACCTGCGGCAATGTGCCTGCAGCTTCGGCCAATCCGACGAGCCGCGTATAAGAGGGCGGGAAAAGCGCTGACTGGTTGGCAAGGGCGTGGGCCAAGCTGCTCCCTGCCCGCAATTCGGCGCGCATCGCGCGCAATGCCGGCGCCATCGCACCGTCGCTTGCATCCAGCAAAAGAAGATCTATCGCCCGCCCCAAAGGGACCCCAGCGCCGACCATCCAACCCAGTTCTTGGGTAAAGAGGGTTACATCCTCACCCGTAGGGGTCTGGCGGCCGGGAAGCTGGAGGATTTTTGACAATTCAGCCATCTTGCGCCACCCGCAAGACTTCTTCGAACGAGGTCTGGCCCGCAACGGCCCGCAGGACACCGTCCGCGATCAATGGCAGCATGCCATCTCGCACAGCCTCCGCCTGCAATTGTGACACCGCGGCACCACGTAGTAGATGCCCACGCAAATTCTCGGTCAGGGGCATCACTTCGAACAAGGCCATACGCCCATAATAGCCCGTTTGGCCGCAATGGTCGCAGCCTGCGCCAACCCAACACTCGATCTCGACGCCCGGCTTTAAGCCCGCCGCATTCAAGACCGTGTCTGAAAACGGGGGGATGACCCGTGCCGGAACCCGGCATGTGCGACAAAGCATCCGGACGAGCCGCTGTCCGACGGAGCAACGCAGGGTCGCAGCAATCAAAAACGGTTCGACCCCCATATCGATCAAGCGCGTGACGGCACTTGCCGCCGAATTGGTGTGGAGTGTCGTCAAGACAAGGTGACCGGTCAGGGCCGCCTGAACGGTAATGCGCGCTGTTTCCGTGTCGCGCACCTCGCCCACCAGAATGACGTCTGGATCGGCGCGCAAGAAACTGCGAAGCGCCCCGGCAAAGGTCAACCCGATCTGTGGATTGACCTGCATCTGACTGACACCGGGAATCCGGTATTCAACCGGGTCTTCCACCGACAGTATTTTGCGATGCGGTGCGTTCATCTCGGATGTTGCGGCGGCGAGTGTCGTTGTCTTGCCGCTGCCGGTCGGGCCCGTCACCAGAATAAGACCATTGCTCTGCGCCATTCCCTCGCGCAGGTTACGCTCTGCGTCTTGCCGCAGGCCAAGGGATGACAGACGTGGCAGGCTTGCTCTGCTTGCAAGGATGCGGATAACGGCCCCCTCACCGTCCACAAAGGGCAGCGTGGCACAACGCAGGTCGCGTGTCTGGCCGCCAATCTGCACACGGATGTGCCCATCCTGTGCCAGTCTGCGCTCTGCAATGTTCAACCCGGCCAGAATTTTCAGGCGTGACACCACGGCCCGTCCGGTGGCCACGGGCAAGGTTGTCATCCCCCGCAGCATCCCGTCGACCCTGTGGCGTACCGTCAACTGCTGCGGCCCCGGCTCCAGATGAAGATCTGTGGCGCGGTTTCGTATCGCTTCGGACAAAAGCTGATCCAGAACAGCGATGGCAGGCGCATCCAACGCGCTATCGTCCAGATCGTCGCCTTCACTGGCATCGCTGATGCCATTTGGCATAGAGCCACCCAAGGATAATGTGGGATCATCCTTGCCCAGTTCCTGCAGCCGGCCAAGGATCGCAGGCGCAGACGCAACCCACAGTTCCAAAGGGCCCCCAAGCGCAAGGGTGAGTGCTTCGATCGCCGTATCGTTGGCCGGGTCGGCAATGGCGACCCGATAGGTTCCGATCGTTGTTGGCCCCAACGGCACAGCCTGCGTCTCGCGCAGAAAGCGCGGCGACAGGACGCCCGGCAAGGACACGCTTTCGGGCCAGTCTTCCGTTCGCATCAACGGCAAGCCGTATTCGGCAGCGCGTCTTTTCGCCACCGCAAACGGATCGTCGTCCTGATCTATGGGCCCGTCCAAAGTCTGTTCTGACGCCGAGGATGCTGTCATTGGTCGGACATCGCCGTCATCTTGCTGCGCAGTTCCTCCGATACGGCAGCGGCGTCGCGCTGGTTCCGTACCACATGCGGGGTGATGAAGATCAAAAGCTCTGTGCGGCTGTCACTGCCAGCCTTACGCCCGCCGCCCAATATTCCTATCAGCGGCGCGCCCTTGCGGTCTTTGGAGGATTGGGTCGAGATCAGCCCTCCAAGGGTGACCGTCTGCTGGTCATAAACCGAAACCTGTGTGCTGATGCTGCGCTGGCGCAACCTTGGGGTCAGGGTGGTTTCCCCGGCGGGCTCTGCCAAGACGGCTGACAGCTCTTGCTTTACCATCAGGTTTACAAGATCCGTTTCACTGACCTGCGGTGTCACGCGGAGGATCACGCCGGCATCACGGTATTCGATGGTGTTGATCACCGGGGCATCCGCAGACTGCGTGCCGACCATTTTCTGGGTGGTGATTGGAACCTGATCGACAATCTTGATTTCAGCTTCTTCATTTTCAAAGGCGATAACCGAAGGTGCCGACACCACACGGGTGCTTGTGACTTGTTCCAAGGCGTCGATGATCAACCGTGGGCTGCTTGTCGCACTCAGGATCATGTTGAACCCCGGTGATTGTGTCGCAATCCCTGATCCGTCTGCGGCCCCGCTCAACAAGCCACCATCGGCTCCGTTCAGATAAGCTTGGACGCCAAAACGTGTTGCATCATTGAGGCTCACCTCGACCAACATCACCTCGATCAGCACTTGCACAGGTGTCCGGTCAAGTTCGGCCAGAAGGGCCAACGCATCACGACGGACCGCTTCGGGCGCGCGGATCACAATGGTGTTGTCGGCGTCATTGGCGATGAAGCGCACGTCGCCTTCGCCCGCTGCTGTCGAGAGCGAGAGCATTGTGGGGCGGCCGTTTGCCATATCTGCAGGGAAAGCCAAGCCGTCGCCTTGAGGTGCCGCGTCTGCGCTGGGCTGCGACGACAGCATGTCAGCCGTGTCCGCAGGCACGTCGACGGACGAGGCCTGACCGCCGCCCAATGTGTTTTCCAAAATGGCCGCCAGCTTTGAGGCGCGGGCGAATTGAACGTTGTAGACATGGACCTGTGCGCTAGCCGCCCCGCCCGCCCGATCAAACTGTTCGATCCACTCCAGTGCCGCGCGCAAATCATCACGCCCGCGCGCAACCACAAGGATCGCGTTCGCTTGTTCCAGAACTTGAAACTTCCAGCCCTTTGCCGCGCCATCTTTTGCCTGCAACTCTTCAAGGCTCAGGCTGACAGCCGTGGCGGAACTGTTCTTCAGAAATGCAATACCTGCATCCCGGCGCGCCATTAATTCGACATCCAGCGACCGGATAATATCGGCCAGAGACGCCCGCTCTCGCGCAGTTCCCCGCACCAAAATAACATCGTCGCGTGCCGAGGCGCGCAGATTGCCGCTATCCGCGACGAAACCATCCAGCAGCGTCAGCATTTTTTCGGCATCGACGTTTTGCAGCGGCACGGCTGTCAGGCCATAGCCCGCAACGCCAATCCCGCCGGGCCGCTGGTTGCCGTCGTCGCTGCGGATCACAAACTGGCCGCCACCTTCCAACAGCACCAGCCCGTTTGCGGCCAGCGCCTCTTCAAAGATCATGAGCAACTGTTCGCGCGGCACAGGCCGACCAGTGGCCATGGTGATGGTGCCCGTCGCCTTGGGATCCAGACTGTAAGGATGCTTCAGGACATCGCCTAGAATTGAGCGCGCCGCATCGGCCACCGGAACGGCTTGAAGATTGACGGCATAACCTTCGTCGGTCGGCGTCACGCCCGGTGTCGCTGCGATTTCGTCTTCATTTGCGTCCAGATAGACAAATGTCGTTTTGTCACCGCCCGTGATCTGATGACCGCTTTGCCCCGAACGCCCGCTGCGCGGCGTCAGATCTAGCCCAGTAAGAAGGTTCGCCCCGCCGCTGCCACTTTCGGTGCATCCAGTCAGTATAAGTGCGCAAACCAACGCAGCTGCAGCCCTGCTTTGCCTCCGCAAAATCGTCCGCACTGCGCCAGTCTGGCTGCGTTGCAAGTATGAAGAGGGTATTTTAGGCGTTGGCACGTTTGTATTCCTGTCATCCTCAGACCAAAAGGCCGCTTTTACAAACTGCACTGGAAAGGAAAATCACATGATCGGGCCCGGTTTCCCGTGCCCGATCTAATGCTACGCTGATATAAAATAGTCAGGCAGTTGATGATCTATGCGAATGTATCTGCCATCAGTTCCCCAAACCACTCGCCCATTTCGGAATAGGCTTGCGTTGTTGGTCCTTCGGGCGCCTCAATTACACCGGGTGGGGCAACCTGCATTTCACCAGCAACCGTATTGTAGGCGAAAATCGCGGTCAACCAAGTTGCCGTGCTTGAAGTGATCGGTGTGTAGCACGCCGAATTGGTGACCGGTGCCGGATACGGTTGCAGCCCGGTTTCCAGCCGCAAGATTGCATCTGCGCAGACTTTGGCCTGCTGGTTGCCGATATGGCCCGCTTTGGGTTGCTTCGAGGCGATACTGTCGCCGATCACATGGATCGCAGGTACGAGGGTTTCGTAGCTCAACTCATTGATCTTGGCCCAGCGGCCGCTAACGATCGCGCCGGTCACAGCGGCAAGGGTGTCCAGCATGATCTGGCCGCCCTTCATTTGCGGCAGAAGGTTGACCACGGCGGCGGTGAACACGCTTTCGGCGGTTGCTGCAACTTCGTTGGTCACGGGATTGGTGCGGGCCGCCGGAGCAGCTAGCGTTACCGTTTTGACAGACGGGCTGGCCGCGTCAAAGTTGACGGCGGCAACGGTTGCGTTGGGATAATAATCGATATTGGCGTGCACTGTTGTGAACGCTTTGCCGAAATTGACCTTTTCGGCCTGAATCCCGCTATTGGCATCCAGCACGATCACCCGCGAGCCGGCTTTATTTTTCTTGAGCCAATCGGCGATCACGCAAACCCGTTCATAGGGGCCGGGCGGGCAGCGGTAGGGCGACTTTGGCACTGTAACAACGACATGCTGGCCCGCGCTCAGGGCAACGAGTTGGTTCCGCAAGGCGTCGGTTTGCGGGCCGGCTTTCCATGCGTGAGGCACCTCGGCGCGTGCCTGTTCATCTGTCATGCCCACTGCTGTAATCGAGACCGCGCTGTAGTCAAATTGGATGCCGGGGGCGAGGATCAGTCGGTCGTAAGTCAGGGTCTCTGCCGTGGAAAGCGTAACCAGCTTGTTTCCCGCGTCTACCGAAGTCACGCCCGCATTGACAAAGCGCACACCGAACTTTGCGGCAAGTGTGTCATAGCCATAAGACAACGATGCAAGTGTCCGTTCGCCGGTGACGACCTTGTTGCTCATGATGCACGAGACATAACGAGCGTTTTCGTCAATCAACGTGACTTCGACAGTCAGCCCACTGCGTTTTGCCCACATTGCGAGGTATTTGGCGCAGGTCGCTCCCGCCATGCCGCCGCCGACGACCACGAATTTCTTCGGGCTAATCGTCTGTGCATCCAGCGCGGGGGCCGTTGCCGAGAGTCCTGCAGTTCCTGCGGCCATCATGCCGAAGAATGTTCTGCGATCCATGGAGTGTCTCCTTCTCAAAACTTCTGTCAATCCGCTTGCGCCCCAGAAGGGCATGCACACAGCGGGCTACTTGAAGGTCGCTTTGACCTCGCGCGGCGATGAAAGCATCAAAGTGCATGCTGGCACGGTGCCGCGGCATGCTCCTGACCACCCGACAAATCGGCGGCCTGCTGCCGGTGAAGCGGTCAGAGTAACAACCGTGTTTTTGGGTAGAGTTGCTGACACTTTCTCACATCCCAAGGGACAATCTGCACCGGTCGGATTGGATGTGATGCTGCCGTAAGCTTTGCCAGATTTTTCGAGTTTGATCCCGACGTTGACATCTTTCGGAACACTGACTGTTGTAGGCGTAAAGTTGGCACCAACAGTGGTCGCCGATGCGACGGAAATGGTACAAGTGCCTGCGGTTCCGCTGCACGCCCCGGTCCAACCGGCAAACACGCTCCCACTGGTCGCAGTTGCCTTCAACGTTACCGATGTCGATGACTTATAGGTCTTTTGGCACGTGCTACCGCAGTTGATGCCCGAAGGCGTGGATGTGACGGTGCCTTTGCCAGTGCCAGTTTTCACCACGGTCAGCTTGAACGAACCGGTAGGCACACTGCCGACGGTCGCCAAATATCGAGAGATGAGATCGATTTCGGCCAAGCTATAGGCCTGCGCGTGAACTGTCATGATCGGATGCTCTGATCCGGCAATCGCTTCAGCCCGCATTTCCGACAGTTCGGACACGATTTTAGTCGTCCCCAACCCAGCGATCTTGTCGAACCCCCCAGCAGCAGGCGTTCCGTTGGTCCCATGGCACTGAAAACAGTTCGATGCCAGAAGGCGCCCCGGGTTGTCCAATGGCTCTGTCGTCTGCGCCGTGGCAACGGCGGATGTAAACAAAATGAGTACTAGTGAAGGCAGGATCGATCGTGGAAAGGATGGAATCCGCATTTCGTTTCCTTAAGGTTGGAAAGCAGCTCAAGGTTCGGCCGCGTCTGATGAGCCGACCTAGACGGCCAGTTTTGCCGCGTTGCCATTAGCCGTGGGTTTTAGGGCCGCGGATTTGGGGGCTATATAACAGCAGTTTATGCAAGTTTCTGCGCCCAAGCCCCGTCGCAGCCTCCACCCGGACCAGCAGGCACGCCTCGCGGCACCGCCAGCCATGGCAGGGTGTATTTGATCCGCCAGAGGTTTCTCAGCTTTACCGACCAACGGCATCAGAGGCCCGCCGCCATCGCGACGGATGCCTAGTGGTGCCGGCGGCTACAGGCCATCGACGCGATGCATGTCATGGAGATTGCAGGAGAGGATCACACGCGGCCGCAACCCTCTTAATGCATACGGCCGCTCACCAGACTGTCGATTACATTGCTAAGCATGCCGGCACGATTGGAACATCCTGACTTGCGATACACGGCATTGAGGTGGGCCTTCACAGTCGCCTCGGAACTGCCACGCAACTCGGCTATTTCTGCCGTGGTCATACCTTTCACGACAAAGCCGGCGACATCGCGCTCTGCGGGGGTAAGGCCCCAGGTGTCAAAATGGGCTTCGACCATCTGGAAGACCGCCTTACTGGTATTGTCTAGGTTATCTTGCAACACAACCGTCCGGCGCAGCAGTTTCTTGCCAGCCTGCCACTCGAAGGCAATCGAGACCGCCAAGAAGATGATGAGAACCGCCTCAAGCATGATGTGATAGGCATCCGCTCGGCCCTCTTTCACAAAGAGAGTTTCAGACAACAGGTCGATCAAGAACAGTATGGCACAAACGATCTGTGTAATAACCAACACGACCGCCCTGAACGGCAAGCTCATTTTTGTGAGAGCACTATACATCCGATTGCCTTCTTCCATTTTTGCATGCCAAGGTCTTGCGAGAATTTGACAATGGAAAAAGTAGCTTAGGCCCAAAAATTTCTTGCGCGCACCTATGCGTTCAAGCCTGCTCAATTATATTGATTTATTGAGATCGCGTTTAATTTAGATTTAAATCAAAAACTTTCGATCTAGCGCCACAGATATCGCCTCTCCACTTAAGGGTCAATCCGCCATCGCGGCGCCATATCCAAAGATAAATCACGAATTGCGTCCGAGAAACTCGAGGCCACCGACGCTGGAAACCGCGCTGGTTTGCGTCAGCCGATAGCCATTCGTCGCACGGCCATGAATTTGTATTCATACCCAAGAAGCCAGCAAGGTCGCCCAAAACGACTACCGTGATTTCCGTTCGATGCGGCGCAGCACTGCATCGGAAATGCATCTTTCCATCAGGTCTTACTGCACTGTTCAGAAATGTTGGCGTCGGACCAAAATTCCGCGGGATTATCGCCCCCCCAAAGGCACTTGCCAGCCTGCCCGGCACAGCGTTAGCGTTTGACTATCGGAACAAAGGGCAGCTATCGCCATGCTCACACCATCCATCAGACGAGGACGGGGCTGACCTCAGCTTCCGTAGCTCAATTGGATAGAGCATCCGACTTCTAACCGGATTGTTGCAGGTTCAAGTCCTGCCGGAAGCGCCACTCGCGGCGGTAGCTCAGTTGGCAGAGCAACGGGTTTCCAGTCCGACGGTCGCCGGTTCGATTCCGGTCCGCCGCTCCAAAAACAAACATCTCGAGAGCCGCCATTCGCCCACCCGCGGGCACGGCGACGGGTGTCACAATGCACGACATCGAAACCACCGCAGTGGAGGCAGACCTGGACGGGCTGGGAGCTGCGACGCCCTCTTGATGCCAGCAGCGACCTTCAACCCATAGCCCATAGTTCGCTCACAGCCACGACGCCAGAGACGGGCCACCCGGCGCTGAGTGATTTCTTTGCCCATACGAGACAGAACGCTAGGCCATGCTATTTGACGAGATTCTGGCACGCATCACGAAGACACGGACAGGCGTCCAAATGCGCAAATATGCTTAATATTCTAGGGGAGAGTGGCGGACCCGGAGCGATTCGAACGCCCGACCCTCAGATTCGTAGTCTGATGCTCTATCCAGCTGAGCTACGGGTCCGTCTTGAGGCAGCGTTTAGCTGTGGCTGCGGGGCATTGCAAGGGCAATTCGGCATTAGAATTTCAAATCCTTATGCCAAAGTGCCAATCACTCGGCCTCGGCCTCTGCATAGACCTTGGCCAGAAGGCCCACGGCGGCATCGGCGTTGCCTGCGGCCAGATCCGTCAGGGTTTGGTCGGCGGTCACACCGGGGTGATCGACGGCAAGCATGGCCAGAAGACTGGCTTCCTCTTTACCCGACAGCGCGGCCAGCGTGGAAATCGGCGCAGTGGTCAGTGAGCCAATCACCTGCCGCACCGCAAGCCCGCCGCCCTCGCCCGCCGGAACCGAAACAGAGGCCAGCAAAACCGCAACGCCAGCCCCCATGATCGCCATCGCAGCAGGGCGTTTGAAATACGTGGTGAAGGCGCGCCAGTTCAGCCAAAGGTGCGCGGCAACGCCAAAGACCAAAAACCAACCCAGCCATTCATGGGCGACCTTGCTCAGGCCGGTTTCAAGGTGGAAAAACATCAAGATCCCGGTGACTGAGATCAAAAGAAAAGCGCCAACCGTCAAAGGGGTGGCCCAACTGCGTAGCGTCATGTGAAACTCCGAACATCTTCCTGTGCGTCAGAGGTGAAACGTCGCAGCCAGAAAGTTCCGTCGCAAAAATCAGGCGGCAACGGCCGATTTTGGCAGGTGGATCAAGAACTCCGTGCCCTCGGCATCGGATCGGGCCAGTTCCAGCCGCCCACCATGGCCGCGCAAAAGCTCTGCCGCAATGGCAAGGCCCAAGCCCGTACCGCCCTTGCGCGCGCCGCCCTGAAACGCCTCGAACAGGTGTTCGCGTGCTTTTTCCGGCAGGCCGGGGCCCGTATCGCCCACCCGGATGCGCCATTCATCCGCCGTCTCAGAGGCGGAAATCTCGATGGTGCCGCCCTCGCCCGTCGCCTCAATCGCCTGCCGGGCGTTTCGCACCAGATTCGACAGCACCCGGTAAAGCTGCTCGGCATCTGCCATGATGTGGAACCCATCCGGCACTTCGATCAGACAGGCCACGGTGCCGTCTTCGTCCAGCCCTTCCGCCTCGGCCACATCTGAGACCAGAGCGGCCAGATCAATGGCGCGAATCGCCGGGGCGACCTCTTCGGCTTTGCCGAATTTCAGCGTCGATTCACACAGGGCAACCGCCCGGCTGATCGACCCGACCAGCTTTGGTGCGGACCGCGCCACCATGGGATCGGCACTGCCCTCCAGCCGGTCGGCGAACAGCTGGGCCGACGTCAGGATATTGCGCAGATCGTGGCTGATTTTGGCCACCGCGCCGCCCAACTGCGCCAACCGCTCTTTCTGCTTCAAGCTGCCGGTCAACTGCCGCTGCATCGCCTGCATCGCTTCTTCAGCCTCGCGCAGTTCTTCGACCTGCGCCATCGGGGCGATCACCCGGCGGGCATCTTCGGGGGCTTCGGCATAGGCGGCCATATGCTGTGCCACCCGGCGGATCGGCAGAACGATCAACCGCTGCACGGCAAGGAACAACAAAAACGCGGTGACGACCGAGATCAGGGCCGACAAGAGCAAGATCCGAAAACCGTAATCCAACATCGCATCCCGCATCGGCGCGGAATCCATCGTGATTTCGATCAGCAATCCCGCTTCCTGCACCGGATTGCCGATAACACGAATGATGTCGTCGGCCGGATCCATCAGACAGACCATCGCATCACGGATCAATTCCCACGGGCCGGCGGCACGCAGATCATAGGTCGCACTGACGGGCGCGGGCAATTGCGACGACAACACAAGCTGGCGCACCTCGTCACGGCGCAAAACCACGTTGTAAACCTCGGCATTGGCCAGAAGTTCGGCCTCCAGCTCGGGCGACACCATGTCACTGGCGGCCAACTGGGCCAACGACGCAATTTGCGCCTTTTCCAGCCGCACTGCCATGAAATCCGCCCGGAACCGGGCGATAGAGGGCACAAAGATCAAGACTTCGGCCAACATGACAAAGGCCACGGTCAAGATCAGGAACCGCCCCGAAAGGGTGTTCAGAAACCTGCCCCTTCTGCCTTGCACTCCTGCGCCCATCCTCTGTGCTCAAAAATCCTCGGGGGGCCGAGGCCAGACAGCCCCGCGTCGGACCAGAGCGCCGACATCAGGGGATCAGGCGCTGCACCCACCGCACAACCCGTTTCAAAGCAGGGTTATCAAAGAGTTTATCCGAGAAATAGGCCCCAGCCGCACGTTTGGCGGTTTCCCCCAAGGTTGGATACGGCAAGATCAGTCCGGCAACAGTTCCGATCCGGATCTTCGCGGCAATGGCCAGCGCCCAAAAGCCGATCAGCTCGCCCGCCTGTGGTCCCGCGATACTGGCACCGACCGGACGCCCCCGCACGACCATGACCTTTAAAAGCCCCTTGGCTTTCAATTCGGTCCGCGCGCGGTCATTGGCGGCGAAATCGGCCCGCAACACCCTAACGCGGCCGCCAAATTCGGCCCGCGCCTCGGCCTCGGTCAGGCCAACCTGTGCCAATTCCGGTTCGGTGTAGGTCACCCATGGCACGCGCGCGGCGGCCTTGGCGGGCAACCCCAAAAGCACCTGACGGATGACCACCCCCGCATGGGCCCCCGCAGCGTGGGTGAACTGCGCCCCCCCTGCAGCATCGCCGATGGCATAGACCCGGCGGTTCGAGACCGAGCGCAGGCTGGCCCGCACGGTCACGCCTTTTTTGTCATGCACAACGCCCCCTGCCTGAAGCGACAACCGCTCTAGCGCGGGCGCGCGACCTGTGGCCAGCAGCAGATGCGAACCGGTCAGCACAGTGCCGTCGGCTAAAACGGCCTCAACCCCCGCTGACACTTGCCGCAACCGCACCACCCCCTGCCCTTCGCGAATCGCAATTCCCTCGGCACGCAGGGCCGCCAGCACAACCGCCACACAGTCAGGATCGTCGCGGCCCAGCGCGCGGGCGGCTTCGATCACCGTGACATGCGACCCCAGCCGCCGATGCGCCTGCGCCATCTCGATGCCAATCGGTCCTCCGCCGAGAATCAGCAGATGTTCAGGCCGTTCGCGCAGTGCAAAGATCGTCTCGTTGGTCAGATAAGGCACCGCCTCAATGCCCGGCACCGGCGGCACGGCGGCCTGCGATCCGGTGGCGATGACAAAGCGCCGGGCGCGAATGGTGTGGCCTGCCGCCTCCACCTCGCGCGGGGAGGTGAACCGTGCCCACCCTCGCAGAACTGTCACACCCAAACCCTCGAACCGCGCTTGGCTGTCATGCGGGGCGATGCCCGCGATCACCCCCGCAACATGGGCTTTCACGGCAGCAAAATCGATTTCCGGCTGCAGCGGACCGATCCCGAATGGCCCCGCCTGCCGCATCGCCTCGGCGGCCTTTCCAGCCGCCAGCAGCGCCTTGGACGGCACGCATCCGGCGTTCAGACAATCGCCTCCCATCTCCGCCCCTTCGACCAAGACAACGCTGGCCCCCATCTGCACGGCCCCCGCTGCCAACGACAAACCGCCAGAGCCGGCACCAATGATGCAAAGATCGGGTTTCAACAGGCTCATGCCGGACCTCCGCTGCGTCGAAACAGTTTCACCACCAGCGGCAAGGCGGCCAGCGCCGCCAAACCCAGCAAGGGACCAAGGACGGGCGCGGTAAAGATCACCCCCAGATCAGGGGTCTCACCACGGGCAAACACCTCACCCAGCCCCGCGCCAATCGAGGTGAACACCAGCGCGCCGGGAACGATGCCCAATGCCGTCGTGGCAACAAAAGGCCAAAGCCGGACACCGGCCAAAGCCGGAAGCAGATTGGCCAGAAAGAACGGCACCACCGGCACCAATCGCATGACCAGCAGAACCGACCATTGATTGCCGCGCAACCCCGCCTGCAACCGTGCGGCGGCACCATCCCCTTTCGCGATGCGGGCAGAAATGTCAGCCCCAAGCCCCGCACGGGCGGCCAGAAAAACCAGAGCGGCCCCAAGCGTCGCTGCGCCGACATTATAGGCTGTGCCCGGAAACATCCCGAACAAGAAGCCCCCGGTCAGCGTCGCAACCGTCGCACCCGGCACTGATAGGGCAACAAGCGCAGCATAGATCGCGACAAAGCCAACCGAGGCCAAAGGGTAATGCCCATCGCGAAAGGCAATCAGGCTGTCGCGATGCCGCGCAAGCGTGTCAAAGGTCAGGACATCACGAAAGGCAAAGGCCGCAATCCCCGCGACCGAAAGAATCACGGCCAAAGGCAAATGACGCAGAACGCTGCGCGAGGGGGCGGCACAAGGATGTTTCATGCCCTAAACATGGTCCAGAATGGCCACGCCGCGCCATAGGTTTCACGCGGGCTTGATCCGCAGCCCTGTTTTTCTTTTGAAACCCGCTGTTTTCACCTTGGGAACTGGTCCCTCTCCGCGAAATGTTGCAGAAATCGCGCGAAACCTGCGTTGACAGCCTCGGCCCGCCTGCTTAAAGACCGGGCTTCAAGTTACCGCCCTCGAATCCTCTAAGGTTCGGGCAACCGTCTTATGGAGAGCCGCGATGAAGCGCACTTACCAACCGTCGAACCTGGTCCGCAAGCGCCGCCACGGTTTCCGCGCCCGCATGGCCACCAAAGGCGGCCGTCTGGTGCTGGCAGCCCGCCGCGCCAAGGGCCGTCATAAGCTGTCGGCTTAATCCCTGCGGCCTTTCGGGGCCACGCCATGGATAAAGACATGACACCGCCGGAGACGCAGGGCCAAGGCAGCGATGCCGATCAACCCCAAGCCTCTCCGGCGGTTTCGCTTTGCATTTCTACCCTGCAAAACCGTCCCGATTTTTTGCGCGCGGCCTCAAGCCTGCGGCAAGCAACGGGTGGTTTCTTGGTGCAAGCCCGCGACCGCCGCGACGAAACCGCAGGCGTCCGTGTTGGATTCACCGCGTCAAAAAAGATCGGCAATGCCGTTGCCCGCAATCGTGCAAAACGCCGCCTGCGCGAAATCGCCCGCGCTGTGCTGCCGCGGATGGCCCGGCCCGGCTGGGATTATGTGCTGGTGGCCAAACCCGGCGTGACGACAGAGCGTGACTTCGCGCTGCTGCTGGCAGACCTGCAAGGCGCGCTGGCCCGCCTCCACAAGCCATGACGCCGCTCGCCCACCTCGCGGCGCTGCCCGTCCGCGCTTACCGCTTGCTCCTAAGCCCATGGGTCGGACATGGCTGCCGCTTCCAACCCACCTGCTCCGCCTATGCGCTAGAGGCGCTGGAGCGTCACGGCGGCTTGAAAGGCAGTTACCTTGCCGCCCATCGGATCTGCCGCTGCCATCCTTGGGGTGGCCATGGCTACGATCCGGTCCCGGGCTCTGATCCTGACTTCGACAAAACGCGCTAGGCCCTGCCCGGTTCATCTTGGCCCAAATACTCCCGCCGGAGGCCCTGACGGTTGGTTTAGGACACTCCGCGGGGAGTATTTTGCCAAGATGAAAGCACTTTGCCGTGCGCCCGGTTTTATGCGAAGGGGGGGGTAACTGCGAGGGCATCATGCTGGACGACGATATTTCCGACGACATCCACCCGCTGTTTTACGGCGCGCCGAAGTCGACCGAGTTTCGCAAACTGCGCAAGCGGCTGGTGCAAAACGTGCGCGAGGCGATCGAGACTTATGGCATGATCGAACCCGGCGCGCGCTGGTTGATTTGTCTGTCGGGCGGCAAGGACAGCTATACGCTGCTGGCCGTGCTGACCGAATTGAAATGGCGCGGGCTTTTGCCCGTCGATCTTTTGGCCTGCAACCTTGATCAGGGCCAACCGGGATTTCCGGCCACTGTCTTGCCCGAGTTCCTGTCACGCATGGCTGTGCCGCACCGGATCGAATATCAGGACACTTATTCGGTAGTGACCTCGAAAATCGCGCCGGGGGGCACGATGTGTTCGCTGTGTTCGCGACTGCGGCGGGGCAACCTTTACCGAATCGCCCGGGAAGAGGGTTGTTCGGCGGTCGTCTTGGGCCATCACCGTGACGATATTCTGGAAACCTTTTTCATGAACCTGTTTCACGGCGGGCGGCTTGCCACCATGCCCCCCAAACTGGTGAACGAGGAGGGCGATCTTTTCGTCTATCGCCCCTTGGCTTTCGTACCCGAAGCGGATTGCGAACGCTTTGCCAAGGCGATGAATTATCCCATCATTCCTTGCGATCTGTGCGGCAGCCAAGAAGGGTTGCAACGGGCGCAGGTGAAAAAACTTTTGGACGAATGGGAAACCCGCAGCCCCGGTCGCCGTCAGGTGATGTTCCGCGCTTTGATGAATGTGCGCCCGTCGCATCTTGCAGATCCGGGTCTTTTCGACTTTGGCGGACTGCTCCGAGATATCTCTAAAGATACAGACTTTCCTCCGCAATTACGTCTTCGCGATTAATAAAGCAGTCAGGCTTTTTGCCTAGCTTCGGCCAGCCGGTGTCATTTTCCGGCTCCGACCCGGAGACGCATTCATGCAGCTGATTGCCAAACTTGCCCGTCCTGCTCGTGCAATTCCCGCATTTTTGCGGCGCCCCGAGATGATTCTGTTTTTGCCCGCCATCACCCTTGCCGCCTTTTGGTTTGGCGGAGAGCGGGTGCTGGTGCTGGTGGCGCTTGCGGCACCCTTGGCCTTCGCCCTGAGCGGCGCCCTGCGCCAATCCGAGCCACCCGCCGCCCTTCCCGATGTGCTGGGGGGGGTGGGCCTGCGCGGCCATGTCGTGGCAGTGCTGGATGCCGTGCTGGCCGATGAGCCGGTTTCTGGCAAGACCACGGCCTGCCTCGTGGCGCAATTCGATGACATCGACCAAGTGCTGGAGCGCGATGGCCGCGCCGCCCAGACCGAGGTTTTGGCCCGCAGCGCGGAACGGATTTGTTCCGCCCTGCGCAGTGGTGACATCGTGGCGCGGTTGGAAGGCGGCGGTTTTGCCATCGCCCTCGCCCCGGTGCGCAGGCTGGATCTGGAAACCGTGGTGCAACTTTCTGCCCGGCTGCAAGCCGCCATCAATGTGCCGATCTCACTGAACGCGCAACGCATTTATGTCACCGCCTCGGTTGGTTTCTGCCTTGGCCAGCGTGCGCCGGAACCGCATGGCAAGGCGCTGTTGGATGCCGCCCAGATCGCCGCGGATGAGGCGCGCCGCCATGGGCCTGGGGCCATTCGCGCCTATGCCCCGGAAATGGCGCGCCACCGCGCCGATCGCGAGGCCCTGCGGGAAGAGCTTGAGGCCGCCTTGGACGAAGGCCAGATCCGCGCCCATTTCCAACCGCAAATCTCGACCGACACCGGTGCTGTCACCGGGTTTGAGGCCTTGGCCCGGTGGTATCACCCCGAGCGCGGCCTGATCCCGCCCGGTGACTTCCTGCCGATGATAGAAGATGCCGGCCTTTCCGAACGCCTTGGCGAGGTGATGCTTTTCAACGCGCTGACAGCCATCACCCGTTGGGACAAAGCCGGGTTCGATGTTCCAACCGTTGCGGTCAACTTCTCAGCAGCCGAGTTGCGCAACCCCAAGCTGGCAGAGAAACTGAAATGGGAGCTGGATCGCTTTGGTCTGGAGCCCGCCCGGCTGTGTGTCGAAATTCTGGAACATGTGGTTGCCGAAACGGACAATGACGTGATCGTATCGAACATCGCAGCTTTGGCCCGACTGGGCTGTGGCATTGATCTGGATGACTTCGGCACCGGGCATGCCTCTATCACCTCAATCCGTCGTTTTGCCGTGCGCCGCATCAAGATCGACCGCAGCTTTGTCACCAAAGTGGACGAGGATCGCGAACAGCAAAAGATGGTCGCGGCCATCCTGTCGATGGCCGAACGGCTGGGCCTGGCCTCACTGGCCGAAGGCGTGGAAACCCCCGGCGAACATGCCATGCTGGCACAACTTGGGTGCGGCGATGTGCAAGGGTTTGGAATTGCGCGGCCCATGCCTGTGGACGAAACGATGGACTGGATCGAGCGGCACCGCGCCCGGCCGGTCGCTGCGCCGCGCATCGGTTCCCGCGCGCGTTGACCTTCTGGCCAGCCGGGGGCTGCGAAACCCGGCCGAAGTCACGCTTTCCTTGGCCCTACCACGGGAAAGCGCTTGACCTTTCGCCGCCTCTGGCGTTGAACCAGCCGGACCTTTGAACAGGAATGGTGGTGGTCCAGATGGACGATCAGAACAAAAATCTCATCCTTGCGACCGCGCTTAGCTTTCTGGTGATCCTTGGTTGGTTCGTCGGCGGGCCGATGCTGTTCCCGCAGTGGTTCCCCGAAGAAACTGCTGCCCAGCAGGCCACCGTGCCCGAGGCCAGCGTCCCGGCAGCCGCCGAAAGCCAGCCCACGGCAACCGCCCCGGCGGCTGAGCCGACGCCAGAGGCGCCGCGTCTGACCATCGACACGCCCAAACTGTCGGGCACCTTGTCGCTTGCAGGTGGGCGGATTGACGATCTGTCTCTGAAAACCTACCGCGAAACCATCGACCAGACCTCGCCCGAGGTCCGGCTTTTGTCGCCCGTGGGTAAGGACCACCCCTATTACGCTGTTTTTGGCTGGCTGGCAGGCAACGGTCTTGAACCGTCGGATGTCCCGGACACCAAAACGCTGTGGACGGTCACTTCGGGCAGCACGCTGGCCCCCGGCCAACCCGTCACCCTTGAATGGCAAAACACCAAAGGCCTGACCTTCATCCGCACCCTGTCTGTGGACGAGGACTTTATGTTCACCGTCACCGACAAGGTCGAGAACAAAGGCACCGTCGAGGCGCGCCTTGCGCCCTATGGCATCGTGGCCCGCCATGGCCTGCCCAAGCTGCAAGGCACCTATGTCGTGCATGAAGGCCTGATCCGCCGCACCGATGGCACCTTTGGCGAAGTGAAATACTCCAAATTCGCCGATTTCGACCTGGCCGAGGGTGAGACGCTGCCGGCCGAAAAGGTTGCCGCCACCACCGATGGCTGGATCGGCTTTTCCGACCATTACTGGATGACCACCCTTGTTCCCGAGCAGGGAAAACCGTGGAAGTCTGTCGCCCGTTATGTGCCGCAGAGCGATATCTATCAGGCTGAGGTCAATCATGACGTCATGTCCATCGCCCCCGGCGCATCGGGCGAGGTGACGACGCGGCTTTATGCCGGGGCCAAGGAATGGGAAACCATCCGCGCCTATCAGAACGACCAAGGCATCGCGGGCTTCATCGACGCCATCGACTGGGGTTGGTTCTACTTCTTCACCAAGCCGATTTTCTGGCTGTTGCACCACCTGCACGGGCTGATCGGCAACATGGGTCTGGCGATCATCGCGCTGACCTTTGTGCTGAAGCTGATCGTTCTGCCGCTGGCCTACAAATCCTATGTCTCCATGGCGCGGATGAAAGAGTTGCAGCCCGAGATGGAAGCGCTGAAAGAACGCGCCGGCGAGGATAAGCAAAAGCTGCAAAAGGAAATGATGCAGCTTTACAAGGAAAAGAAGGTTAACCCCGCCGCGGGCTGCCTGCCGATCCTGATCCAGATCCCGATCTTCTATGCGCTGTTCAAGGTGATTTCGAACACGCTGGAACTGCGGCACGCCTCGTTCTTCGGCTGGTTGAATGACCTTTCGGGGCCCGACAGCTCGTCGCTTTACAACCTCTTTGGCCTGATGCCTTGGGATGCACCCGCCGCAGGCACGCTGACGCACATGATCTTTATCGGCATCCTGCCGATCATTCTGGGCATCACCATGTGGCTGCAACAGAAACTGAACCCGGCCCCCACCGACCCGGTTCAGCAGCAGATCTTCGCGTGGATGCCGTGGGTCTTCATGTTCATGATGTCGACCTTTGCCTCTGGCCTCATCATCTACTGGATCACCAACAACACGATCACGTTCGCCCAGCAGTACCTGATCATGGCAAGCCACGGAAAAAGGCCTGACATCTTTGGCAACATCAAGGCCAGCGCGAAAAAGCCGATCGCCGTGACGGACAAGAGCCGCAAGAAATGACCGGACGGCTGGCACAGATCTGCCGCCACCCGATCAAGGGACACGGACGCGAAACCCTCGCGTCCGTTCGTCTTTTGGCGGGCGCCTGCCTGCCGTGGGATCGGCACTGGGCCGTGGCCCACGAGGCCGCGCGACTGGAGCCGGGTTGGAACCCTTGTGTCAATTTTGCACGCGGCGCCAAAGCACCGGGGTTGATGGCGATCAGCAGCACCCTTGACGAGGCGACTGCCACCGTCACGCTGCACCACCCTGATCGCGAAGACCTGCGTTTTCGCCCCGACGATCCTGCCGACTTGGCGGTTTTTCTGGATTGGGTCCGCCCCCTGAACCCGGAAAATCGTGCACAGCCCAAAGCCATCGTGACGGCCGGGCGCGGCATGACCGACAGCGAGTTTCAGTCCGTTTCGATCCTGCACACCGCGTCTTTGGCCGATCTGTCGGCGCGGATGGGGCAAGACCTGTCGCCACACCGCTGGCGCGGCAACCTGTGGCTTGAGGGTGCCGCCCCTTGGGCAGAATTCGATTGGATCGGCCGAACCATCCGCATCGGCGGCGCAAGTTTGCGCATCGATGAACGCATTACCCGTTGCAACGCAACCAAGGTAAACCCTGAAACTGGCATCCTTGATGCCGACACCCTTTCCGCCCTTGAGACCGCCTTTGGCCACCAAGATTTTGGCGTCTACGCCACAGTGATCGAAAGCGGCCCCATCGCAACCGGCGATGACTGGAGCCTGACATGAGCCAAATGCAATTCACCCTCGCCGAGGAGCCCGAATTCGAAGCCCGCGAAAAAGGCCGTCTGCTCTTTGCGGGCCCGGTCGATTTCGTCAAAGGCGTGGTCGCCATGTCTGGCCTGCCGCCCGCCGACCGGCTGGAGGTCTGCTTTGCTGGGCGGTCCAACGTCGGGAAGTCTAGCCTTATCAATGCGCTGACCGGGCGCAAGACCTTGGCACGGGCCTCGAACACGCCGGGTCGGACGCAAGAGATCAACTATTTCGCCTTGGGCGAGGAGCGCTATCTCGTTGACTTGCCCGGCTATGGCTATGCCGAGGCCCCGCTGGCCATTGTTGCCAAGTGGCAAGCCCTTTTGAAGCAATACCTTGCGGGGCGGCAAACCCTGCGCCGGGCCTTCGTGCTGATCGACGCGCGGCATGGGGTCAAGGCGGTCGACGAGGAGATCCTGAAGCTTCTCGACCGCTCCGCCGTGACCTATCAGGCCGTTCTGACCAAGGTTGACAAGATCAACCGGGTAGAGCGCGCGGCAGTGATCGAACAGGTGAAGGGGGCGCTGGCCAAGCACCCTGCAGCTTACCCCGAAATTATCGTGACGAGTTCGGAAAAGGGCGAAGGGATTGAAACCCTTCGCGCCGTCATTGCCACGATGATTTAAGCGATCTTAGACGACAATCTCGCGCGGCACGATGAAATCCACCGTAACCCCCTGACCAAAGCTGACATCGGCCCAGCTTTCGACAGCGAAATCAACGACCAGCGTCGCGCCGGTCGGGTATTTGCGGAAGTCTGGGCTGATCGGGGTCTTTGACACCAGACGATGCGCAAATTCGGCAATGCCCGGATTATGACCGATCATCATAACCGTATCAGCCTTGGCATGGCGCAACACCGCCAGCATGACATCTGGGCCAGCGTGGTAAAGCGCAGGCTTCAACTCCAACTCGGGCGCGCCGGGCAGCGCGGGCGCGATGCCGGAAAATGTGGCGCGGGTACGCACCGCATCTGAGCATAGCACCTCGCCCGGAACATGCCCGCGCGATGCCAGCCATTGGCCCAGATCTGCCGCGGCCGTCTTGCCGCGCTCATTCAGGGGGCGGTCGTGGTCGCTCATCAGCGGGTCATCCCAGCTGGATTTGGCGTGCCGCGTCAGGATCAAGCGCTTCATCTGTGGAATTGTCCCATGTGATAGGCCGACTGTTCTGGCATCCTTGCATAGGTTGCCGACACCGGGCAAGCGCGGCGCGACATGCAGCCCGCTTTCATGCAATCGCGGTCTCCTGCGGCAAGGTAGGCATGGCAGGCGGGCACATCATAGCCGCCCTCGCCCAACGCGGCCGCGGGACAAGCCATAAGGCAAGGCTTTGTGACGCAGGTATCGCAAGGCTTGGTCGCCGCAGGCGGAACAGCGACCACCTCCCTGATTGCCAAGGCCCCACGAAAACTGACCATCAACCCTTGTGTCGCCTGCACCAACAACCGAATCGGGCTGTCCCAAACTCGCCCAGTGCGTAAGGCCCACTGGTAGAAAGGGTGATAGGGTGGCCCGCCAAAGGGAAACAGCGCCTTCGCGCCGATGTCACAGGCCACCCCCCCGATCACCCGGCGGGACCAGCGGTCCATCGGGTCAGGCGTGCCATCCCATTCGGGTTGCGCGGTAACATGCGGCCAAAAGCCCGGCTCTTTCAGGCCGATCAGCAGCAGGGTTCGGGTACCCGCAGGCAGCGCGGGATCGCCCTCGAGGTGAAAGCCACCAAGGACGTCCAGCTGATGCGCCGCCAGCCTGCTTTCTATTTCCGAAAGGGCAGCGTCAGCGTCCAGCCCAGCTGCGAGGGTTTGTCGTCCTGCCATTTCAGCCCCACCACCATCTTATCGTGCCCTGCCTCTGGCATAGACCGATAGGTTCGAAATATCCGATCCCAAACCGACAAAGCAAAACCGTAATTGCTGTCATGTTCGAGCCGATGGATCGAGTGATGCACCCGGTGCATGTCAGGCGTCACCAAGATCAATCGCAGCAAACGGTCCAACCACAAGGGCACCCACAGATTAGAATGGTTGAACATGGCCATGCCGTTCAAGATCACCTCGAACAGCACCACCACAATTGCCTGCGGGCCAAGCAGGTAAACCACCCCGACCTTGGCCAGCATCGAAGCCAGAATTTCCACCGGGTGAAAGCGCAGCGCCGTTGTGACATCGAACTCACGGTCAGCATGATGAACGCGGTGGAACCGCCAAAGCACCGGCACTTTGTGGGTGATCAGGTGCTGTGCCCAAATCGTGAAGTCAAGAAACAGGATCGCAAGCAGCCCTTCGATCCAAAGCGGCCAAGTCAGATGATTAAACAGCCCCCACCCCAGCCGCCCGGCATCAATGGCCGCCCCAACTGCAAGCAAAGGCAAAGCAAACGCCAAGACGCGCAAGGAGATCGCCCCAAGAATCAGCAGCGAAATATTGGTCAGCCAGCGGCGTTCTTGTGGCTGGTCTTGCCTGCGGCGCGGGAGAAACGCCTCCAGCCCCGCAAACAGAGCGAAGAGTGCCAAAAAAATGGCCAACCGCGGAAGGGTGTCGTTTTGCATCGGGCCTCACATTTCACCTTATGAATGTAAGTACCCGACACGATTAAATCTAGCGCTTAACATGCGGTTTGACGCGCGGCGCGGTTGAGCGGATCTGGCTGCCCGCGCCGTGGTCGGTGAACAGCTCCAACAGGCAGGCGTTTGGCACCTTGCCATCCAGGATCGTCACCGCGCGCGTGCCCTTGTCCAAGGCCATCAGCGCGGTTTCCGTCTTTGGAATCATCCCGCCCGAAATCACGCCATCGGCGGTCATCTGGCGAATCTCTTCAGGTGTGATCTGGGTCATCACCTGCCCGCTGGCATCCTTGACCCCCGGCACATCGGTAAGAAGCAGCAGGCGATCGGCCTGCAAAGCCCCGGCAATTGCACCTGCGGCGGTGTCGCCGTTGACGTTAAACGTCTCGTTGTCGGCCATACCGGTGCCGACCGGTGCGATAACCGGGATGATCCCGGCCTTATACAGGTCACGCAGCACCTGCACGTTCATCTCGATGGGGCGGCCAACATAGCCCAGCTCCGGATCGTCGGCCTCGCACACCATCAGATCATCGTCCTTGCCGGAAATCCCCACGGCACGGCCGCCGGCATCCATGATCGCCTGCACGATACGCTTGTTCACAAGCCCGGACAGGATCATTTCCACCACCTGCACGGTGGCTTTGTCGGTCACCCGCTTGCCGCGCACGAATTCCGACTTGATCCCCAGCTTGTTCAGCATGTCATTGATCATCGGCCCGCCGCCATGCACCACAACCGGGTTCACGCCGACCTGACGCATCAGCACGATGTCACGGGCGAACTCTGCCATTGCAGCGTCGTCGCCCATGGCATTGCCGCCGAATTTCACAACGACGACAGAGCCTTCAAATCGCTGCAAATAGGGCAGCGCCTCGGACAGCATTTTCGCGGTCGTCTTGGCGTCTTCGACGGTCAGGGTTTGCTTTTCCATGGCGGGACTCCTGTCTTTCTCGCCCCATAGGACTTTTCCAAGCCCGTGCCAAGCATTGCTTGCGCATGGCGTGGATTGGCCTAAGTTGCGGGCCAAGAGGTGCCCCATGACCGACCAGAAAACTCTTCTTTTGACAGGTGCCTCGCGCGGCATCGGCCATGCGACCGTGAAACGGTTTGAACGCGAAGGGTGGCGCGTGCTGACCTGTTCGCGCCAGCCCTTTGACCCGCGCTGCCCATGGCCGAATGGCGAGGCGAACCATATTCAGATTGATCTGGCCAGCCCCGACAAGACCATCGCGGCGATGGAGGTCATCAAGGAAACGCTGGGCGGCAAGCTGCATGCGCTGGTCAACAATGCCGGCATCAGCCCCAAGGGGCCGGGGGGCAGCCGGTTGAACAGCTTGGAAACCGACCTGCGCACGTGGGGTCAGGTGTTCCATGTCAACTTTTTCGCCTCCATCGTGCTGGCGCGCGGGTTGAAGGATGAACTGTCTGCAGCCAAAGGCTCGGTCGTCAATGTCACCTCGATTGCGGGCAGCCGGGTGCATCCTTTCGCGGGGGCAGCCTATTCGACGTCAAAGGCGGCACTGGCGGCGCTGACGCGTGAAATGGCGCATGATTTCGGCCCGTTGGGCGTGCGGGTCAACGCGATTGCTCCGGGCGAGATCGAAACGGCCATCCTCTCGCCGGGAACTGACAAAATCGTGGAAAAACTGCCGATGCAGCGCTTGGGTCAACCATCGGAAGTGGCCGATGCGATCTGGTTCCTGTGTTCGGACCAATCGAGCTATATCTCGGGTGCCGAGATTGAAGTGAACGGCGCGCAGCACGTTTGACCGCCGCGCGCCGCGAGGTCTTAGTGGCCAAGAATTTGGCTAAGGAACAGCTTCGTGCGGTCTGATTGCGGGTTCGAGAAGAACTCTTTCGGCGCGTTCTGTTCGACGATTTGGCCCTGATCCATAAAGACCACCCGGTTTGCCACAGCTTGGGCAAAGCCCATTTCATGGGTGACGCAGATCATCGTCATGCCTTCTTCGGCAAGCTGAATCATGGTGTCCAAGACTTCCTTGATCATCTCGGGGTCAAGGGCGCTGGTGGGTTCGTCAAACAGCATGATCCGCGGCTTCATGCACAAGCTGCGCGCGATGGCGACACGCTGTTGTTGGCCGCCCGAAAGCTGGCCCGGATATTTGTGAGCCTGCTCAGGGATTTTGACCTTGTGCAGGTAGTGCATCGCCGTCTCTTCCGCCTCGCGCTTCGGTACCTTTCGGACCCAGATCGGCGCCAGCGTGCAGTTTTCAAGAATGGTTAGATGCGGGAACAGGTTGAAGTGCTGGAACACCATGCCAACCTCGGACCGGACCTTGTCGATATTCTTCAGGTCGGATGTCAGTTCGGTGCCATCAACAATGATCTGCCCCTGCTGGTGTTCTTCCAGCCGGTTGATGCAGCGGATCAGCGTTGATTTGCCAGACCCTGACGGGCCGCAGATCACGATGCGTTCGCCTTTGTTGACCGTCATGTTGATATCGCGCAGCACGTGGAAGCTGCCATACCATTTGTTCATGCCGGTGATCTGGATCGCGATTTCATCCGAGACTTGCATCTTGCTGCGGTCGATTGCGGTTTTTGCCATGATACGAGCCCCTGTTAACGATGATCAGTCTTCAGCTTTTGTTCCAGATACATCGAGTATCGGGACATGCCGAAGCAGACGGCAAAGAAGATCACGCCAACGAAGATGTAGGGCTCCCAGTAGATGCCCTTCCATGCAACGTCCGCGCGGACGATGGTGGTGACGCCTTTCAGCGGGTCCATCAGGCCGACAAAGGCAACCAGCGTGGTATCCTTGAACAGCCCGATGAAGGACGAGACGATGCCCGGGATCGACACCTTCAACGCCTGCGGCATGATGATCAGCCGCTGCGCCTGCCAATAGTCTAAACCCAGCGCATCCGCAGCCTCTGACTGCCCTTTGGGCAAGGCGGCAAGACCGCCGCGGATCACCTCGGCCAGATAGGCAGCGGAAAAGAAGGTCACCAGAATGATAACGCGCAGCACCACGTCAAAGTTCGATTGCGGCGGCAGGAAATACCCCAACAGCAAGGTCGCGGTGAACAGCACGGTGATCAGCGGCACCCCGCGGACGAATTCGATGAAGCCGACACAGAGCGTCTTGATCAGCATCATGTCCGACCGCCGGCCGAGCGCCAGCAAGATCCCGATGGGCAGCGAGGCGCCAATGGCGGTCACGCCGATGACAAAGGCCAAGAGGAAGCCGCCGAACTGGTCAGAGCTGACCGGCGGAATACCGACGGGCATCAGCGCATGCAGCGCGGTCGTGACGCTGGTTTGCAGCATCAGCCACCAGACGGCGGCTGCCACCACACCCACACCGGTCGCCACCACAACGCCCAACGCGATCTTGGTCAGGCGGTAAACCAGCGCAAGAATGACGAACCCCGCCGCCACGCCGACCGGCCCCCAAACCGACCCGCCCCACAGAAGGAAGAATGCCAGAAGCGGAAAGACCAGCGTCAGCCAGATCAGGCGTTTCGGGGCGACCGAGGCCAGCGCGCTCAACGCCGCGAAAACGGCCGCAAACAGTAGAAGGTGGGTTATGTCATGGTCGAGCAGCGCCAACGCGATCAGCGTCGCCACCGAGACAATTCCAACAAGCATCACATTGGCACGCCGCAAGCCGTAATACAAAAGCGGTGCCAGCGAGATCAGCAACAACCCCAAGGCCAGAACCGGACGCCAATAAAGGTCGGCCGGATAAAAGCCGAACAGGAACTGGTGCCACCGCTCGCGGATCAAGGCCCAGCAGGCCCCCGTCGCCTCTGGCCCGGCGCTGGCGGTGATGATGGCGCGGCATTCTTTCAGGTCTTTGGCATTCCAGACCCCGTTCAGAAACCACGGCAAGGCCGAAGCAATAGCGTAGATCACAAAGGCCAGCCCTGCCAACGTCAGGATCGTATTCAGGACTGAGGAAAACAGATTCTCACGCACCCATTTGACCAGCCCACGCTCGGCCAAGGGCGGCGCTTCGGGGGACAACATCTCGGTGCGGACAAAGGAACCGTTGGGCGATGCGACAGACATCTCAGCGCTCCTTCAGTTTTACGGCGTTGTTATAGGCATTCATGACCGACGAGACGATCAGGCTGATGACCAGATAGATCCCCATCATCAAAAGCATGCACTCCATCTCGCGGCCGGTCTGGTTCATCGTGATGCCGCCCAAAGTGCCACGCAAATCAAGATAGCCCACGGCAATGCCCAGCGAGGTGTTCTTGGTCAGGTTCAGGTACTGGCTGATCAACGGCGGGATGATGACGCGCAGCGCCTGCGGCAAGATCACCAGTTTCATGGCGCGGCCGGGCCGCAGGCCAAGGGCAAAGGCGGCCTCGGATTGCCCGCGCGAAATGGCCTGAATGCCGCCCCGCACGTTTTCGGCAATGAAGGCCCCGGTATAAAGCGACAGCGCCACAAGCAGCGCCGAAAAGGCATGGCTGACTGAAATCCCGCCCTGAAAGTTGAAGCCCTTCAATGCCGGATAGTCCAGATGCAGCCCCATCGCGACCAAAAGCGCAATCGAAGGGCCAAAGAGGATCAGCAATGACTTCCACCATGTCGTGGGTCGCAGGCCGGTGGCCTCTTGCTCGGCCTTTACCTTGGCCAGATAGCGGCTGTTGACCATGACCGAGCCAATCACAACGGCCAGAAAGGCCAGCAGCGACAGGCTGACCGGCACGGTGGCAATCTCGACCGTCGGCAAGGGGCGGGTCAGCAAGGGGGCGGGCATGTTGGTGCTGCGCCCGGTGATGGCAAAGGCGCCGAACAGCATTTCAGCCTTGGGGGATTCCCCCGCAGCGATCATCTCATCGGTGACCTTGTAATCGCGCGGCTGGGGTTGGGTTTCGGTCAAAAAGACCGAAGCGACAATGATCCACAACACCACCGGTACGTTGCGGAACACCTCGACGTAAACTGTCATGATTCGCGCCACGAGCCAGTTCTTTGACAGTCGCAGCACACCGGCCACCACGCCGATCACCGTGGCAAAAAGACAGCCAAAGATCGCCACGACCAGCGTGTTCAGAATTCCGATCACCGCCGCCCGGCCATGGGTGCTGTCATTGGTATAGGGGATCAACTGCTGGTCGATGTCATAGCCAGCGCGCTGCCACAGGAAGTTAAAGCTGATATCCTTGCCACGCTCAGCCAGATTCTTGATCGTATTGTCCGTGATCCAGCCCATGAACAGCAAAAGCAGGACCAGCACCGCAACCTGAATCGTGTAAGATCGGTAGCGCGTATCATAGATGAGCATAGAGAGCCGAAAGGCTTCTTTCGGCGCGTCAGCGGCAAGCGTCATGATTTCCCCCTGTGCCGAGCCTTACCGTCTTGAGTTGCGGCTTCGTGCAGGCATTGCCTGCTGGTTCTGGCGTCATTTGGTCTTCTAGCGAAACGGGCGCACCCCGGTACAGGATGCGCCCAGTTGATGGATCACCGGAAGGGAGCCGCGTATTGCAGGCCGCCTTGGGTCCAAAGCGCGTTCAACCCGCGCGCCAGACCGATCGGGGTCGAGGTGCCGATCGACGCTTCGAAGATTTCGCCATAGTTGCCGTTGGCAAGGATCGCGTTCTTGAAGGCGGCGTTGTCCAGACCCAGCATCACGCCCATGTCGCCTTCAAGGCCGAGCAGACGACGCACTTCCGGGTCGGTCGAGGAGGCTTCGACTTCAGCCAGATTGGCCTTGGTGATGCCCTTTTCTTCCGCGATCAACAGCGCGTTGAAGGTCCAGCGCACCACGTCGCCCCAAGCGTTGTCGCCATGGCGCACGGCCGGCCCAAGCGGCTCTTTCGAAATGATTTCCGGCAGGATGATGTGGTTTTCCGGATCCGGGAATGCCGAACGCACAGCCGCAAGGCCCGAAGCATCGGTCGTAAAGGCGTCGCACGACCCGGCAAGGTAGTTGCGCTGTGCTTCGGAGTCGTCCTGCACGGTCACCGGGGTATAGGTGATGTTGTTGGCCTTGAAGAAGTCAGCAAGGTTCAACTCGGTCGTGGTGCCGGTCTGGATACAGACGGTCGCCCCATCCAGTTCCTTGGCAGAAGACACACCGAGGTCTTTCTTCACCATGAAGCCCTGACCATCATAGTAGTTGATGACCGGGAAATCGAGCTTGAGGTCAGAATCGCGCGAGAAGGTGAAGGTCGAGTTGCGGATCAGCACATCCACTTCACCCGAGGCCAGCGCGGTAAAGCGCACTTCGCTCGACAGCGGGACGAATTTCACCTTGCTGGCATCGCCCAGAACGGCAGCGGCAATAGCCTTGCACAGCGAGGCGTCAAAGCCCTGATATTCGCCATTGGCGTCAGGGGCCGCAAAGCCGGTCAGACCAGAATTGGCCCCACACAGCAGTTCGCCGCGTGCTTTCACATCGTCAAGCGTGCCGCCAAAGGCCGCGCCAGCCAGAACGGTGCTGGCCGCGAGCGTGCCGAGGAACATGGATCTTTTCATTCTTACCTCTTCCTGTGGAACTGCCCGATAAGGCAGGGTTCAGACGCCCCGCTTTGCGCGAGTGCGAGATTTGGTGTGGTGCTTGCGCTACCAGTGTCGGGGATCATCGGATAACGGCTTGGGAAAGGTCAAGAAAAACATCCACCAAACCAGCGTGTCGCTAGGTAAAGCGCGTTTTGACCATTGTATCGCGCACAATGCCGAAAATCGGCACTGCAAATCGCGCAAGATTGTTACCCGCACAATCCGTAGAATCGGGCAGCCTCGTGAAAGGCCTGATGACGGGCCGCTTCCAGAAGTGCGGCTTCCTCGTCCTCACCCCAGATTTCGATCTGCCAAGCCTCATCGATTCGGCTCAGACCAAAGGCCTCATCCGGGGTAAGCCGACCGTGGGTGACGGCAAGGCCAAGGATCAGCGAACCGGAAATTGCCACAAGGTCATGAAAGGCGGCGAGCCGGAATGCATCAAAACCGGCGGTCAGGGCGTGCAGGCGGGCGATGCTGCCCGGCGGTTGGTCAATGTGAACAACCCCGGCCGTGGTGACCAGCGGCGCGCCAAGCTCTGCAGCCGACCACTCGAGAAGCGGATCCCAGCCGGCCACTTGCCGGGCTACGAGGCCCTCTGGCCCGACGGCGCGATAACACAAAAGATCGCTGGCCCCATAGGCCGCCAACAAGCCGACAACCTCGTCAAACTGCACCGACAGCTTGTCGATGGCCGAGTTGATGGCCCGCGTCACCGGCATGGTCTCAGGCTTGACGGCCCCCTGTTGGGCATCCCATTCCGCCGCCGCAGCCTGTGCAAGCGCAAGCGTCGGCACCACCACCGCAGCCTTAGCCGGCGTTTTCACTGCCCGCCCATCCAGCCGCACGGTGTAGCCGCCGTCGCAAGGCTCAGCGCTGGCCGCCTTCCAGAACCGCTTCGCCGTCCAGCCGCTCATCTGCGGGCCTCAAACGGGTCTGCAGGAATGTCCTTCTCCCGCCAGTCCAAGAGCTTCCAAGTCTTGGCCATATGCTCGGGCAAGGGGGCGGTGAAGGTCATAGTTTCTTTGGTGATCGGGTGCTGAATGGTCAGGCTGCGGGCATGCAGGTGCAGCTTGCGGCTGATCTCGCCGCCCAGACCTGCGCCCCAGCCATCCCCCATGTTTTCGGTGGACGAGCCGCCATATTTGCCATCGCCAATGATCGGATGACCAAGCTCTGCCATATGGGCGCGCAACTGATGGGTGCGCCCGGTGATCGGTTCCAGCGCCATCCACGACAGTCGGGTGCCAAGGAACCACAGCGTGAAGAAATCGGTATGGGCGCGCTTGGCATCCGGGTAATCGCCCATTTTTGCAGGGTGGACGCATTGCATCTTTTCACCCTCACCGCCGCGGCCGTGACCGGGGGCCTTCATCAAACCATATTTGATGCTGCCCTGACGCGGGTTCGGCACACCGGCAACCAGCGCCCAGTAAATCTTGCGCGTGTGATGATTGCGCAAAGCCTCTGAAAGCGCCCGCGCCACCCGGTCGGTACGGGCCAGCATCAAGACGCCCGAGGTGTCCTTGTCCAGCCGATGCACCAGCTTGGGACGATCCTTGTAACCGAATTTCAAGGCCTCGGTCAGGCCATCGACATGACGATCCCCCTGCCCCGAACCGCCTTGGCTGGGCAGACCTGCGGGCTTGTTCAGGATGATGATATGCTCATCCTTCCACAGCACCGCATCCTGAATCATCTTGGTGTCGGATGCGCTGACGCGCCCTTCAAGCGGACGGCTGGGCGCTTCAGCATCCGGCAAAGGCGGCACGCGAATGACCATACCGGGGGCCACCCGGTCCGACGCCTTCGCCCGCGCAGAATCGATACGGATCTGCCCAGTGCGGCACATCTTTTCGACATGGCCTTGGCTGATCTGCGGGAACCGGCGCTTGAACCATTTGTCCAGACGCTGTTCGCCCTCGTCCGCCGACACGGTCAAAAGTTTCACGCCGCTCATGCCAGCACTCCTTTGGCAAGGGCCGCGCCAAAGGCGACGGCGAAAAGGGAAAGGCCGACCGAGACGGCAACATATAGCCCCGCCTGCAAGGTCTGCCCGGATTGCCAGAGCCGAAGGGCATCCAGCGAAAAGGCCGAGAATGTCGTAAAGCCGCCCAAGACGCCCGTCATCAACAGCGGCGAAAGCTGGGTTCGGCTCGACAGGATCACAAACAACATACCCATGGCAAAGCTGCCCATAACATTGACAGCCGCCACCGCCCACGGCCCACCAAAGGCGGCCACGGCCAGATAACGCAGGACAGAGCCTGCGGCCCCACCCAAAGCAACTTGAAGACCTGTCCAGAACATGGCGGTTCCTTGGGCGTGCCCGCAGCATTTGTCAACCGCCACGCGTCGCAGCGCGGCGCAGGGTCTTTGCCTTTATCTTGGTGAAAATATCCCCAGCGGAGCGTCCGAGAAATCCCGCAGAGGCCTCCGGCGGGGATATTTTCACCAAGATAAAGGCTACGGGTCAGCTTTCGCGCTTGGCCCGCAGTTTTGAAAAGTAGTCGATGCGCTTTTTCAACTCGCGTTCAAAACCACGTTCGGGCGGGGCATAGAAGACCGGGCGCTTCATGCCATCGGGGAAGTAGTTCTGGCCGGAAAAGCCATCCTCGGCATCGTGGTCATAGGCATAGCCCGCTCCATAGCCGATGTCCTTCATTAACCGCGTCGGGGCGTTCAGGATTTGACGCGGCGGCATAAGGCTGCCGGTCTCGCGCGCAGCGGCGCGGGCCGATTTATAGGCGGTGTAGACGCCGTTCGATTTCGGCGCGAGGGCAAGATAGACCACCGCATTGGCCAGCGCGAGTTCGCCTTCGGGGCTGCCCAGCCGTTCATAAGTTTGCCAACTGTCGATGCAGACGGCCTGCGCCTGCGGGTCAGCCAGACCGATGTCCTCGACCGCCATGCGCGTCAGGCGGCGGGCAAGAAAGCGGGGGTCTTCGCCGCCCTCCAACATGCGGGCATACCAATAAAGCGCCGCATCGGGGTCTGAGCCGCGCACGGATTTATGCAAGGCACTGATAAGGTTGTAATGTTCTTCGCCCGACTTGTCGTATTTGGCAGCCCGGCGCATCAGGCGGCGGGACAGCTCGTCACGGTTCAAGGCATGATCGGTTTTCCACGCAGCGACCTGCTCGATCAGGTTAAGGCACGCCCGGCCATCGCCGTCTGCCATTTCGATCAGCGCCTCGCGGGCGTCACCTGTCAGGGGCAACGCACGACCAAGCTCTTTTTCGGCACGCTGGGTCAGACGTTCGAGATCGGCCAAAGACAGCCGTTCCAAGACGATGACCTGCGCGCGGCTGAGCAGAGCTGCGTTCAGCTCGAATGACGGGTTTTCCGTGGTGGCACCGACCAGAAGGATGGTGCCATCCTCCATATAGGGCAGGAAGCCATCCTGCTGGGCCTTGTTGAAGCGATGGATTTCATCAACGAACAACAACGTGCCTTGCCCGTTCGCACGGCGGATCTTCGCCGTTTCGAACACTTTGCGCAGGTCAGGAACCCCGGTAAAGATCGCCGAAATTTGCACGAAGGCCAGATCGGTTTCCGCGGCAAGAAGCCGGGCGATGGTGGTCTTGCCCACCCCCGGCGGCCCCCAAAGGACAAGCGAGGACAGCGAGCGCGCGGCAAGCATAGCGCCCAAGGGCCCCTCGGGGCCAAGCACATGCGCCTGCCCGATCACCTCGGACAGGCTGCGCGGCCGCAAGCGGTCGGCCAAAGGGCGCGGCCCAGCAGGCGCAGCAGGGGCGGCAGCGGTATCAAACAGATCAGCCATGCCGCCCAGACTACGCCGCCACGCGGTCGCGCGAAAGCCCTGGCGTCAATGGACGGTCTGGCTGAAGTCCATCATCACAACCTGATTGTCGATACCGTCGATTTCCATCACCGGGCCCATCGCCTTCATCTTGACCCCCACGCGGTCGGCCCACCGGGGCCAGGTCGCGGCGAGAAGCGTCAGGCAATGCGTCGCCCCCAACCCGCGGACGGTTTCGCCCAACTGCGCGATCAACTGCGCATGGACCCGACGGCGGATCGACGAGGGCACATCGTGGCTGACAAACAGCCGCGAGCTTTCCCAGATGTGATCCACCACCGGTGCCTCGTCATGCAGAAGGTTAGACGGGATCGTATCCAGAAGTTGCCGTTGCGCGTCCCGGATCATGTAGCTGTAGATGCCGCAGCGGGTGGTGGTTGGCGTCAGACGATTGCCCGCCAGAACCTTGCCCTCGTCATCATGCACCACGACCCAGCGCGACGCCGGCGTGTCGTATTGATCGTATTCCATGCCCATGGCCTCGGGCAGATTCCATTTGTTGTGAACGATGAACAATTCGCGCCTAGCGCGAAGCATGTTGGCAAATAACTCGCCATGGTTGTGCAAATTGGCAAAAGAAAGAGTGGTGGTAAGCATGGCAGCTCCTTTGAGGTTGGATGGCAGTCGAACCTTGCAGGAGGGGTTTTGATTACATCAGGCGATAATCCTTTGCCCGCTGGATCGCTTCGGCCGTTGTGCGGGCCATCAATCGGATGCGGGCCGAAGTAATCCTCGCCTTCAGCGCGCTTTCCGAAATTCCCAATTTGGCCGCAGCCGCCGCGATCCGGTCCCCCCCGGCAATGCACTTGAGCGCCTCGATCTGAGCTTTGGTCAGTTCTTCCGGCGGCTCGGTTGCCGCGTGCAGCCTGTCAACAATGGCAGCAATGGCGGCGATCTCGGCGTCCAGATACTCGCGGTCAGATCGGGCGAAAGAAGCAATGGTGCGTGACTTGATCGGGCCACAGGCAATGGTGGCGCCATAAGTCAAACCGTGCTCGGCGGCCTTTTTGAACAGGCCGAAGGGATCGGGAAGCGACGAGTCGCTCCAACGGATGGTACCGGTGGTCGAGAACCCCCAAGCCACCATCGGATCGCGCAAAACATAGCCATTTTCCGTGTAATGGTCGAGCCAAGCCGGATCATAGGTCTGAAACATGAACAAAGGCGCGGTAAAGCGGATGTGCAAACCAATCGAATACCCGGCAGGGGCCAGCAGGGCCAACTGATGCAGTTCGACATCCATACCAAGTTTAACAGACATGTCTTTTTCGCCAGGTTGCGATTCTTAAACTAACTTTAGAATGCCACCAGCAGTTGCACCAGAACTGATTCAAATTTCACTTCAATAGCCACGCCCAAGACATTGCCGTGTCTCAAAAAAGTCGTTTTCAGTGCTTTCTGGCTTAACCTACCCCCTATTAACCATGTTTGAAAATGGAGGGGCTGGCCCAAATGAAAAAGACCCGCGCAGTGCGCGGGCCTTTCATGAACCTTGCGGTTAAAGTCTTAGTCTTCCGAAGCTTCGAAAGCAGCGGTGCGAGCGTGGTCCGCAGCGCCTTTGGCCGACGGGTCACGATCAACGAACTCGATGATCGCCATCGGGGCCATGTCGCCATAGCGGAAGCCAGCTTTCAGAATACGGACATAGCCGCCCTGACGGGACGCGTAGCGCGGGCCAAGGATGGCGAACAGGCGCTCGGTGTGGATGTCTTGCTTCAACTGGGCATGAGCTTGACGGCGAGCGTGCAGATCGCCGCGCTTTGCCAAGGTGATCAGCTTTTCGATGATCGGACGCAGTTCCTTGGCTTTCGGCAAGGTGGTCTTGATCTGTTCGTGTTCAATCAGCGAACCAGCCATGTTCGCGAACATCGCCTTGCGGTGTTCGTGGGTGCGGTTCAGCTTGCGGTAGCCATTCGAGTGACGCATGGGTATCTCCTATTCGCGTGTTTTGCTTTGTGTTGCCAGATTGCGTTGATCCGGCTTCGTTGGGGCGGATTTGCCCATGTTTTCCCCGGCATCCCGGGCATTTGCGGGGGGCGCGAACGCCCCCCAAAGCTCTTAGAACTGGTCTTCGAAGCGTTTCGCCAGATCTTCGATATTTTCCGGCGGCCAGTCTTCGACTTCCATGCCCAGGTGCAGACCCATGCCCGACAGCACTTCCTTGATTTCGTTCAAGGACTTGCGGCCGAAGTTCGGGGTGCGCAGCATCTCGGCTTCGGTTTTCTGGATCAGATCGCCGATGTAGACAATGTTGTCGTTCTTCAGGCAGTTCGCCGAACGCACCGAAAGCTCCAGCTCGTCGACTTTCTTCAGCAGCAGCGGGTTGAACTCCAACCCTGCGTCCACTTCGCCAGCCTTGGCCGATTCCGGTTCGTCGAAGTTGACGAAGACCGCCAGTTGGTCCTGCAGAATGCGGGCGGCATAGGCCACAGCATCATCAGGGGTCAGCGAGCCATCGGTCTCGATCTTCATGGTCAGCTTGTCATAGTCCAGCACCTGACCTTCGCGGGTCGGCTGCACTTCGTAAGACACTTTCTTGACCGGCGAGTAGATAGCGTCGATCGGAATCAGGCCAATCGGGGCATCTTCCGGACGGTTTTTGTCAGCCGAGACATAGCCCTTGCCGGTCGAAACCGTCAGTTCCATGTAAACGTCGGCGCCATCGTCAAGGTGGCAAATCACGTGGTCCTTGTTCAGAACCTCGATCCCGTTGGTTTCCGAGATGTCACCAGCAGTGACAACGCCCGGGCCCTTGGCGGAGATCGACAGGCGCTTCGGCCCTTCGACTTCCATCTTCAGGCGAACGCCTTTCAGGTTCAGCACGATGTCGGTGACGTCTTCACGCACACCGGCGACCGAGGAGAACTCGTGCAGGACGTTGTCGATCTGCACGCTGGTGATCGCAGCACCTTGCAGCGACGACAGCAGTACGCGACGCAGCGCGTTGCCCAGCGTCAGACCAAAGCCGCGCTCCAGCGGTTCAGCGATGACGGTGGCGACGCGATTTGCGTCTGCCCCAGCCTTCACGACCAGCTGCTGCGGCTTGATGAGTTCCTGCCAATTTTTGTGGATCATGCTTTCGCCTCCATTCTTGTCACCTGCCCATGTCCCTAAGCCAGGTGACGCCCGAGGATCTGGAATCACGCAATCGGGCCGCGCGAAACCGCACGGCCCGATTGAAATAAAATTGCCTTAGACGCGGCGGCGCTTCGGCGGGCGGCAGCCGTTGTGAGCCAGCGGGGTCACATCACGGATCGAGGTGATGTTGAAGCCCACGGCAGCCAGCGCGCGCAGAGCCGATTCACGGCCCGAACCGGGGCCCTGCACTTCGACTTCCAGCGTCTTCACGCCATGTTCCTGTGCCTTGCGGCCCGCGTCTTCGGCGGCCATCTGAGCGGCGTAGGGGGTCGATTTCCGCGAACCCTTGAAGCCCATGGTGCCCGAGGACGACCAGGAGATGGCGTTGCCCTGAACGTCGGAGATCAGGATCTTGGTGTTGTTGAAGGACGAGTTCACGTGAGCAACGCCAGCGGCGATGTTCTTGCGCTCTTTTTTCTTCGTGCGGGTGGATTTGGTATCGCGTGCCATTGGTCCTACCCCTTATTTCTTCTTGCCAGCGATGGCTTTGGCCGGGCCCTTGCGGGTGCGCGCGTTGGTGTGCGTGCGCTGACCGCGGACCGGCAGGCCCTTACGGTGACGCAGGCCACGGTAGCAGCCGAGATCCATCAGACGCTTGATGTTCATCGACACTTCGCGACGCAGGTCGCCTTCGACGGTGAAGTTCGCATCGATGTATTCGCGGATCGCCAGAACTTCAGCATCGGTCAGCTGATTGACGCGACGTGCGGCATCAATGTTCAGCGCGGTGCAGATGTTTTGGGCGTTATGCGCGCCGATCCCTGCAATATACTGCAGAGAGATGATAACCCGCTTTTGGGTCGGGATGTTTACGCCAGCAATACGAGCCAAGGCGTTTGTCCTTTCGTTGCGGTTCCGTTGCACCAGAACCTTTTTTCACAACTGCCAGAGGCGACGCCTCTGACGACGATCTTCCCAAATAATGGGAAACCCGAACCACAGCGATTCCATGGCGGGACGCTGTGCTTTAGGGGCTTTCCCCCCGCCCGTCAAGCCGGGCCGGGCGGAATCTCAGGAGTTGTCAAGAACTTTCGCGACAGCCGCAGAAACGGCGCCCATTTCTGCCATGCCATCGATCTGACGCAGGCTTTTCTTTGCCCAGTAGTAGCCGATCAGCGGCGCAGTGTTCTTGTAATATTCGCGCAGGCGAATCTCGAAGACTTCCGGCGTGTCGTCCTTGCGCACGGGCTGCCCCTTAGCGCGGGCCTCATCGGCGCGCTTGACGATGCGACCAACCAAAGCCGTATCATCCACCACCAACTCGATCACCGCATCCAGGCTCAGGCCTTTGCGCGCCAACAGATCTGCCAAGGCATCGGCCTGCTTCAGCGTGCGCGGAAAACCGTCGAAGATGAACCCGCCCGGGGCCCCCTTTTCCAGCTTTTCCTCAATCAGGCCAATAACGATCTCGTCCGTCACCAGCGCGCCGCGCTCCATCACCTCGGCGACCTTGCGGCCCATCTCGGTGCCCGAAGACTTGGCCTCACGCAGCATGTCGCCGGTGGACAGCTGCACCATGCCGCGACCAGCGACCAGACGCTCGGCCTGCGTGCCCTTGCCCGCCCCCGGCGGACCAAGAAGGATGATGTTCGCCATGGATGTCCCTTAACGCCGTGCCGGAGCCTTGGGGGCACGCTTCTTGCCCCGCAGATTCGATTTCTCGATCAGGCCTTCATACTGATGCGCCAAGAGATGCGACTGGATCTGGTTGATGGTGTCCATCGTCACCGAGACCACGATCAACACCGAGGTGCCGCCGAAATAGAAGGGGATCGCGAACTGGCTGCGCAGCACTTCAGGCAGCAGACAGACAGCGGCAAGATAGGCCGAACCCAGAACCAGAACCCGGTTGACCACATATTCGAGGTAATCCTCGGTTTTGCGGCCGGGGCGGATGCCGGGAATGAAGCCATTCTGATCTTGCAGGTTCTTGGCCACCTCATCGACCTTGAAGGCCACGTTGTGGGTGTAGAAGTAGGCGAAGAACACGATCATGCCCACGAAGAACAACAGATACAGCGGCTGGCCGGGGCCGAAGTAGGCCAAAATCGTCGACATGATCGGCCCGGTCTGTGCACCAGAGAAGGTCGAGATCGTGATCGGCAACAGCAGCAGCGACGAGGCAAAGATCGCCGGAATGACGCCCGCGGGGTTAACCTTGATCGGCAAGTGCGAGGAGCCACCGTCGTAGATCTTCATGCCGACCTGACGACGGGGATACTGGATCGAAATCTTGCGCAGTGCGCGTTCCATGAAGACCACAGCGGCGATCACCACAACCACCATGACCAACACGCCGATGATGACCGGGGTCGAGATGACATTCGACCGGCCCATCGAGAAGAACTGCGCCAGCGCCGCCGGAATTTCCGCCACGATGCCAGTGAAAATGATAAGCGAGGTGCCGTTGCCGATGCCGCGGGCGGTGATCTGCTCGCCCAGCCACATCAGGAACATGGTGCCACCCACCAGCGTGATGACGCAGGAGGCGACGAAGAACGGTCCGGGCTCATGCGCCAGGCCACCCGCCTGAATGGACATCGCGATGCCATAGCCTTGGAACAACGCCAGCGCGACGGTCGCATAGCGCGTCCACTGGTTCATCTTCTTACGGCCTTGCTCGCCTTCTTTCTTCATCTGCTCCAGTGCCGGAATCATCGATGCCAGAAGCTGGATGATGATAGATGCCGAGATATAGGGCATGATGCCAAGGGCAAAGATCCCCATGCGGCTGATTGCGCCGCCGGTGAACATGTTCAGGATACCGCCCAGACCGGCCCCGGCATTCGACATGAAATCGCGCAGCGCCTGGCCGTCGATTCCCGGAACCGGAATATAGGTCCCAAGCCGGTAAACCATCAAAAGGCCAAGGGTAAAGAAGATGCGACTTCTCAGGTCGGTCGCCTTGCCAAGCGCGCCCCACGAGAGGTTCGCCGCCATTTGCTCTGCAGCAGATGCCATGTTTGGTCTCTTTCATGACAGCGCCGCCGAACCGTTCTCCGGTCGGCGGCGCGGGAAAACTCGGAAAGGATGTAAGCGGTCTTGCGGCCGCTCACAACCTCTTATTCAGCAGCAGCTGCAACCGTCAGCGAACCACCAGCGGCCTTGACCGCCTCGATCGCCGCGGCGGAGGCGCCGGTGACCACCAGTTTGACAGCCGACTTGATCTCGCCCTTGTTCAGGATGCGGATACCGTCGTGCTTGCCCTTGGTCAGGCCAGCGGCAACCAGAGCGTCTTCGTTGATCTCGGCCTTGGCGTCCAGCTTGCCCAGAGCGATGAATTTCTCGATCAGGCCCAGGTTGACAACGGCGAATTGCTTTTGGTTCGGCTTGTTGAAGCCGCGCTTCGGCAGACGACGGTACAGCGGCATCTGGCCGCCTTCGTAGCCGCCAATGGCGACACCCGAACGCGACTTCTGACCCTTGATACCACGGCCAGCGGTTTTACCCTTGCCCGAACCCGGACCACGCGCAACGCGCTTTTGCTTCTTGGCGGCGCCGGGATTATCGGAAAGTTCATGCAGTTTCATGTCGCAAACTCCTATGCCGGAACTGCACCCACTGCGACGGCGGGGCAAACACGGCGTTTCTTGTTGATTCTATGACCCACAGGGCCACCGAGGGCGTATAGAGCGCTATGCCGGATCAATCAAGCCCAGTAGGGCGGGGTTCTCCCCCCGCCACTGACCTGTCACACTCGCGGGGCTGGGCTGACGCCTCAAGCGCCCGTCGGCCAGACAAAGCTCGGCTGCAATGCATTGTAGACCGGGCGGCCGTCCGTCGGGGCGTCATACCCTTTCGTCTCATCCCAGAAGGCGTGATAGGTGGCCTTCGGGAATTTCGCATCGTCATAGCCCATGACATTCGGCACCGCGACGCGGATGCGCTTTTGTTTGTCATCCAGCATCAGCGCTGCCCCGCAATCGGCGCAGACACAAATTTCCAAGGGGCCGTTCGGATTGTCCTTATTGAAGGGAACCCGCTTCATCTTTTCGGGATGATCGACGCTCACATCGCCATAATTAAAGAACGCAACATGGGTCGTGTGCTGGCCGGTCACCGATTTGCACACATTGCAATGACATTCGTGATTGTCGATGGGTTCAGCGCTTGCTGTCACATGCACATGGGCGCAGCCACCTGCGTATTTCGCCGCCATAATATCCTCCCTGAAATCACCCCGTCTACCGGGGCGCAGCTTTCAGCCTAGCACGGCTTTAGCCCATGGGAAGATTCGTTTCACGCAAATGAAAACGCCCCAAGGTTTCCCTTGGGGCGCCAGATTGTAGGGCGGGTCGATTAACCCACCAAACAGTTAGCCGCGCTCTTCGATGATCTGAACGAGGTGGCTGATCTTGTTCACCATGCCGCGGACGGAAGGGGTATCTTCCAGTTCACGGGTGCGGTTCATCTTGTTCAGGCCCAAACCTTTCAGGGTCGCGGTCTGAACAGCCGGGCGGCGGGCGGCCGAAGCCACCTGCTTGACGACGATGGTCTTCTTGGCGGTCATGATCAGGCCTCCACGGTTTCAGCAGCGGGCTTGTTCAGGATCTCGGCCACCTTCTTGTTGCGGCGAGCCGCAACTTGACGGGGCGAGGTCTCTGCTTTCAGACCGTCGATGGTGGCGCGGATCATGTTGTAGGGGTTCTGCGAGCCGATCGACTTCGCAACAACGTCCTGCAGACCCAACATTTCGAAGACAGCGCGCATCGGGCCGCCGGCGATGATGCCGGTACCGGCCACAGCCGAGCGCATCACGACTTTACCGGCGCCATGACGGCCTTCCATGTCGTGGTGCAGCGTGCGGGCGTCCTTCAAGGGCACGCGGATCATCTGGCGCTTGGCCTGTTCCGTTGCCTTGCGGATCGCTTCCGGCACTTCCTTGGCTTTACCCTTGCCGAAGCCGACGCGACCTTTTTGGTCGCCGACCACGACGAGTGCCGCAAAGCCAAAGCGCTTGCCGCCTTTTACGGTTTTGGAAACACGGTTGATTGCGACCAGACGGTCAGCAAATTCCGGGGTTTCCTCGGGCCGGTTATCGCGGCGATCATTGCCACCACGATTGTCCCGACGGTTTTCACGTTCTGCCATTTTTCAACTCCTCAGAACTTCAGGCCGCCTTCACGGGCAGCATCGGCCAAAGCCTTGATCTTGCCGTGAAAGAGGAAACCGCCGCGATCGAAGTAGCACTCTTCGATACCGGCCTTCTTGGCGCGCTCGGCGATGGTGGCACCCACCTTCGTCGCCGCTTCCAGGTTGTTTTTGCCCACGAAGCCCAGATCCTTTTCGAGGGTCGAGGCCGCAGCAACCGTCACGCCCTTGGCGTCGTCGATCAGCTGAACGCTGATGTTCTTCGACGAGCGGTGAACGGACAGGCGGAGACGGCCATTGGCCATCGCCTTGATTTTGTTCCGAACGCGCAGGCGGCGCTTGAGGAACAGCTCTCTTTTGGTGTTCGCCATTGTTGCGCTCCTTACTTCTTCTTACCTTCCTTGCGGAAGACGAACTCGCCCTTATAGCGGATGCCTTTGCCCTTGTAGGGCTCGGGCTTGCGCCATTCGCGGATGTTCGCTGCGACCTGACCAACTTGCTGTTGGTCAATGCCTTCCACAACGATTTCGGTCTGCTTCGGAGAGGTCACGGTGATGCCGGCGGGAACCTCGAAGTTGACTTCGTGGCTGTAACCCAGCGACAGTTTCAGGATATTGCCAGCCACCGCAGCGCGATAACCAACACCCTGAATTTCCATTTCCTTCTTGAAGCCGGTGCTGACGCCGATGACCAGATTTTCGATCATCGAGCGCGACATGCCCCACTGTTGACGGGCGATCTTCGAGGCGCCACGAGGCGTCACTTTGATCGTGTCATTTTCCAGGGTCAGCGTGACATTGTCACCAGCGGTGAAGCTGCGGGTGCCCTTGGGGCCTTTGACTTCGACGGTCTGGCCAGAGATCGTGGCCGAAACGCCTTTGACAAGGGCGACGGGTTTTTTGCCGATACGAGACATTCAACCCCTCCTTAGAACACGGTGCAAAGCACTTCGCCGCCAACATTGGCCGCCCGTGCATTTGCATCCGACATGACGCCTTTCGGCGTGGAGACGATGGAGATACCCAGGCCGTTGCGGACCGAGGGGATATCCTTGACGCCCATATACACACGACGGCCGGGCTTCGACACGCGCTTAACTTCGCGGATCACCGGGGTACCTTCGTAGTATTTCAGGCTGATTTCAAACTCGCCCTGGCCGTTGGCCGTGGCTTTCTTTTCGTAGCCGCGGATGTAGCCTTCCGACAGAAGCACGTCCAGAACACGGGCGCGCAGGGTCGAAGCGGGGGTCGACACGGTCGACTTGCCACGCATCTGGCTGTTGCGGATACGGGTCAGCATATCGCCAATCGGATCGTTCATCGACATATCGCGATCTCCTTACCAGCTCGACTTGACCATGCCAGGGATCTGACCGAACGAGGCCAGTTCCCGCAGCATAATGCGCGAGAGTTTCAGTTTGCGATAGAACGCATGCGGACGACCGGTCAGCTGGCAGCGGTTGTGGATCCGCGTTGCCGACGAGTTGCGGGGCATCTGGGCCAGTTTCAGAGTCGCTTTGAAACGCTCTTCAACGGGCTTCGACTGGTCGTTGATCACCGCTTTCAGCGCAGAGCGCTTGGAAGCATGCTGCTTCACAAGAGCGGCGCGCTTCACTTCGCGGTTCACCATGGATTTCTTTGCCATATTATCGGTTCCTCGCGCTTACGACGTGAAGGGCATGTTGAATTCCTTCAACAGCGCCTTGGCTTCCGCGTCGGTCTTGGCGGTGGTGCAGATGATGATGTCCATGCCGAGGATCTCATCGACTTTGTCGAAGTTGATCTCGGGGAACACGATTTGCTCTTTCAGGCCCATGGCATAGTTGCCGCGGCCATCAAAAGACGTGCCCTTGACGCCGCGGAAGTCGCGGACGCGGGGAAGGGCAACCGTGATCAGACGGTCAAGGAATTCATACATCCGGTCGCCACGCAGGGTAACCTTGCAGCCGAGCGGCATTTCCTCGCGAACGCGGAAACCAGCGATCGACTTTTTGGCCTTGGTGATGACAGCCTTCTGGCCGGCGATCGCGCTGAGTTCTTCAGCAGCGGTCTTGACCTTCTTGGTGTCCTTCACGGCCTCGCCGACACCCATGTTCAGGACGATCTTGTCCAGCTTGGGGATCTGCATGTCGTTCTTGTAGCCGAACTCGGCCTTGAGGGCAGCGCGGATCTTGGCCTGGTACATGGCCTTGAAACGCGGGGTGTAATTGGCTTGATCCAGCATCAGATCGCCTCCCCGGTGGTCTTGGCGAAACGCACCTTCTTGTCGCCTTCCATGCGGAAACCGACGCGGGTGGCTTTGCCGTTCTTGTCCATCAGTGCCAGGTTCGACAGCTCGATCGGCATGGCTTTCGCCATACGGCCGCCCTGCGACGCTTGGGACTGCTTGGTGTGACGGATCGCGACGTTGACGCCCTCGACCACGGCTTTGTTTGCGGACGGGTTCACCGAGGAGATTTCCCCCTGCTTGCCCTTGTCCTTGCCGGTGATCACGACGACCTTGTCGCCCTTACGGAGTTTAGCAGCCATTACAGCACCTCCGGCGCAAGCGAGATGATCTTCATGAAGTTCTTTGCACGCAGCTCGCGCACGACCGGCCCGAAGATACGGGTACCGACCGGTTCGCCCTGATTGTTCAGGATGACGGCGGCATTGCGATCAAAGCGGATCGAGGTGCCATCTTCACGGCGAACTTCTTTGGCGGTGCGAACGACAACAGCCTTACGGACGTCACCTTTCTTAACACGGCCCTTCGGAATGGCTTCCTTCACCGAAACAACGATGATGTCACCGACCGAAGCATAACGGCGGTGCGAACCGCCCAGAACCTTGATGCACTGCACCCGGCGAGCGCCGGAGTTGTCAGCAACATCCAGATTCGTTTGCATCTGAATCATTTGGTTTCTCCCGACCTTTGGAGACCATTAACCGGCCCCCAGGGTTTCGATTAGCGGAAGACAACCGTCAGCGAGGCCTCAGGCCTCGACGACGACTGTCCAACGTTTGGATTTCGAAATCGGCGCACACTCTTCAATGCGAACAGTGTCACCGATCTTGAACTTGTTTTCCGCATCGTGAGCGCGATATTTCTTCGACTTACGAACGGTCTTTTGCAGCAGCGGGTGCTTAAAACGACGTTCCACCAAAACGGTGATGGTCTGTTCGTTCTTGTCCGAGGTGACAACACCCTGCAGGATACGTTTCGGCATGGCGGTTCCCCTTACTTCGCAGCTTCAGCAGCTTTTTGGACGAGCACGGTCTTGATGCGAGCGACGTCACGACGGACAGCGCGCATGCGAGCAGTGTTTTCCAGCTGGTTGGTGGCGGCTTGGAAGCGCAGGTTGAACGCCTCCTTCTTCAGCGCAACGAGGTTCTCGCGCAGCGCTTCGGGGGTTTTCCCGTGCAGTTCTTTGGCGTTCATGCGCCTCTTCCTTTCACAATCACCAGACGGCCCCCAAAGTGATTTCAGGGTTACCGTTGATCTGGCGGATCAATGACAAACCAACGATTCGCGGTTGCCCGGAATCGTGGATAGCGCCGTATAGGGGGGAAGCCCCGCCGCAGCAAGGAGTATTTGGCCTTAGGCCCAACCATAGTTGAAGCTAACCGAGATCCGCTCTTCTTCCGACATGTTCATCGGCACCTCGTGGCGCAGCCAGCTTTCCCACAAGAGCATCTCGCCCACCTCGGGTTTCACATACACAAACGGCTGGAGCGCTTCGGCGGCGTCCTTCTTGCGCAAGGGCGACATCATCATCATCGCCAAGCGCGGGTCTTCCAGCTTCAGTGCGGACGTGCCGTCGGGCATGGAGACATAGGTGGTGCCAGAGATCACCGAATGTGGGTGGATGTGGCTGGAATGGGTGCCGCCTTCGGGCAGGATGTTGATCCAGAAGGCGTTGCATTTCAGCTTCTTGCCCTGAAGGTCAAATCCCAGCGCCTCACAGAAGGCCGCCACATGTTTGTCCAGGGCCTTTTCCAAATCGCCAAAGATCGGCGCGCGCCACGGCAGATCATCCAGCGAGGCGTAGGAGGTGTAACCCGGATAGCCTTCGCGCTCGCACCATTCCTGCCCCGCCTCATCATCTTCGGCGATAGCAAGGCAGGTCGATTTCAGCTCCTCATAATCCACCTTCTTCTTGGCCAGATCATTCAGTTTGGCACGGTAAAGCGGGGTGACGAACAGATTGGTGACAGAGGACATCGGGGGCTCCTGCAAGGATCGATTTCGCTCGTCCTTCCACAAGGCGGACAATGGCGCAAGATGGCAAAGCGATGCAGCCGTGAAGGTCTGGCGCCCCTGCCCCACTCGGGAGAGGGCGCATAGCAAAAGGCCCCACCGTCGCCGGCGGGGCCTTTGTAACTTGAACCGGGGGCTGCCCGCGCATTTTCGATGAAAATCCGCTAGACCGCACTGGTTTTGCCCGAGGGCAAAACCTTACCAGTCTTCTTTGGCCACGATACGGGTGGTGACCGGCAGCTTCATCGCGCCGAGACGCAGGGCTTCACGTGCGATCACTTCGGACACGCCGTCGATCTCGAACATGATACGGCCCGGCTTGACCTTGGAAACCCAACGGTCGGTCGAACCTTTACCCTTACCCATACGAACTTCGATGGGCTTGGCGGAAACCGGCAGATCCGGGAAAATACGGATCCAAACACGGCCCTGACGCTTCATGTGACGGGTGATCGCGCGGCGAGCCGCTTCGATCTGACGGGCCGACACACGCTCCGGCTCGGTCGCTTTCAGGGCGAACGAACCGAAGTTCAGGAGGAAACCGCCCTTGGCTTCGCCATGGATCCGGCCTTTGAAGGCCTTGCGGAATTTTGTACGCTTAGGTTGCAGCATAACTTTACCTCCTTACGCGCGTTCGCGGTCGCGGCGAGGACCGCGCGGAGCGGGGCCATCAGCGGCTTCAGCGAGGCGGCGGTCATGGGCCTGCGGATCATGCTCAAGGATTTCGCCTTTGAAGATCCAGACCTTCACACCGATGATACCATAGGGCGTCATGGCTTCCGACAGCGCATAGTCGATGTCGGCGCGCAGGGTGTGCAACGGCACACGGCCTTCGCGGTACCATTCGGTCCGGGCGATTTCAGCACCGCCAAGGCGGCCCGACACGTTCACACGGATGCCGAGGGCGCCCATGCGCATCGCGTTCTGCACGCCACGCTTCATAGCGCGACGGAAGGACACGCGGCGTTCCATCTGCTGGGCGATCGATTCAGCAACGAGCTGAGCGTCCAGTTCCGGCTTGCGCACTTCGACGATGTTCAGGTGCAGTTCCGACTTGGTGAAGACGTTCAGCTTCTTGCGAAGCGTCTCGATGTCTGCACCTTTTTTGCCGATGATCACGCCCGGACGTGCAGTGTGAATGGTCACACGGCACTTTTTGTGCGGACGCTCGATGATGACGCGCGAGATACCAGCAGCCTTGCACTCTTCATGCACGAATTCGCGCATCTTGAGGTCTTCGAGCAGCAGGTTGCCGTAGTCTTTCGACTCAGCGAACCAGCGGCTGTCCCAGGTGCGGTTGACCTGGAGGCGCATCCCAATCGGGTTAACCTTCTGACCCATTATGCAGACTCCCCGACTTGACGCACCTTGATGGTGATCTCGCTGAACGGTTTCATGATCTTGCCGAAACGGCCACGGGCACGCGGGCGACCGCGCTTCATGACCAGGTTCTTGCCGACCCAGGCTTCGGCGACGACAAGGCTGTCAACGTCGAGGTTGTGGTTGTTTTCCGCATTGGCGATGGCCGACTGCAGGCACTTCTTCACGTCACCGGCGATGCGGCGCTTGGAGAAGGTCAGATCGGCAAGCGCCTTTTCAACCTTCTTGCCGCGGATCAGACCGGCGACAAGATTCAGTTTCTGCGGCGAGGTGCGAAGCATACGGGCGATCGCCTGTGCTTCGTTGTCCGCCAAGCGGCGCGGATTCTTTTCCTGACCCATGGCTTACTTCCTCTTGGCTTTTTTGTCGGCGGCGTGACCGTAGTAGGTCCGCGTCGGCGAATATTCACCGAACTTTTGGCCGATCATTTCTTCGGTCACAGCAACCGGCACATGCTTTTTGCCGTTATAGACGGCGAAAGTCAGGCCAACAAACTGCGGCAGGATGGTGGAACGACGCGACCAGATCTTGATCACTTCGTTCTTGCCCGAGGCTTTCGCGGTCTCTGCCTTTTTCAAGACATAACCGTCGACGAACGGGCCTTTCCAGATGGAACGTGCCATGGATTAGCGCCCTTTCTTCTTGGCGTGACGCGAACGGACGATCAGCGAATCCGATGCCTTCGGTTTGCGGGTCTTGTTGCCCTTGGTCCCCTTACCCCATGGGGTAACCGGGTGACGACCACCAGAGGTCCGGCCTTCACCACCACCATGCGGGTGGTCGATCGGGTTCATGGCAACGCCGCGAACCGTCGGGCGAACACCGAGGTGACGCATACGGCCGGCTTTACCGAAGTTCTGGTTCGAGTTGTCGGGGTTCGACACGGCACCGATGGTGGCCATGCATTCCTGACGGACCATGCGCAGTTCGCCCGACGAAAGGCGGATCTGAGCATAGGAACCATCACGACCAACGAACTGAGCGTAGGTGCCTGCAGCGCGCGCCAGCTGGCCGCCCTTGCCGGGCTTCAGCTCGACGTTGTGCACGATGGCACCGATCGGCATGCCCGAGAAAGGCATGGCGTTGCCCGGCTTCACGTCGACCTTGGCGCCAGCGATCACGCTGTCACCCACGGCCAAACGCTGCGGGGCAAGAATATAAGCAAGCTCACCGTCCGTGTAACGAACGAGGGCGATGAACGCGGTGCGGTTGGGATCGTATTCGATCCGCTCGACCACAGCGGCCATGTCAAATTTGGTGCGCTTGAAGTCCACAACGCGGTACAGACGCTTTGCGCCGCCGCCTTTGTGCCACATCGTGATACGTCCGGTGTTGTTCCGGCCACCCGTTTTGGTCAAACCCTCAGTAAGGGATTTGACCGGACGGCCTTTCCACAGCTCCGAACGGTCGATCAGAACCAGCCCACGCTGGCCTGGCGTCGTCGGTTTATACGACTTAAGTGCCATGTTCTCTGTCTTCCGTCAGCTATCGGGCCTTACGACCCGGGTTAAGGGCCCCGAAGGTCCCCGGTTCAGACAGGTTTTCACCTGTCGATTCGATAAAAACCCACGGCCCCGGAAACCCGGGGCCGCGAGATTCGCTGCCAACTATCAGAGGCCGGTGGAAACGTCGATGGTGTTTCCAGCTTCCAGCATGACATAGGCTTTTTTCTTGTCGCTGCGCTCGCCAGCGCGGCCACGGAACTTCTTGGCCTTGCCTTTGGCGACCACGGTGTTCACGGCCTTGACCTTCACACCAAAGATGGCCTCAACGGCTTCTTTGATCTGCGGCTTGGTCGCGTCCATGGCGACCTGGAACACAACCGCACCAGCTTCCGAGGCCATGGTGGCCTTTTCCGTGATGATCGGCTTTTTGATCAGGTCGTAATGTTCGGGTTTCGCGCTCATTTCAGACGAGCCTCCAGAGCTTCGATACCTGCTTTGGTGATCACCAGGGTGTCACGCTTCAGGATATCATAGACGTTTGCGCCGATGGTCGGCAGCACGTCGATGCCGTCGATGTTGCGGGCCGCCAGCGCGAAGTTCGCGTCAACGTTTGCACCATCGATGACCAGAACGCGCTTCCAGCCCAGCTCCGTCGCCATTTTTGCCAGGTTGGCGGTCTTGGCTTCGGCCATGGTGGCCACATCCAAAATCACCAGCTCGCCGGCTTTCGCCTTGGCAGACAGCGCATGGCGCAGGCCAAGCGCGCGGAACTTCTTCGGCAGGTCATGAGCGTGCGACCGCGGGGTCGGGCCCTTTACAACGCCACCGTGACGGAAGATCGGGGCTTTCTTGGAACCGTGACGAGCGCCGCCGGTGCCTTTCTGGCGATAGATCTTCTTGGTCGAGTACGACACTTCCCCACGGGTCAGCGTCGAGTGGGTGCCAGCTTGGGCACGCGCCCGCTGCCAGCGCACCACACGGTGCAGGATGTCGGCGCGCGGCTCGAGGCCGAACAGCGCTTCGTCCAGATCGATGGAACCGGCTTTGCCGCCGTCCAGCTTGATCACATCAAGTTTCATGCTTCACCCCCTTCGGCGGCAGCAGGTGCTGCGGCAGCAGCCGAGCGAATGGCGGCCGGCAGCGGAAGACCAGCCGGAGCGGCTTTCTTCACAGCGTCCTTGACGGTGACCCAGCCACCCTTCGACCCGGGGACAGCACCCTTGATCATCAGAAGGCCGCGTTCCGCGTCAGTGCGGACCACTTGCAGGTTCTGGGTGGTGGTACGAACGGCACCAAGATGGCCAGCCATCTTCTTGCCCTTGAACACCTTGCCCGGATCCTGGCACTGGCCGGTCGAACCGTGCGAACGGTGCGAAACCGACACACCGTGCGAAGCACGCAGACCACCGAAGTTGTGACGCTTCATCGCACCAGCAAAGCCTTTACCGATCGAGGTACCGGCGATGTCAACGAACTGACCTGCCAGATAGTGTTCAGCGGTGATTTCCGCGCCCACTTCGATCAGGTTGTCAGCCGACACGCGGAATTCCGCGATCTTGCGCTTCGGAGCCACGTTCGCCTTGGCGAAGTGGCCACGCTGCGCGGCCGTGGTGTTCTTGGCCTTGGCAGAGCCAGCGCCGAGCTGAACAGCGGTGTAGCCGTCCTTGTCAGCGGTGCGCTGCGCCACGACCTGAAGATTGTCGAGTTGCAGAACGGTCACCGGCACCTGGGTGCCGTTTTCCAGAAACAGCCGGGTCATGCCCAGCTTCTTAGCGATAACGCCAGAACGCATGTCTCTGCTCCCTTACACTTTGATCTCGACATCCACGCCAGCGGCGAGGTCGAGCTTCATCAGCGCGTCCACGGTCTGGGGGGTCGGATCTACGATGTCGAGGAGACGCTTGTGCGTGCGGATTTCCCACTGGTCGCGCGACTTCTTGTCGATGTGCGGACCACGGAGAACCGTGAATTTCTCGATCTTGTTCGGCAGCGGGATCGGGCCGCGAACGGTGGCACCGGTGCGCTTGGCCGTGGAGACGATTTCCTGGGTGCTGGCGTCCAGCACGCGGTAATCGAAGGCCTTGAGCCGAATGCGAATGGTTTGACCTTGCATCAGTTCTTCCTTCCGAACGTAAACACAGGCGGGATGCCCGGCTCATAGGTTCGCTTTGTGAATAGTCGAAAGCGCGATTCTCCATACGGAGCCGCGCCGGGCGTCTCTATAGTCACGCCCCCTACATCGCAAGCAGATTCTCAAACAATCTTTGGCCCAATTGGTCAGCACAGGTTGCCTTCGGCGCCTGCTGTACCACCTATGCCCGCGACCTGCCACCCGACCCAAGCGGACCGAAACAGATGACCCACCTGCACCTTATCCTCGGCGACCAGTTAAGCCACGGCTTGCCGACGCTGAAAGATCTGCGGCCTGCCGACGATGTCGTTCTGATGGTCGAGGTGGCGGAGGAGACGGGCTATGCCCCGCACCACAAACAGAAGATTGCGCTGATCCTGTCAGCCATGCGCCATTTCGCCGAGGAACTGCGGGCCAAGGGCGTGACTGTTGACTACGTTCGCCTCGACGATCCGGCGAACAGCCACAGCTTCACCGGCGAGGTCGCCCGCGCCGTTGTCCGTCATGCCTGCGACGCGGTGATCGTCACCGAACCCAGCGAATGGCGGGTGCAAGAGATGATCACGGGGTGGCCCGCCGCTCTTGGCCTACCCGTTCACATTTTACCCGACAGCCGTTTTCTTTGTTCCCGCACTCAATTCGCCACTCTCGCTCATGCCGGGAAAACCGGGCGGATGGAGTATTTCTACCGTGAAATGCGTCGCAGAACCGGGCTTTTGATGCACGGCGATGCGCCAGAGGGCGGACAATGGAATTTCGACCCCGAAAACCGCAAACCGCTGCCAAAGGGCACCGCCCTGCCCGACCGCCTGCGCTTTGACCCCGACACGATCACCCGCGACGTGCTTGACCTTGTTGCGCAGACCTTTCCCAACAATTTCGGTGATCTTGAACCCTTTGGCTGGCCTGTCACCCGCGCCGAGGCGCTATCGGCGCTGGACCACTTCATCACCGTGGCACTGCCGCGCTTCGGGGATGTGCAGGACGCCATGAAGGCCGGAGAGGATTTTCTCTACCACAGCCTGCTTTCCCCGGCCCTGAACATCGGCCTTCTGACGCCGTTAGAGGTGTGTGCCGCGGCAGAGGCAACCTATCATCGCGGCGAGGCACCGTTGAATGCCGTCGAAGGGTTCATCCGCCAAATTCTTGGCTGGCGGGAATTTGTGCGTGGCATCTATTGGCTGGAAATGCCGGGATATGCCGCAACCAATGCGCTGGGTGCAGACCGCGCGCTGCCCGATCTCTACTGGACCGGGAAGACCCAAATGCGCTGCATGGCACAGGTGATCGATGGCACCCAGCGCACCGCCTATGCCCACCATATTCAACGGCTGATGGTGACCGGCAACTTTGCGCTTCTGGCCGGGATTGCCCCGGCTGCGGTGGAAGAATGGTATCTCGCCGTCTATGCCGATGCCTTTGACTGGGTGGAACTGCCGAACACCCACGGCATGGTGCTGCATGCAGATGGCGGACGGATCGGGTCCAAGCCCTATGCTGCCTCGGGTGCCTATATCAACCGGATGTCGGACTACTGCGGTGGCTGCTTTTATGACGTGAAAGAGAAGCTGGGCCCAAAAGCCTGCCCGTTCAACTACCTGTACTGGGATTTCATCGACCGCCACGAAGCCCGCTTTGCCAAGAATCCGCGGATGGCCATGCCGGTCAAAGGCCTGCGCGCCATGGATCCGGGCCGCCGTGCCGACATCCGGGCCGAGGCGACCCGGTTTCTGAACACGCTTCCGGCGACGGATTGGCCGCGCGCCAAATAAAAAGGCC